>DASVWT010000136.1:0-8566 GCA_036393055.1 Steroidobacteraceae bacterium
GTAACGCCGGTTGTGGAAGCCCGTCAGGAAGTCGGTCAGGCCGCTGCGCACCAGCCGCGCGCGGTTGACGGCATTCTCGATGCAGATGGCCGAGACCACGCCGAGATGCGCCAGGAAGTCGCTGGCGAGATCGCTGGTGAAGCGCCGCGGATCCGTGCTGAAAAACACCAACACACCGTCCAGCTGCTCCTGGCGGGTAAGGGGAATCAGGGCGAGACTGCCGCCGCCCGCAACGCCGGGCAGCAGCAGCTCGTGGTCGGCCAGGCGGAAGGGGCCGAGCCAGGGGCGCTCAAGATTGGCGACCTGCGGCGCGGTGCTCGTCAACGCATCGACGAAGTAGACGCCTTCCAGCTCCTCGAGCAGAAAGCCGTCGCCCGAGAGCAGGTGTCGGATCTCGTGCTGCGGGTCGTGCACCAGCAGCGTGACCCCATCCAGCTGGTAGGACTGGCGCAGCCCGTGTATCAGGCGGTCGAGCAACTGCGCGAGCGACCCGGCCCGCAGCAGCTCGAGCTCCCTCTCCTGTGTCTTGCGGAAGAGTGCCTCGTTGCGCCCGACCTCCTCGGTCAGCTCCTTGAGCCGCGACCGCAGCCGCTCGTTCTCCTTCTCGAGCGCATGGTCGGCAGCCACTGTCCGCACCGTTGCCACCGGGACCTACGCCCGGCGCTCTGCGACGCTGCGGCGGTCTTCGAGATAATCGCGCCCCTGCCGCATCAGGGCACCGAAAACCTCCGAGTCACGCGACAGGACCGCCGCCCGGATACGCTCCACCGCTTTCGACAAAGCCTCCAGCGACTCCGCGCCGTAGTCGTTCAGGCTCTGGATCTCGAAGTAGAGCTCGGGGCTCTCCTGCGCGACGCGGCTCGCGACATCGAGCTGCGCGTCGAAAGTCGTGCTCGATAGCCGCGCCAGCCGCGGCGCTGCCTCGCCGCTCTCCGCCAGCGCGGTGAAGAAGGCGATGTTGAGCGCATGAGAGAGGCCGAGCACGTAGGCGATCAGCCGGTCGTGATCGTCGAGGCTCATCACGACCTGCTCGGCCATGGTCGGCGCGAACAGCGCCCGCGCCTCGGCCAGGGCCTCGGCGGATCCCAAGTCCACGAAGATGACGTGCCGCCCCGAGAGCAGCTGCGTGTCGGGGCCGAACATCGGATGAATGGAAGTGACGCGGCACCCGTGGGACTTCAGCGCCATCAGGCCGGCACGCAGAGGCGATTTCAACGATCCGACATCGAAGATCACGCCGCGGGGCCGGCGCAGCGCCAGGTCGCGCAGGATCGCATCGGTCACCCCGAGCGGCGTCGCGAGCACGATGTAGTCATGCTCGAGGCCGCTCGCATGCCAGTCGGCGACTCGCGGTACCCCGTCCGGGCCGCCATGGGGGTCCGCGACCTCCACGGCGAAACCCTGCGAGGAAAGGAACTCGACGAACCACCGGCCCATCTTGCCGCCGCCGCCGATGACGAGCGCTCGCCGGCCGGAGCCCGCACCGCGCGCGGCAACGCTGGCCTGCTCCTGGGTGGTGAGGGAGGACCGGATGAGCAGGCGCAGCAACTCCTCGGCGAGCGCCGGCGAGACACCGACCTCGAGAGCCGTGGCTCGCGCGCCCTCGATCACCTCGCGCTCGCGCTTGAAGTCTCGGGTGGGATGGCCCGTGGCCCGCTTGACCCGGGCTACCTCGCCGCTCAATGCCTTGCGCTCGCCGACCAGCGCCAGGAGCTGCCGGTCGATCTCGGTCAGGCGGCCGCGCAGGTCCTCCAGAGTCACATTGTCCCGCGTCATAGGGGATCTTCCCGGCATCGGATCTGTGGGTGGGGACCACCCTTTTATCGGCCCCGCGAGGCCGCCGCAAGTGCGTGGGGTCGCGCGCAATCCGGCGGGCAACTAATATGTCGACGTGATGCGACATACAGAGCTGCTGCCCGAGCCCCTCCCGCCGGAGCCCCTCGTCATCCTCAACCGCTGGATGGCCGAGGCCTGGCAACACCGCCACCAGCCGAACCCGAACGCGATGGTCGTCGCCACCTGCGACCCGGATGGCCAGCCCTCGGCTCGGGTGGTGCTCTGCAAGGAAGTCGTGCCGCTCCCCGGCTACCTCGTCTTCTACACGAACTACCTGTCGCGCAAGGGCCGGCAGCTCGCGGAGAACCCGCGGGCGGCGGCGGTGCTGCACTGGGATGCGCTGCACCGGCAGGTGCGCGTGGAGGGGCCTGTCCTGCAGGCGCCCGCAGCGGACAGTGACGCATACTTCGCCTCGCGCCCGTGGCCGAGCCGGGTCGGTGCCTGGGCCAGCGCGCAGAGCGAGCCGGTTGCCTCGCGCGAGGCGCTGCTCGAGGCCGTGGCCGCCGCGGCCGAGCGCTTCGGCACGCCGCTGCCCGGCCAGCCCGGGGCCGAGAGCGACCTCGATATCGTGATTCCGCGGCCGCCTCACTGGGGCGGCTATCACCTATGGGCGCAGAGCGTGGAGCTGTGGGCGGAGGGCGAGGCGCGGGTGCACGACCGCGCGCGCTGGACGCGCAAGCTCACTGAGCAGCCGAGTGGCTTTTTCGAGGCTGGACCCTGGACCGCGACACGCCTGCAGCCCTAAGCGTCTCCCGGGGCAGCCCATTCCGCGAACGCGGCTCTCAGAGGCGTCCGAGATGCGCCGGTGAGACGCCCCTGATGCGTCCATGAGCCGTCCTTGCACGCTCGCCGCCCGTGCCCTCGAGGTGGCCATCGGCGCGCGACAGCTGGTGGCAGATCTGTCGCTGGAATTCCGGCCCGGAGAGTTCGTGGCCATCCTGGGAAGAAACGGTACGGGCAAGACGCTGACGCTCCATACGCTCGCCGGGCTGCGCCGGCCGCAAGCCGGCGAGGTATACCTCGACAGGGCCTCGATGCAGAGCTTGAGCCGGCGGACGGTGGCGCTGCGGCTGGGGCTGCTCGCGCAGGACGTCGAGGAATCCTTCGTCACCACGGCGCTGGAGGCGGTGCTGGTGGGCAGGCACCCGCACCTCAAGCTCTGGGAGTGGGAGACGACGGACGATGAGCGCATCGCCCGCACGGCACTGACGGCAGTCGATCTCGATGGGTTCGCCGGGCGGCGGACCGACACATTGTCGGGCGGCGAGCTGCGGCGGGTTGCGATCGCGGCGCTGCTGGCACAGGAACCGGCGGTCTTTCTGCTGGACGAGCCTTCCAATCACCTCGACCCGGCACATCAGACGGGAATCCTCGGACTGTTCCGGGAGCTCTGCAACGCGGGCAACACCGTCATCGCGACCCTGCACGATCCAACCGTCGCTGCGCGCTTTGCCGACCAGGTGCTGCTGCTTTTCGGCGATGGCCGCTGGGCGGCGGGCCCCGCACGGGAGCTGCTGACTGCGGAGCGGCTCAGCGAGCTCTACCAGTCGCCGATGCTCGAGCTGCGGAAGGACGGGAGACGAATCTTCGTGAATGCCTGAGGCTGCGGAATGCGCACGGTCCCAGTCGATATCTCGATCCGACCGAGCCGCTCGCTCTCACCTCACGAGCTCGATGAGATCTGGGCGCTGACCGAGCGCTACGTCGATGTTTGTCGCCCGTATTGCGAGTTCAGAGGTCGCCGAACTGGTACTGGAGCAATGTCAGGGCGGCGACGGCCGCGGTCTCGGTGCGCAGCACCCGGGGGCCGATGCGTACGGCGGCGAATCCGGCTGCCAGCGCGGCTTGCTGTTCGGCTTCGGCCAGTCCGCCTTCGGGACCGATCAGTACGAGGATGCCTGCCCCCGGCCGCCGCGGCAGGTCGGCAACCCTGAGGCTGGCTGCGGGGGAGAGCATCACGCGCGACGCGCGGCGGTCGACTCCGCCGAGAAACTCGGCCAGGGCCAATGGCGCGTCCAGGATCGGGATCCGATCGCGGCCGCTCTGCTCGCAGGCGGCAGTTGCAATACCTTGCCAGTGCAGAAGCTTGCGCTCTGCCTGCTTCGCGTCGAGCTTCACGACGGTGCGCTCCGTGAGCACCGGGATGATCCGGCTGACGCCGAGCTCGGTGGCCTTTTGCACGACCCAATCCATGCGCTCCCCGCGGGAGACGCCCTGCGCCAGGGTGAGGGCAAGCGGCGATTCCCGGACCGGCGACGACCGATCCCCCACCGCCACGACCACGGCGCCTTTGCGGAACTCCTCGATCCGGGCGGCATACTCGCCGCCCCGGCCATCGAAAATTGTGAGCGCATCGCCGGTGCGCAGGCGCAGCACGCGCGAGATATGGTTGGCAGCCTCGCCTTCTATCGCGTGGCGCCCGCCAGCCTTCACGGGTGGTTGGACGTAGACGCGTATCAGTCGCATGTCGCGAGTTCGATTCCCTCCCGCGCGACCTCGACGATCAGATCGATCTCCTCGGGCGTGATCACATAGGGCGGCATGAAGTAGAGGACCGTGCCGATCGGCCGCAGCAACACGCCGCGGCTCAGGGCGTGGCGGTAGATCTTGAGACCGCGCCGCTCCTGCCACGGGTACGGCTCGCGAGTGGCCTTGTTGCGTGTCAGCTCTACCGCCACGATCATGCCATGTTGGCGGACCTCCGCGACGTGCGGGTGGTCTTCGAGCTCGCGGGCTCTCGCGCCGAGATGAGCGGAGAGCGCACGATTGCGGGTGAGGACGTCATCGGTGCGGAAAATCTCGAGACAGGCGAGCGCCGCCGAGCAGGCGAGCGGATTGCCGGTGAAGCTGTGGGAATGGAGAAAGGCGGTCAGTTTCACGTACTCGTCGTAGAAGGCCCGGTAGATGAAGTCGGTGGTGACGACCGCGGAGAGAGGGAGGTAACCGGCGGTCAGCCCCTTGGAAAGGCACATCATGTCCGGGCGGATGCCCGCCTGCTCGCAGGCGAACATGGTTCCCGTCCGGCCGAACCCGACGGCGATCTCGTCCGCGATCAGGTGTACGCCGTAGCGGTCGCAGGCCTGGCGCAGCAGCGTGAGGTAGACCGGGTCGTACATGCGCATGGAGCCGGCGCACTGGACCAGCGGCTCCAGGATCACGGCGGCGGTCTCATCGGCATGCCGGGCGAGAGCGGCTTCCATGCAGGCGAACTTGCGCCGCGAGTGCTCCGCCCAGGTCTCGCCCCGCTCGCGCCCGAAGCAATCGGGAGACGGCACGGTGATCACGTCCATGAGCAGTGGCTTGTAAATTTCCTTGTAGAGCTCGACGTTGCCCACCGCCAGCGCGCCGAGGGTCTCGCCGTGGTAACTGTTGGAGAGAGTGATGAAGCGGCGCTTGGCGGTCTTGCCGACATTGCGCCAGTAGTGGAAGCTCATCTTGACCGCGACTTCCACCGCCGAGGAGCCGTTGTCGGCATAGAAGCAGCGGGTGAGCCCCGCCGGGACGATGGAGGTCAGCGCCTCGGACAGCGCGATCACCGGCTCGTGCGTGAATCCGGCCAGGATCACCTGCTCCAGCTTCTCCAGCTGCCCGCGTACCGCGGCGTTGATGCGCGGGTTGGCGTGGCCGAATAGATTCACCCACCATGAGCTGATCGCATCGAGGTAACGCCTGCCGTCGAAGTCCTCCAGCCACACCCCGGAGCCGCGGCGGACCGGGATCATGGGGAGATCCTCGTGATCCTTCATCTGGGTGCAGGGGTGCCAGACGTGGGCGAGATCTCGTGCGCAGTAGTGGGCGTTGCCGGTGCTCATCCCGGTATTGTGGCATGATAATGCGCGCACGCCATGCACCACGTATCCCAACTCCAATACTTTCCGGTCTCGCTTCCCTTCCTGCTCATTTTCTGGGGACTGCTGATCGTCCTGATCGCACTCGCCGCGCTGCGGCTGCTGCGCTACGCGTCGGTCTCGATGGGGATCGCGGAAGGCACGCTGATTGCAGTGCTCGGGCTGTCCCTGCTCGGCAGCTACATCAACATTCCCGTTGCCTACCTGGCCGGGCACAGAACGGTGACGGCGGGTGAGATCAGCTTCTTCGGCATGACCTACATCGTACCGATGGTGCAGCAGACGCGTTCCACGATCCTGGCAGTCAACGTCGGCGGCGCAATCATTCCCGTATGCCTGTCGCTGTTTCTGCTCGCCAGGCACCGCCTGTTCCTCCTCAGCGCGGTCGGCACCGCTTTCGTCGCCGGGGTTACCCACTACCTCGCACGGCCGGTTCCCGGCTTCGGCATCGCGCTGCCCATATTCGTGCCGGCGGTGGCGACCGCCATCATCGCCGTCGCCCTGACGCGCCGCCGAGCCGCTCCCCTCGCTTACATCAGCGGCAGCTTCGGAACGCTCATCGGGGCGGACCTTCTGAACCTCGGCGCGGTCCAATCCCTCGGCGCACCGGTAGCCTCGATAGGCGGCGCCGGTACGTTCGATGGCATCTTCGTCACGGGCCTTTTGGCCGTGCTCTACGCCGGCTTCTCGCGCTACCTGCATGACTGAACCGGCTATGACTCGCGCAGGCGCGCCGCCGCCCGGCATTGGACCGGCCACGCTGCAAATCGAGCCCGCCACCGGTCTGCTGGCCGGCGTGCGCCAGGTGCTCTCACCGCATTTCGACGCCCGGCCACAGGGCATCGCGCCCGAGCTCATCGTGGTGCACGGCATCAGCCTTCCCGCCGGAGAGTTCGGTGGCCCGTGGATCGATCACCTTTTCGCCGGCGATCTGCCGCCCGACGCGCATCCTTCCTTCCGCGACACCGCCCCGCTACGCGTCTCCGCGCACGTGGTGATCCGTCGCGACGGCTCCATACATCAGTACGTCCCATTTGGCATGCGAGCCTGGCATGCCGGCCTGTCCCAGTACCAGGGCCGCGCCGGCTGCAATGACTTCTCGATCGGCATCGAGTTGGAGGGAACCGACGTGATTCCCTACACGGACGGGCAGTACGAGAGCCTGGCCGCCCTCGTCAAAGCCCTGCTCGCGACTTACCCCACACTCTCGGCCGGGCGGATCACGGGCCACAGCGACGTCGCTCCCGGCCGCAAGACCGACCCCGGCCCGGCGTTCGACTGGCAGCGCTGGCGCAGGATGTTGAATACATGAGCTGCCTGTCAGGAGCCGCAGCGATGAAGCAGACCGGCTTGCGGCGACGCCGGCACGTTGGTGGTCGGCCTGTGAAGTCCCTAGTCGCGAAGGCGAGCGCCCGCTCCTGACTCGTTCCCGACCTGCGCTTCCGGCGGCACGGCCTTCAGCCGGAAGTCCGACCAGCGCGAGTTGAGCGTCCAGCGCATGGCGAATACCTGAATCGCCGCCGTGAGCACCAGGGAGAGGATCGACAGCGTCACACCGCCCGAAGCCATGCGCGTCAGCTGGCCGACGTTGAGGCTCTCCAGCCCCTGCCCCGAAAGCTGCATGCTCTGCAGCGCGGACACCATGCCGATGAGCGACCAGACCGTGATGATGGCCCACAGCGGGATGACCAGGATGCTGGCCCGCCAGCTGTAGCTCCACCACACCTTGAAGGCTTGCATCAGAGTCATGATCTTTCCTTTGTCCCGAGGGTGATCGGATTATGCGCCGCTGGACCTCAGCCGCCCCACCCGAGCCACGGCGCGTGACTGGTCACATGAATGGCGGCAGCGAAGGGGAGGCACATGAGTGCCAGCAGGATCCCGATGACGGCTGCGAACTTGCGCGCGCGCTGCAAGGCCGTCTCCTCGTCCGGGACGGGACGGGGAATGCGGTAGCGCAGGTGCGCGAAGCGGCCCAGCGGCCCCGGCAGCCTCTCGACCGCAAGCCAGCCGAGCGCCGCCAGGCCGGCACTGCCGCCGATCAGCCCGACGCCACCGAGGGTCCGCGCCCACGCGCAGGCCGCGGCCGCGCGATCGAGCCAGGACGAGACGCCTGCGACTAGCAGCGCGAAACCCGCCAGGCAAATCAGGAAGAGCGCGACGGCAACCGCGAACATTGCCAGCGCCACGGCCCAGAGGATGAGGCCCGCGAGGACTCGTCGCGGCCGGGACGGACTTTGCGTGCTGATCATCGGGCCGCCGTGGCAGGCACGTCGCAATGGCCATTGCGCTGCGCCGTCCCTGCGCTGCGCGGCTCACCCACGCTTGCCGCGCTCGTGGCGCCAGAGAACCTCGCTCCCGCGCTCGTGGCGTGCCAACACCCGCGCCAGCACGAAAAGCAGGTCCGAGAGCCTGTTCAGGTAGCGCAGCACCTCGGGGTTGACCGTCTCCACCCTGGCCAGAGTCCATGCGCGCCGCTCGGCCCGGCGTGCGACTGTGCGACCCAGGTGACAGGCCGCCGCCGCGGGACCACCACCGGGAAGAATGAACTCCTTGAGCGGCGGCAACGGATCGTTGAAAGCGTCCAAAGCCTTCTCGAGCCTCGTCACATGATCAGCCGTGATGACGAGGTGACCCGGAATGCACAGCTCGGCGCCGAGGTCGAAGAGCTCATGCTGCAACTCTGTGAGCAACTCGGTCACCGCTTCCGGCAACCCCGGAACGGCCAGCAAGACGCCGAGCACGCTGTTCAGCTCGTCCGTAGTCCCGTATGCCTCGACGCGAGCGCTGTCCTTCTGCACCCGAGTGCCGTCGCCGAGCCCGGTCGTACCGTCATCGCCGGTCCGCGTGTAGATCTTGCTGAGCCTGTTTCCCATGGGCGA
>DASVWT010000137.1:0-2382 GCA_036393055.1 Steroidobacteraceae bacterium
GGCCAGCGGCTCGACGCGCTCTTTCATCTTCTCGTTGACGTAGGAGAAAGCGAGCTCGGCGCCTTCGCGATGCATGGCCTGGGCGATGCCCCATGCGATCGAGCGGTCGGTCGCGACACCGACGATGAACGCGCGCTTACCTGAGAGAAATCCCATAGCCGAGCCTGCCTGCGATGAGGGAAGCTCGGGAGTGTAGACGAATCGGCTTCGGCTTACCCGCCGGAAGCCACGCGGATGGTGAGCTTCTGGCCGGCCAGGATGTGGGCTCGCGAGCCCATGGCGTTCCAGGCGAGAATCTGCGCGACCCGCACCTGGAAGAGCTTGGCGATCCGCCACAGGGTATCGCCCGAGCGGACGGTGTAGACCACGCGGCGGGCGCTGGATTGCAAGGCAGATGAGGCATGCCGCCAGTGGCGCCGGTGGTGTCGCGAGTGCCTCGAGGCGGGCGCCATCGCCACGAGGCGCAGCCGCTGTCCGGGGTGCAGTGTCTGTCCGGGCGTGAGCCCATTGAGCCGGGCGAGCGTATGGACGTTCATTCCGTGCCGGCGTGCGATGGCCCACAGCGAATCCCCCCTGCGCACGACCTGGAAGCGGAAGTGTCGCGTCCAGCGATAGTGGCCATCGACCCGCTCCGCGGCAAGCTTCACGTTTTCCGGCAGGGTGTAGACGGTCGCCGGGACCTCCAGCTCCGTGCCCACGGTGAGGCGCCCGGAGGGAAGGGTGTTCAGCTTGCGCAGGATCTCGGCGGTGGTCTTGAAATGCCGTGCGATCGAGTAGACCGTATCGTGCCGCCGCACCTCGTAGTGCTCTATCCCCATGCGCTCATCGATCGTGAGGTCGGCGATGTTCTGCGCGAACACCGGCGCCGCATCGACCGGCATCAGCAGATAGAAGGGGCCGGTGGGATCGGTGGCCCAGCGGTGGAAGGCCGGGTTGAGCTCGTAGACCTCTTCGGCCGTGATGCCGGCGATCTGCGCGGCGACCTGCAGGTTGATCTGCCCCTGGGTATTCACCCGGGCGAAATACGGCTGATTGGGGATGGCGGTGAAATCGAGCCCGTACCTCGCCGGGTCATCGACCAGGCGCTTCATGGCGAGGAGCTTCGGCACGTAGGCCTCGGTCTCCCGCGGCAGGCGCAGGTGCCAGAAGTCGATCGGCCGGCCCTCGGCCTGATTCACCTGCACGGCGTGCTCCACGGCAAGCTCGCCGCAGTTGTAGGCGGCGACCGCGAGCAGCCAGTCGCCGTTGAACTCATCGTGCAGCGCCTGCAGGTAATCGAGCGCGGCATTGGTGGAGGCCACCACATCGCGGCGCCCGTCGTACCACCAGTCCTGCTTCAGGCCGAAGCGCGAGCCGGTCCCGGGAATGAACTGCCACAGGCCCGCGGCGCGGGCCCGGGAATAGGCGTAGGGCTGGAAGGCGCTCTCGATGACCGGCAGAAGCGCGAGCTCGAGCGGCATGTGGCGCGCCTCGAGCTGTGTGACGATGTAGTAAAGGTACATGTCCGCCCGGCCGAAGGCGCGCTGCAGGTATTCGGGATTGGAGGCGTACCAATTGAGCTGCCGGTCGATCGGGGCCTCATCGGGGTCGGGCAGGACGAAGCCGGCACGGATCCGCGCGAAGAGATCGGCGTAGTGGACGGGGGCGGGGGCGGCCGCCTGCGGCGGCGGGGCGGGAATCGGCGCAGAGGGAGCTTCGGCGGGGGCAGTTGTGGCTGCCGGTGCCGCGACGGGCTGCTCGGCCTGTGGACGCAGGGGCTGGCGTGTGGCGCAGGCGGCAAGCGCCGCCAGCGCGGTGATCAGCAGTGCAATACGAGGGGCTCGAAGTCTTTCCGTCGCCAAGTTCCCGACCCTCTGAAAGGCGTGTTAACTTCTTCTGGCTTGAAGCGTAGCTCCAAGCCTCCGACCTTACTTATTCGGACGCGGAAATTTAACCGTTAACTTCACACTATTGCCAGTACTTCATGGCACCTGCGCACAAATCACGGTTCCAGGAGCCGCACGCCGCCCGCATGGCCTGGTGGTCGAGCCCCCTCGGCAGCGCGCTCATCGCCGCGGAATCGCAGCTGCTCGGCGAGGCGCTCGATGACGTGTTTGGCTGGGAATTACTGCAGATCGGCGGCTGGGGCGCCGGCAGGGAGTTGCTCGTGGGCGCGCGCACCCGTCACCAGGCCATCGTCGCCTCGCCCGGCCTGTCGTCAAGCGCAGACATCCGCGCGCGGCCCACTCAGCTTCCGATCATCAGCGATTCGATCGATGCGGTCCTGCTGCCGCACATCCTCGAGTTCGCCACCGACCCTTACGCCATCGTGCGCGAGGCGGATCGCGTGCTCGTCGGCGAGGGGCGGCTGCTGGTGCTCGGGTTTCGGCCATGGAGCCTGTG
>DASVWT010000138.1:0-6126 GCA_036393055.1 Steroidobacteraceae bacterium
GCTCGAGAGCCTGCGCGGCTCCGCAGCGCGCCATCAGGCCCTGGCTCAGGCCTTGGTACGGCGCTCGTTGATGTAGTCGATCGCCTGATGGACGGTGGTGATCTTCTCGGCATCCTCATCGGGAATCTCGATCTCGAACTCTTCCTCGAGAGCCATCACGAGCTCGACCGTGTCGAGCGAGTCGGCTCCCAGATCGTCCACGAAGGAGGCGTCATTGGTCACCTGCTCCTGCTTGACGCCAAGCTGCTCGGCCACGATGGCTTTGACCTGCTGCTCAACTGTGCTCATTAGGGGATGGTCCTTATGTTTTAGAAATTGGATTACGGAAATACGTTTCCACGCCGCCAGGCCGGGGCCGGCGGCGCGGGCGCGGTATTGTAGGGGAACACCCCTGGGGGTGCCAGTCGCCGTGCGATCGTGCTGAGTGATTGTTTTTTCTGGGGAATCAGCCCGACCCACGGCGCCGGCGGGTCGCCTGGGACGGCCTCGCTGCAGCCCCCACTGTTGCGCGGCCCCAACGGCGGCACCCTTCCAGCGCCGCCACGGGTCCGGCCCCTGGCGCCGAGGCCCGACCAGTCCTCAGGGCATGTACATTCCGCCGTTGACGTGCAGCGTCTCGCCTGTGATGTAGCTCGCCTGCGGTGAAGCGAGGAAAACCACCGCGGCGGCCACGTCCGCGGCCGCGCCGAGCCGTCCCGCCGGGATCTGCGTAAGGAGCGCCGTGCGCTGCTCCTCGGTCAGGGAGCGTGTCATGTCGGTGTCGATGAAACCGGGCGCGACGGCGTTGACGGTGATGCCGCGGGAGGCGACTTCCCTTGCGAGGGACTTGGTGAAGCCGAGAATGCCTGCTTTGGCGGCGGCGTAGTTGGTCTGTCCGGGGTTGCCGGTTACGCCGACCACGGAAGTCAGGTTGATGATGCGGCCGCGCCGCTCCTTCATCATCCGGCGCAGGCTTGCCTTCGAGAGGCGGAATACCGAGGTCAGATCCGTCGCAATCACCCGGTCCCAGTCCTCCGGCTTCATCCGCAGCAGGAGCACGTCGCGGGTGATGGCGGCATTGTTGACCAGGATGGTGGGCATCTCCCCGGCGGCCTCGAGCTCGCCGAGGAGAGCTTCGATCGAGGCGGTATCGGACACGTCCAGCGTGGCCCCCCGACCGTTGTATCCGTGCGACGCCAGGGCTGCCGTGAGGGCCGCTGCGCCCTCCCCTGTGGTCGCGGTACCGATGACCTTGGCACCGGCCTTGGCCAGTGCCAGCGCAATCTCCCGCCCGATTCCGCGGGAGGCGCCCGTCACGAGAGCGACGTCATTCTCGAGCATGCGTATGTCTACCTTGGGTTCAAGCCTGTACCGCGGCCAGGGCGGCCTGCAGCGACTGCGCATCCTCGAGCGCCATGGCGCCGAGGCTGCGCTCGATGCGGCGATTGAGGGCCGTCAGCACCTTGCCCGGACCGCATTCGATGAGCGTGCCGGTGCCGCTCGCCGCGAGCGCGCGCACGGTGTCCGACCAGCGCACCGGACTCGATAGCTGGCGCACGAGCAGCTGCCGCAGGTCGGCCGGGTCGTCGTGGGAAGCAGCATCGACGGCGCTCACGAAGCGGATGCGCGGCGCGCGAAAGGCCACCGTTGCGAGCCGCTCACCCAGGCGCTGTGCCGCCGCCTGCATGAGGGTGCTGTGCGCAGGAACGCTCACCGGGAGGGCCACGGCGCGCTTGGCGCCGCGGCTCTTGGCCGCCTCGATCGCCCGCGCCACGGCCGCATGCGTCCCGGCGATGACCACCTGGCCCGGGGCGTTGAAATTGACGGGCTCGACCACGGCGCCCTGCGCCGCCTCCCGGCAGGCTTCCGTCACCTGCGCCTCATCGAGGCCGAGGATCGCCGCCATCGCGCCGCTACCCGCCGGCACCGCCTCCTGCATGGCGCGGCCGCGGAAGCGCACCAGGTCGATGGCCGCGCTGAAGTCGAGCGCATCCGCCGCCACGAGCGCCGAGAACTCACCGAGGCTGTGGCCGCAAACCACCTGCGGCTCGCCGCCCCCACGTGCCCGCCAGAGTCTCAAAGTCGCGATCGATGCCGCGAGCATGGCCGGCTGGGTGCATTCGGTGCTGTTCAGGCGCTCCGCGGGTCCGGCCGACACGAGCTGCCAGAGGTCGTATCCGAGCACCGCGGACGCCTCCGCAAAAGTGTCGCGCAGCACCGACTCGGAGCCCGCCGGAACGAGCGCCGCCAGCATGCCCACCGACTGTGAGCCCTGCCCGGGAAATACGAAGCCGAATGTCATCACATCCTCGCGCGGTCAAAATTCCAATTATAGCCAGCTCGCCCGGAACCGGCTTGCGGCGGCACTGTCGAACCGCGCAGACGCAGTCACCCTCGCGCGCGGTTATGATTCCGCGTCGCGCCCCGGGGCGCATCCGCCGCCGCAGGAAAACTCAGCTCATCATGAACCATCGACGCTATCCCGCGAGATCCGCTTCTCGAGGCTTCACCCTGATCGAGATCATGGTCGTCGTGATCATCATCGGCCTGCTTGCGGCCGTCATCGTGCCGCAGGTCGTCAGCAAGGTCGATGAGGCGCGGGTCTCCAAGGCCAAGGAGGACATCCAGGCCCTCGAGACCGGCCTCACCGAGTACCGGCTCGACAACTCGGAGTATCCCTCGACCGACGACGGCCTCCAGGCCCTCATCAAGCAACCGAACGACCCCGCGGTCACTCACTGGCATGGCCCGTACATCCAGCGGCTTTCCAACGATCCCTGGGGCCGTCCCTACCAGTACGCCTATCCGGGGACGCACGGCCAGCCCTATGACCTCTACACCCTGGGGGCCGATGGCCAGCCGGGAGGGGATAGCGTCAATGCCGATATCGGCAACTGGAATCTCGCCGAGTGACCTAGCGGTGGTGCCCGACGCCGCAGGCATGCGTGCACGGAGGAGTGCGTCGCGAGTCGCTGGCTTCACCTTGCTGGAGATCCTCGTCGTCGTCCTGATCATCGGGATCGTGACGGCGGGAATGCTGCTCTCGATGAGCTTCGCCGGCAAGGACACGGACCTGCAGACCGAGAGCAAGCGGCTGCTGTCGCTGATGGACTATGCCCGCGAGCAGGCGGAGCTGCAGACGCGCGATTACGGCGTGTACTTCGGCCAGCACGGCTATGAGTTCGTCGTCTACGACGTGCGAACGGGAGCGTGGCGGCGGGTATCCGAGGACGATGCCCTGAGGGAGCGGACGCTGCCGAGCGGGCTCGAGTTCAAGCTGGTGGTGGATGCGCGACCGATCGTGTTGAGCGATGACATGACCGTACCATCGGAACCAGCGTCCAATTCGACGTCGAGCTCTCAGCAGCCTCAGGGGCCTGCGGTGCACAGGAATCCGGGCTCGAATACGGACTCGGGCTCGGATTCCAGCTCCGACTCCAATCCCGACTCAGGTTCGGGCTCCGACTCGGATTCGGACTCGGGGAAGTCCTTCGCGCCGCAGGTGATGATCTTCTCGAGCGGCGAGCTTTCCTCCTTCAACATCAAGCTCGAGCGCGCGAGCGCCGGGCGCAGCATCACGCTGGATGAGAATCGCAACGGCGACATCGTCGCAAAGCCAATGGTCCAGGGTGGCACGTGAGAGCCTCCAGAGGATTCACCCTCATCGAGGTGCTGGTGGCACTCGCGATCGTGGCGATCGGCATGAGCGCGGTCCTGGAGGCGCTGACCTCCTCGGCCAACACCGCGCTCTACCTGCAGGACAAGACCTTCGCCGAGTGGGTCGCGTTGAACCGCATCGAGACCGTCAGGCTGTCGGGCACCGTCCCGAGCCCCGGCACCAGCAACGACGACGTCGAGTACGCCGGGCGAAAGTGGCAATGGCAGCAGAAGGTCACCAGCACCCGGATCCCGGGCATGGTGCAGATCGGCATCGACGTGCGGCCCGCCGACAGCCAGGCCGCCGATGACCGCGGCTGGTACGCCAGCGCAACGGGCTTCATGAGCAACGCCATCGCCCCGCCCACCGATCCGGCGCCCGCGTGGTCGCAGCAGCCGATACTCGGTGTGCCGCCGAGCAGCAACGGCCAGCAGACTACCAACGGCTTGGGCACCCAATGATCCTCTCGAGCCGCCTGCGCCCGCGAGCCCGCCGCGCCTGCCGCGGGTTCACCCTCATCGAGCTTCTGGTGGCGCTCTTCATCGCGGCGGTGATGTTCGCGATGGGCTACGGCGCGATCAACCAGGCATTGGCATCCCGCGGCTCCATCAGCCGGCACCAGCAGGATCTGGTGCAGCTCGAGACGGCAATGCGTGTCATGGAGCAGGACTTCGTGCAGCTTGCGCCGCGCCCGGCGCGCTCGCCGGACGGCACAACCTACTTGCCCTGCCTGCAGGGAAGCCCGACGTCCTCTTCCGACAGCTCGGACACATCCACGAGCACGGATGATCCGACGGGCTCAGACGACTCCACCGGCTCGGACGCGACCAGCAGCTCCGGCGATTCGGATACCTCCAACACATCCGCCCCGCTTGTAGTCATGACACGCGGCGGTTGGAGCAATCCAAGCGGCATACCGCGCTCGGAGCTCGAGCGAGTGGCCTACGTTCTCGACAATGGCACCCTGGTTCGTGAGCACTGGAACGTTCTCGATGCCACGCTCTCGAGCACGCCTTTCAAGCGCAACCTCCTGAAGAATGTCCGCAGCGTGACATTCCGGTACATGGTGCCGCAGACGCATTCCTGGGTGAATACATGGCCGACGGCCGGGGTAAGCAGCCAGAGCTTGGAGGACTCCTACTATCGCATGCGGCCGGAGGCGGTAGAGGTCACCCTGGATACCCGGCAGTGGGGCAAGGTCATGCGCATCTTCGAGGTTGCCAATTGACCGTGGCTCGCCCGCAACCGAGGCTGCTGCGCAGACGGCGCCGCGACGGCCGCGCACCGTCGCGCCGTAATCAGCGCGGGGTGGCGCTCCTCGTCGCGATTCTGCTCGTTGCCCTGGGCACCATCATCGCGGCCACGATGGCCTACAACAATGCGATGACGGCGCGCCGGGCCGCCTCGACCTTCGCCTTCGATCAGGCCCTCCTCATTTCCGAGGGCGCCGAGGCGCTCGCGGCCTACGGGCTGCAGCAGCAGTTCAAGCAGAATGCCCAGTACATCTATCCCGGCCAGGCATGGAGCCAGCCGCTGCCTCGTACCGAAGTGATTCCCGGTGTGACGTTGGAGGCCTCTCTGCAGGACCTGCAGGGGCGCTTCAACATCAACGACCTGGTCGGCACGGATGGCGAGACACCGAATACCGTCGCGATCCAGGCATTCCAACACCTCCTGGTCGATCTCCACATGGATCCCAAGTGGGCCAACTACATCGTCGACTGGATCGACAAGGACACGACGCCCATGTTCCCGGACGGCGCCGAGGACAGCGTCTACATGGAAATAAACCCCCCTTACCGCACGCCGAACCTGCCGATCACCAGCACGAGTGAGCTCATGGCGCTGCCCGGCTTCACGCGCGCGGACTTCGACAGGCTGGCGCCGCACATCGTCGCACTGCCGCCCGGGACGTTGCTCAACACGTGCTCGGCCGATCCGTGGGTGCTCGATGCGCTCACCGGACACGTGCAGTTCAGCGCCGATCCGGATCAGTTCTACAAGGATCGCGAGGCTGCCGGAACGTGTTTCCCGACGCCCGCGCAGGTAGAGCAGGCTGCCGGCGACGTACAGGGAGGGAAGGTGCAGGGGCAGCAGACTCTCGCCAACCTGCTGGCGCGGAAGCCGGCCTGGTTCCGCCTCACGAGCTTCGTCGACCTCGGGTCGACCGAGTTCGCCGTGTATACGACCCTCTACGTCGATTCGGCCGGCATGGTCCGCCCGGTCATGCGCAGCTTCACGCCGGATTGAGCCGGCCGCTGCTAGTATTCGCGACCATGGCTGACTGGCTCCTCCTCAGGCTTCCGCGCACGCCCCAAGAGCAGGCGACCTGGCTCGTGGTCGACCCGCGGGGTGCCGCCGCCGGGCCGCCCCAGGCCGGGCCGCTGTCGCTGGCCGCGCCCCGGGCGGCGGGGCGACACGTGATCGTGCTGGTCCCGGCGACGGACGTCCTGTTGGCACAGCCCGAGCTGCCGCCCGCCAAGGCCGGC
>DASVWT010000139.1:0-7694 GCA_036393055.1 Steroidobacteraceae bacterium
TCGACCAATGCAACTTCCTGCTCCGCCTCCGCCTCGAGCGACATCGGCGGCGCCTTCAGCGGCAGTCAGTCCATGAGCGGATCGGCGACCGTGGCACCGGTCGGGACCGGGACGGTCATGTACATGCTGTCCTGCACGGGAGGCGGCGGCACCGGATCGGCGACCACTGCCGCCATTACGGTGCTTCCGTCCATCCTGAGCATGCTGTCATCCAACACCATTACCACCATCGGCTCGACGGTCGATCCGGTGGAGCACGGAGGCAATCCCTACGGCCTTGCGATCGCGCCGGTCACCGCCGGCCTGGTGAGGGCCGGCGATATGATCGTCTGCAACTTCAACGATGGCGCCACCAACACGCAGGGATTGGGCACGACGATCGTCGGCCTGCACCCCTCCCCGGGCGCAACCCCCTACCGCATCGCCCAGTCATCTTCCTTGCAGGGATGCAACGCGCTCGCCGTCCTCGCCGATGGCGGCATTTCGGCGGCCGCCTACTCCGCGAACCAGAATCCGCTCGTCACGCCCTCAGGCACGGTGACCACGCCGTTCGCCGCCGACACTTTCGCCAACCCCTGGGGTGAGGCTTACGCGGCAGCCAGCGGCCAGAATCCGGCGGCGCTCTATGTCTCCAATGCGAACGGTACGATCGATCGCATCACGCTGAGCGGCGACACCCAGACCGGGTTCACGCAGATCGTCCAGGGATTTTGCGGCAGCGGCGCGCCCGGAGGCATATTCGCGCCGGCCGGACTCACCTACGACGCCTCGATCGATACCCTGTATGTCATCGATACCAGCTCCTACAGCGTCATATCGCTCGCGAACGTATCCAGCATCGCAAGCTCCGGCGTGACGGTCGCCGGGCAGTGCGGCTCCGCCGCCTCCCCTCCTACTCCGGTCCCGGCCTTCAGTGGTCCGTCGGCATCCTCGGCCAGTGTGATTGCCCACGGACCGCCGCTCTTTGCACCGCTCAGCGCCGCACTGCTGGCCGATGGCGACCTGATCGTCACGAACAGTGACATCAACATCCCGGCCGGCCAGATGCCGAACCTGGCGGTGGAGGTCTCGCCAGTCCTTCCGGGAGGCTTCGTGGGCCAGCCCAAACAACTGGACGCCAGTGGCACTCCCGGCGCCCTGTTCGGCATCGTCGCCACCGCCGACAGCCAGGGAAATCAGATCGTCTACTTCAATGACGACAATACCAACGCGGTCATGAGAATGACGCAATAGCCACAGCCGGCTCAGGCTCGCTCAGATCCGTCACATCCATCGGCGAGCAGCTCGATCCAGTGCCGGACGGGGCGGTCCGTTCCGGATGCAAGATGCAGCAGGCAGCCGATGTTCGCGGTCGCGATGAGATCGGGCGCATCGGCCTGCAGCGCCTCGAGCTTGTTGGCCTTGAGCTGACGTGAGATTGCCGGCTGCAGCAGCGAGTAGCTGCCGGCTGATCCGCAGCAGAGGTGCACATCGGCAACGGACGTGAGCGTATACCCCGCGCGCTCGAGCAGCGGCTCGATGAGGCCCTGGATCCTCAGGCCGTGGTGCAGTGTGCAAGGGGAGTGAAACGCCACGCGCGCGCGTGCCTCGCCGGCCGGGATCCGCGCGAACGACACGTCGGATTCCGCAGCCTCCTGCGCGATGACCTGGCTGATATCGCGCATCAGGTCCGACACTCGTGCCGCCTTGTGCGCATACTGCGGATCATCACGCAGAATAGCGCCGTATTCGCGGATCATCGCACCGCATCCGCTCGCGGTGACGACCAGGGCCTCGGCGCCGCGCTCGATCTCGGGCCACCAGGCGTCGATGTTGCGGCGCATCTGCTCGCGAGCCCGATCATCCGCCGACAAGTGATGCGCGAGCGCGCCGCAGCAACCGTCATCGACGGGGATGAGAGCGATGCCGAGGCGATCCAGCACACGCGCCGCCGCCGCATTGATGTCAGGTGCCGCAGCAGACTGTGCGCAGCCCGTGAGCACCAGCATGCGCCGTCGATGGCGTGGGATGGGCCAGGCGCCTGAAGGACGTCCCAGCGGCACTCTGCGCCGCAGACCCGGCGGCATCAGGGGTCGCAGCGCCCGGCCCAGTGCGAGAATGCGGGCGAATCGGCTGCGATGCGGCACCGTGACCAGAAGCGAATGCCGCAGCAGGCGCTCGCGCAACGTCCTGGGTACCGCCCTCTCGAGGTGGTGCCGGCCGATGTCGAGCAAGCGTCCATAGCGCACACCCGACGGACATGTTGTCTCGCAGGCCCGGCAGGTCAGACACCGGTCGAGGTGCTGCTGGGTCGCCCGGGACGGCTCGGCGCCTTCCAGCATCTCCTTGATGAGGTAGATACGGCCGCGCGGGCCGTCGAGCTCATCGCCCAGCAGCTGATAGGTCGGACAGGTCGCCGTGCAGAAGCCGCAGTGCACGCATTTGCGCAGGATGGCGTCGGCTTCCCGGCCATCGGGCGTCTCGAGGAAAGCGGCACTGAGGCGCGTTTGCATTGCTACAGGTCGGGGTGGAGGCGCCCGCGATTGAGGATGCCGCCAGGGTCGAATACAGCCTTCAGACGCCTGTGGACCGAGAGCATCGCTGCAGGCAGCGGCTGAAAGGGACCCTGGGGCGGCCTCACTGGTGTGCGATACAAGGTAGCATGGCCGCCGAGCCGTATGGCGAGAGCGCGCAGCGCTCTGTCATCCTGCGGTCCTGGCAGCCAGCGCAACGACCCGCCCCACTCCATCAGCATCGGCCCGGTGCCGGGCAGAGCAGGCGAATGGGCCGGCAGCGAGACTCGCCAGAGCTCACGCGCCGCCACGAAAAATTCGAGCCGCTGCTCCCGGACGTCCTGCCAATAAGCTTCGGCGGCGGGAACGACTTCTCCGCCCAGATTCTGTTGCGCTCCGCGGACGGCACTCTCCGCGCCCGACAGGCGCACCGACAGGATGTCTTCATGCCAAACGGTTGCGGAGATCGGCAAGGGCCGACTCGCCCAGCGCGCCATCGACTCGAGCGCCGCCGGCTGATCCATCTCGAATCTCAGGGTGCATTCGGCGCGGGCACGCGGCACGGTCTTCAGGGTGACCTCGGTCAGCAGGCCCAGCGTGCCGAGGCTGCCAGCCATCAGCCGCGAGACGTCGAAGCCCGCGACATTCTTGATGACCTTGCCGCCGAAGCGCAGCCGCTCGCCCCGACCATCGATCATCTCGATGCCCAGCACGAAGTCCCGCACTGCCCCGCAGTAGGCGCGGCGCGGCCCGCACAGGCCGCTCGCCACCGCGCCGCCTAGCGTGGCGCGCCCGCAGAACCGCGGTGGCTCGAAGGCCAGCATCTGATTGTGTGTTGCGAGCTCCTGCTCGAGCTCCGCCACCGGCGTGCCGGTCCGCGCCGAGATCACGAGCTCGGTGGGCTCGCAGTGCGTGATTCCAGAGAGCGCGCTGACATCCAGCAGCTCGCCCTCGAGCCTGCCGCCGTAGAAATCCTTGCTGCCACCGCCGCGGATGCGTAGAGGCTGGCGCGCGGCGGCGGCCGCGCGAATCCGCTCCTCGAAAGGGCGCAGGAGGTCGTCTGAGGCGATCAAAAGCGCGGCAGCTCCGGATGCGGAACCTTGCCACCGCGCACGTGCAGCCGTCCGAGCTCCGCGCAGCGATGCAGTGTGGGCACAGCCTTGCCCGGATTGAGCAAACCGTGCTCATCGAAGGCGCGTTTCACCGCGTGAAAAGCCTCGAGCTCGCGGGCGCCGAACTGCACGCACATCTGATTGATCTTCTCGATCCCGACGCCGTGCTCCCCGGTGATGCTGCCGCCCTCGCGGACGCAGAGCTCGAGGATCTCGCTGCCGAACGCTTCCGCGCGGGCGACCTCGTCGGGAATGTTGCAATCGAAAAGGATGAGCGGATGCAGGTTGCCGTCACCGGCATGGAATACGTTGGTGCAGCGCAGCCCGTACCGGGTCTCCATCTGCCGGATCGCCTGCAGCACGGCGGCGAGCCGCTTGCGGGGGATGGAGCCGTCCATGCAGTAGTAATCCGGCGACAGAGCCCCCATCGCCGGAAAGGCCGCTTTGCGGCCCGCCCAGAAGCGCAGGCGCTCGCTCTCGTCACGCGAAATCCGACATTCCGTGGCGCCCGCGTCCCGCATCACGGCCTCGATACGCAGGATCTCCTCTTCGACCTCCTCGGGCGCGCCATCGGACTCGCACAGCAGTATCGCCTCGGCATCGAGCGGATAGCCGGCGTGAACGAAGGGCTCGACCGCCGCGATGGTCGGGCGGTCCATCATCTCCAGCCCCGCGGGGATGATGCCCGCGGCGATGATGTCAGCCACGGCCGCGCCCGCCTTGACCAGGTCATCGAAGGCGGCGAGCACCACGCGAGCGCACCGTGGTTTGGGAATCAGGCGCACGGTCACTTCGGTGACGACGCCGAGCAGCCCCTCGGAGCCCGTCAGCAGCGCGAGCAGGTCATAGCCGGGGGAGTCCGGCGCCGCAGAGCCGATCTCGAGCACTTCGCCCTCGATCGTGACCACCCGCAGCGCCAGCAGGTTGTGCACTGTGAGGCCATACTTCAAACAGTGCACACCCCCGGAATTCTCCGCGACGTTGCCGCCGATGGTGCAGGCGATCTGGCTGGAAGGATCGGGCGCGTAGTAGAGGCCGTGCGGCGCAGCCGCCTCGGAAATGGCGAGATTGCGCACCCCCGGCTGCACACGCGCCGTCCGGGCGAGCGGGTCGATGCCAATGATCCGGTTCAACCGCGCGAGCGACATGAGCACGGCGTCAGCCCTGGGTGTCGCGCCGCCGGAAAGGCCGGTCCCGGCACCGCGCGCGATGACCGGGACCCCAGCCTCTTTGCAGGTCCTCAGCACCGCCACCACCTCTGCCTCATTGGCCGGAAGCGCCACCGCGAGCGGCGTCTGCCGGTACAGCGTCAGCGCATCGCACTCATAGGGCTTGAGCTCCTCGGCACTCGACAGCACCGCCTTGCCGGGCAAGGCGCGCCGCAGGCGCTCGATCACTTTATTCACGACCCGCAATGATACACGGGCGCCTCGAGCCGATCCGGCCGCGCGCAATCCACCTCCCGTGTTCCCGGTGATCTCGCGTATCACCGGTTTGGGGGGCGCGCGACGGGGAGGTGCCATCCGCCCTGGATGGCGGCGAGCCGCAGCCCGAAGCAGAGGAGCGCGCCCACCGCGGTCATCGCGCTGGACGGCAGGTGCAACACATTGCCGATCACCACGACCGCTGCGCCACAGAGCGCGGCAACCGCGTAAAGATCCGAACGCAGCACCGTCGGGATCTCGGCGAGGAGCACATCGCGCGCCATGCCGCCGCCGATGCCGGTCAGCATGCCGAGCAGCGCCGCCATGACCGGATTCAGTCCGTAGTCCAGCGCCTTCTGAGCGCCCGAGACGGCGAAAAGCGCCAGCCCCGCTCCGTCGAACACGAGCACGGGGTTCCAGGCCCGGTCGAGCGCCGAAGACCACCAGAACGTGATCACGCCCGCGAGAGCCGAAACGCCGAGGTATCGCCAGTCGCTGATCGCCCCCGGCGGGACCGCGCCGATCAGCACATCGCGCGTGATGCCGCCGAGATTGCCTGCCGCGAACGAGAGCACGAGGACGCCGAACAGGTCGAGCCGTCGCTTGACCCCGGCGAGCGCCCCACTCAGCGCGAAGACGAACGTGCCAACGAGATCGAGTATCAGCAGGAGCGTATGCACCGCACCGTCCCAACCCCGCAGTTTGTGTGAGCCTCTACGCAGCCAGCCATGCGCGTGTCGCGACCACCAGGGTTTCCACTTGACCGATCCGCCGCCAAGCCTTGGTGTAGGTGTTGACTTGCAGGGCATTCATCGGATTGCCATGTCCGATGAAGAGCGCGGGCAGCGGTTCAGCCATCGCTCGTCCCTCCCGTTAGCATGGAGCCCTGGGAGCTGGCGGAGAGGGTGGGATTCGAACCCACGAAACCCCGTGAAGAGTTTACTGGAATTCCAGTCCAGCGCCTTCGACCGCTCGGCCACCTCTCCGCATTCGATACTCTTAAGCGCAGCGCACTGACCATCCCTGGCGGCAGGGCAGCGCCGGCGCGCATGATACTACGCCCGGCGGATCAGAGGCCGGGCGGGCGCCCGTCACTCCCCCGGCCGGGCGTTCGGCTGCGGCACGTTGAACGACGGCGGCGCGCTGAGGCACGGGTCGTTCGGGCCGCGCGGCGGCGGAGCGGGCTCGTCGAGCTTCGGGACGTCCAGCGCGTGGCTGGTGTCGGGGGCGTCCAGGCCCTGGGGAATGGTGAGCGGCGGAATGCTGGCCGCCCGCTGGTACGGCTGCGGCTTGTTGCAGCTGTCCCCGTGGGTGAGGTGGTGGAGCGTCTTGCAGCCGCTGAGTGCGAGCAGCACGGCGGCGGAGAGAGCCAAGGCGGGTTTCCTGGAGAGATTGAGCATGCGCAGGCGGTTCTCAGAGAGTTTCATGTAATCCCGATCAGTAATTACTGTGGCGCCGTCGCTTGCCGCAGCGCCGCGAGCACCGCTGGCTGGTGGGCCGCGGACAGCTCTGTCAGCGGCAGCCGGATACCGCGCCTCATTCTACCGGCCTGCGCCAGCGCCCATTTGACCGGTATCGGGTTCGTCTCGAGGAAAAGCCCCCGGTGCAGCGCCTCGAGCGGCGCATCGAGGCGCTCCGCGGATTCCCGATCGCTGCGCAACGCAGCGGCCACCATCGCGGCCATGCGGCCCGGCGCCACGTTGGCGGTCACGGAAACCACCCCGCGGGCGCCGGCTAGAA
The DNA here is from genome assembly GCA_036393055.1 of Steroidobacteraceae bacterium. Classification (GTDB taxonomy): domain Bacteria; phylum Pseudomonadota; class Gammaproteobacteria; order Steroidobacterales; family Steroidobacteraceae; genus 13-2-20CM-66-19. The sequence continues at coordinate 6,769 of DASVWT010000139.1, forward strand.
TCGCCTCCCGCGCCGTAGCATCGTCCCCGCTCAGCACCACGAACCCCTGCCTGCAGGCCGCGAGCAGCTCTCGCACACGCTGAGGGCCGGGTACCGCTTCTTTGACCGCACTGATGCGCTCGAGTTGCGACAGGCGGGCGATGGTCGCAGGCAGCATGTCCACGGCCGTCCGAGACGGCACGTTGTAGAGGATCACGGGCTTGCGGGAGGCCGCCGCCACCGCCTCGAAATGCCGGTAGAGGCCTTCCTGCGTGGGCCGGTTGTACGCGGGCGTAACGACCAGGATGCCCTCGATCGGCAGCTGCGAGAACCGGCGCGCCCGCTCGATGGTGGCCGCCGTGCTGCTGGAGCCCACGCCCACGACGATCGCGACGCGCTGCCCGGCCCGCTCGCAGGCGCGCTCAGCGAGCTCCCACAGCTCCGGATCCGTCAGCGTCGCCGACTCTCCCGTAGTGCCGCCGACCACGACGCCGGTCGTGCCGCTCTCGATATGCCAATCGATGAGGCGATCCCAGGCAGCCTGATCGATGGAGCCGTCGTCCCGCATGGGCGTGACGATCGCGACGAGACTGCCTGAGAACATCGAAGTCCTGCGTAAGACGACATGCGACGGGTGAGCCGGTAAGTATACGGGGCAATACGCCCGAGACGAAGCATATCCCAGGGTATCGGCCACTCGCGACGGAGGGTCTCAGAGGAGCCAGGGACGGCGCCCACCCGAATGCAACCGTCGCCAGCGAACCGCTCACCCGGTACACTCCCTCGCAGCACCTTGGAACGCACCTCACCCATTGACCCGATGAAGCAGCACTTGGCCGTCTCGGCGATCGGCAGCGACCGCACCGGCATGGTGCACGAGCTCACCCGGGTGATCAGCGAGTGCGGCGGCAATATCACCGAGAGCCGGATGGCCACGCTCGGTACCG
>DASVWT010000140.1:0-9774 GCA_036393055.1 Steroidobacteraceae bacterium
GAGCGCACCGGGCGCAGTGCCTACCTGATCGCCGCGGTGCTCGAGATGGCGGTCAGCCTCGAGTTTCATACGCTCTCGATCTTCGCCGCCTGGCTGTGCTTCCTTCCGGGCCTGCTGAGCGGCGAGGGCCGCACGCCGCAGTTCCAATGGCGGCTGCTCCGGCACGGCGCCATGGCGTTCGTGGCGATTGCTGTCGAGTTCGTCGCGCTCAACCGTTGGATTGCGAGTGAGTATCCGCACGCCCTCGGCGATGTCGCTGGAACCCCGATCAACGGACCGCGCGCGCTGGCGCCGCCGCTGCATGTCCTCTGGCCCCTCGTCATCGTGCTGCCGGCGCTCGCGCTGTCTTGGTACGTAATCCGTGCGAGGGGCGGGTGGCCCGTCGCGCTGCTGACCGCGAGCCTGGTAGCGCAGGCGGCGCGGCTGGATCACGTGGCGCTGCTCCTGATCATCGCCGCCCTGGTGCTCGCGCGCCGCGAGGGCAAGCTGCCCGGCGCGCGGCTCGCGCTCTATTTTGCCGTGTGCGCGTTGCTCACTGCGGCACAGATCGGCTATCTGCTGCAGCATCAGGCAGGCACGCTGTCGCAAGTGATCGGACTGCTGCTCGGCTGGCCGAGCGTGCGCGCCTACCTTGCCGTCTCACGCTACTCCCTGGCGGTATCGCTGCTCGCAGTTTGCGCCCTCGGCACGGGACTCTGGCGGCTCGCTCACCGGCAGCGCGTCCCCGATTTCCTGTTGTTCCTGACACTCGGGGTGTGGATCCCGCTGCTGCAGATCGGGTATTTCGAGTGGGATCCGGCGCAGCGCTATGTCGAGGCGCAGATCATGCCGCTCATACTGGCGGCGTTCGCCTTCGGACAATGGGCAACCCGTGCGGCGGTCCGGGTACGCGTGCCGGGCCAAGTGGCATGGGGCGGGACCGTGGCAGCGGCCGTGGTGTGCCTGCTCGTCATCGATCCTGCGCGCCTGCACGCGGCGGTGGATCCGACTTATGCCAACTACCCCGATCACCTCGGCGCCGCCGAGTTCGTGCAGTCACAGCACCTGCGGCCCAATGACATCCTCGTCGCCGAGGATGCCCTGATGCAGACGTACTACCTCGGGCACGTGAGCTACTGGCTGCAGGACCGGGAGATGGCGGCTCCTTTCCTGCGCAGAGTCGATGGCAGATGGGTCGATGAGTACACCGGCGCGCCGCTCATCGGCAGTGGCGCGCAGCTCGAGCAGCTGGTCGAGAGCCGCGACCGCGGCGCGATCTACGTGATCGGCAGCGGCGAGGACCAGCAGAACGGGCGCAAGCTCATGCGCGGGCTCGGCATCGCGCAGGTGCTCGACTCGCCGGCATTCCATCTCGTCTACGTGGGTCGCGATGGCCTCACCGACGTCTGGAAGGCGGATCCTCCCCAGCAGGGGCTGAGGGCAGCCGCGCGCGCCGCGCCGCCGCTGGCCGCCCAGCTCCCGGCCCGCAGGTGAGCGCATGTCGTCCGGCGTCGGCAATCGGGCTGCTGTTCTGACGCTGTCGCGTCTTGCGAATTACGGGCTGACGATCATCAGTCCGATCATCCTCGTGCGTCTGCTGACCGTCGAGCAGTTCGGCCGCTACCGCGAGTTTCTGCTGTACGCGACGGTCCTGCAGACGCTGGCCCTCTTCATGATCAACGACAGCCTGCTCTACTTCATCCCGGCGGAGCCTCGCAGCCGCTGGCGCGTGGTGCGCCAGACGGCGACGCTCATCGCCTGCTCGAGCATGCTGGTCGTCGTAGGGCTGGTCGTGATCGATCGCGTGGCCGGCGGCAAGCTGGTCGGGCCCTTTCTGCTGCCGCTCGTCGGCTTCACGTTGTTCGCCGCGAATCTCGACTTCTGGGAGTATTACTGGGTGGCCATCGAGCGCCCCGGATGGGTGTTCCTCTACTCCTCCATCCGGCTGGCCGCCCGCGTGGCGGTGGCGACCGTGACGGCCGCGATCACCCGTGACGTTCAGGCGATCATCTGGGCGCTGGTGGCGCTCGAGGGCGCCCGCATGTCAGTCGCGGCGGTCGTGTTGATGATCGTGGGCAAGAGCGCGACGGAGCCGCCGCTCAGCGAGCCGTGGCGCGGTCAACTGCGTTATTGCGTGCCCTCGGGCACCGCCTCGGTGCTCTCCATGCTGAGCCGGAATCTCGGCAACCTCGTGGTGGCGAGGACGCTGGGGGCGGTGTCCTTCGCCCAGTACGAAGTCGGCCGTGCCGGCAATCCGGTGATTGTCGCTCTGCGCGGCTCCGTCACCGGCGTCGTGTTGCCGGAGATGGTGCGCCGCGGACGCGGGTCACGCGACGCTTCGCTCGCACTCTGGCAACGCTCGACCGTCGTGAATGCGATCGTACTCTTTCCGGTGGTCGCACTGATCCTGTGCTATGCGCGGCCCGTGATCGGGATCGTCTTCGGCAAGAGCTATCTCGCCGCGGCGATCGTGCTGAAGATCTACATGCTGGTGGTGGTGCGGGAATGCTTCGACTTCTCTCCGGCGGTGCGGGCGCTGGGCCAGACGCGTCCCATCGTCGAGAGCAATGTGCTTTCGCTGTGCGCCTGCGCCGCGCTGCTCGCGGCCCTCGTCCCGCTCGCGGGGCTGGCCGGGGCGATGACGGCCGTCGCCCTGTCGACTCTGGTGGATGCCGGATGGCTCGCGTACCGGACCACGGCGGCCTACGGCCTGAGCCTCCGGGAGCTCATCCCGTGGAACGGCATCGGCAGGACGGCCGTCGCCGCGACCGTGGCGGCCGCGATCCTCCTCGTATTTCCGTGGATGCAGGCTCTCGGATTCGGCGGCCTCGTGCTCGCTTCCGCCGCGTATCTCGCCACCTTCTTCCTGCTCGTGCTCGCCTTGCGCGTGCCGGAGGCGCAGACGCTGCTCGAATGGATGCGGCGGCTCCTGCCGCCGCGGACCGCTGCCTCACGGAGGGCCTGAACAGTGCGGCTACTCTTCGTGCTCATCATCGGCGCGCTCGCCACTTCCGACACCTTCAGCCTCGATATGAGCCTGGGGCACGGCTTGAGCGTCAAGAACGCGCTGATCTATCCGATCGCGCTCGGGCTGGTGTTTCGCATGGCGATGACCAATCGCTCGCGCACGCACCTGCCGATCGTGAACGTCGCCTTCGTGGTCTGGTTCGGCTACGCGCTGCTCACCTGGATCGCCTGCATCACGGTGATTCACTATCCGGGGTACGAGGCGATCCCCACCATGATGATGCTGAAAGGCAAGCTGGTCGACTCGGCGCTGTTCTTCTTCACGTTCTTCTACGGCGTCGAGTCGGAGAAGGATTTTCTCGTGCTGGCGAAGACGCTAGCGTTCGCGATCGGCATGGCAAACCTGATGACCCTGGCCGATGTCGCCGGCATCGTCAATCTCGGGATCACGATCGGGACCGACGGCGTCGAGGCGGGCCGCGTGTTCGGGGTCTTCGGACACGCCAACGATACTGCAGCGCTCATAGTGTGTCTCTTGCCCCTGCTGACCGCGGTGGCGACATCGAGCCGCGGGTGGGCCAGGCTCATCTGGTACACGGGGGCGCTGTCGTCGGTGGCCGTGCTCCTTCTGACTGTCTCGCGCGGCGCTTACGTCGGCGTGGCGGTCGGCTACGCGTGGGCGCTCTGGCTCTGCAGGCGCTACCTGCCGGCCTCGCGCGTCGTGACCTGGGTGCTCGTCGGCGTCTCTTCGCTCATCGTCTGCGGCGCGCTTGCGGCTGCGCTGATGCCTGACTTCACGCAGGTGTTGACGGAGCGCATCCTCAACCAGTCGATGGCCGTCTCGGCCGCCACCGCCTCCTCCGGACGGACCGCGGTCTGGTCCATGGCCATCGAGGGGATGATGTCGAATCCGATCACCTTCCTGACGGGATATGGCTGGCGCTCTTACGAGCTCTGGCACACGCTCGTCACGCACAATTACTACCTCGATCAGTGGTTCAATCTCGGGATCATCGGTCTGCTCGCATTCGTCACGATCCTCTATCAGACGATAACGACGGCGCTGCGCTCGATCGCGACCGCGAAGTCGGATCTGCGCCCGTACCTGGTCGCGTTCGTGTTTGGCATGATCGGCCTTGCGGTATCCGTGTTCTTCGTCAACCTCGAGACTCCGTGGGACTACATATGGATGTACGTGGGTCTCTCGATGCGGGCGGCGGTTGACGCGGTGCAGAAGGCGCAGAGCGCTTCCGCGCAGGACACGCGCACCACGCTCGAGCCGGCCGGCTCCGTGTTGCACGGGCGGGCCCGGATCGGCAGGGCGGGACTTGTCGGCGATGTGAGACGATGAGGCCGCCGCGTCGGGCGCAGCACGCGCGAAAACGTCTGTGAATACAGACAAATGCAGAAAGTACGCGCGCTGCGTCAAGATTTTCTGCGCGCAAGTATTGACGTCATGACGAACGCTGTAACAATAGCCCCCGGTCGCCCCGCGGACGTCCCCGGAATCGGGATGGTACCGAGGGCGCCTCCGGTGCAGACGTGAAAGCGGTCATCGAACCGCTGAGCTGTCGGAGCGCTCGCACGCGCTTCGCATCGCAACGAGAGCAGTCACGGCCAGTGCCTTCGCGCGCGCCGTCTGCCGGTTGCACCGGACAGCACCTCGACTGTCGTCGAGCGTTATTTCAGAGCTTCCGGGGGAATCATGCTCCATCGTCCAATTCGTAGAATCTCTGCAGCCGTCGCTGCCACCACTGCACTTGCGTTCTCCGCGAGCGCGCTCGCTTTCACGCCGCCGCCGTTCCCGCGCCTCGGCGGCGTCGAGAATGGGGGAGGCGCCAACTACGGCGACCCGGCCTTCCAGAGCGATCTCGCCAGGTTGTCGGTGATACTGCTTGGCTACCGCCCCGGCGCCACCTGGGGCGGGGAGTCCATGGAAACCATCGTCAAGGCGATCAAGGCGAAAAATTCCGGCGCACTGGTCTTCCTCTATACGGACATGGATGGGCTCAGCACCTCCGGGACCGATGCGCTCTCGCCGCTGCGCGACAAGATCAATGCCATGAACTGGTGGCTGCGCAGCGGCACGTCCCTGGTTCCGTCCTTCTACGGCCATGGTGAGTACACGATCAACAGCACGCCGTACACGGCCAAGGACTCGAGCGGCGAAAACTCGGTCGATTGGATCACCAGGTGGTATGTCAGCAATTTCTACACGCCCAATCCGGACATCGCCGGCTTGTTCATGGACAACGTGTTCCCGCACCCGAGGGTCGGCGGCGACTGGCAGGACAGCGGCAGCGTGCTGGGGTCCACCGATTCGGGGGCTGCATCCGCGCTGCAGGCGGGCTACGAGCGCTGGTTCAGCCTCGCGCACCAGCTGATGCCCGGAAAGTATCAGATCGGCAACATCGGCGGCTGGTCGACCATGACGGCGTCCGTGCCGGCTGGCTATCAGGGTATGACCAACGGCGGCGTGCTGGAGGCGATCATCGGCCAGTCCTATTCCGCCGAGACCTGGGGCGGCTGGACGGCGATGATGAAGGAATACAATACCGCCATGCAGGCGACGAGCGCGCCGAAGCTCGTCATTTTCAACCAGTGGGGCAGCCCGACGGACTATCAGTCCTTCCGCTATGGCTTCGCGGCCTGCCTGATGAACGACGGTTACTACAGCTTCACGGACGGCTCCGCCGGCTACAACACCGTCCCGTGGTTCGATGAGTTCAACGCCAAGCTCGGCGCCGCCACCAGCCAGCCGCCGGCCGGCGCGTGGCAGAAAGGGGTGTGGCGGCGGGACTTCGCCAACGGCATCGCGCTGGTGAACCCGAAGGGCAATGGACCGCAGACGGTCACGTTGGAGCAGCCGTTCGTGAAGATCAAGGGAAGCCAGGTGCCCGGGGTGAACAACGGGCAGACGGTGACCACGGTGACGCTTCAGGATCGCGACGGCATCATTCTGCTGCGCAAAGCTCCGCTGCGGCAGCCGAAGGCGCCGACCGGGGTCACGGCGACGGGCTGAGCCTCGCCTCCCGGGGCTTGCCCTCGGGCTCGCGGGCGAGGCTCTCGAGGCAGTCGGTGAAGCGGGCGGTCATGCCCTGAATCGTGAATCGCTCCCGGACCCTGCGCGCGGCGGCCTCGCCGAGCCGTGCGCGCAGCGCCCGGTCGGTGAGCGAGAGCAGGTGCCGCGACAGGGCCTCTATGTCGCCGGGCGGGAAGAGGAATCCGTGCTGGCCGTGCACGACCTGCTCGCCGGCACCTCCCAGGTCGCTCAGGACGAGCGGCTTGCCGAGCGACATCGATTCCAGTGCGGCCAGCGAGAAGGTCTCGGTGTGGGAGACCAGCGTCATGACGTCGCAAGCCCGGACGAACGGCCGGACGTCCTGCTTCATGCCGGTGATGACGACATGCTCACGAATCCCGAGCTGTGCGGCGCGGCGCTCGATCGCGGGCCGCTCGGGGCCGTCGCCGATGAGGAGCGCCTTCGCGCAGACGGCCCGCGAGCGCAGGGCCGCCACGGCGGCGAGCAGGTCGCCGTGCGCCTTCTCCGGGCGAAACGCGCCGCATAGTCCGATGACGAAGTCCCCATCGCCGAAGCCGAGCGAGCGGCGGAAGGCGAGCTGCTCGCCGGACGCCCGCGAGTCCGAGTGCCAGTCGGTATCGATACCGTTGTAGATCACCTGGTCGGAGACGGGGCGCACGCCGTTGTCCCGCCAGTAGCACCGCTGGGCCTCGCAGACGTAGATGAGGTGGTCGCACCGGTTGAACAGCCGCCGGTAAAGGAGCATCTGCGCCCTCTCGCCCCAGGTGAGGAGCGCGGTGCTGTGAAACACCGTGGCGAGGCGCGCGGCGCCGCCCGCGCGGCCGCGCCGCGCCAGATGTCCGTAGAGCATGGGATAGGAGTTGGTGCATACGATGGCATCGATCGCGTGCTCGGCGACGTGGCGGCGCAGTCGCCGCACGGCTGCGACGTCGACCCGGTGAGCGACGTCCAGGCAGAGAAGCTGCGTCAGCTTCCCCCGGTCGAGCTGCGGGAGCAACTGCTCGCTGCGCTTCAAGTAGGCGAGGTGCAGCCTGAAGCGCCGGGTATCGAGATGGTTGAGCAGCGACACCAGTTGCTTTTCCGCCCCGCCGGTGCGCAGGGAATTGACCAGAAAGAGCACCGCGGGCGGGCGGGAGGCGGGGAGCTCTGCGCTCATGCCCCCTCCGACGCACGAATCAGTCCCGAAAGCGCCTCCGTGTACTGGCTGACGGTCTGCTGCACGTCCGCCCGGCTATCGATGTAACGATGGCTTCGCGCGCTCGCCGCGTGCCACTCCTCGGCCTCGCCGGCGAGCTTTGCCACCGCCGCGCACAGCCCTTCCACGTCGCTCACCACGATCCCCAGGCCCTGGCTGCCGATCAGCTGTTGCGGATCGATGAACGCCACCACGGGCGTGCCGCGGGACCAGGCCTGCAGGTAGGTGTTCGGAAATCCTTCGATCTCCGAGGTGCTGACCAGCATGCGCGCCCGCTCGATATAGTCTGCGATCCGATGCTGCGGCACGAAGCCGTGAAAGGTGACGTTCGGCAGCGCCGCCGCGCGTCGCCGCACCTGCTCGAAGAAAGCTTCCGTGCCGGGAAGAGGTCCGCCGATCAGGTGGAAGCTGAGCCGTGGAAGCTGGGCCGCGGCCTCGAGGAGGAGCTCGGGCCGCTTCAGAGGCCGGAGGTTCCCGATCCAGAGCGCCGCGATGTCGCGCGCCTCGAGCGGCGGCCGCCGGCCGGCCGCCTCGAACAGCGGGTCGATCACGGCGCTCGAGACTCCGAAGTTGCGCGCCAGCGCCTGTTGCTGCGCGCTGCTTTGCGCAAGCACCAGATCCGCGCGCGCCAGTCCCCAGGCGTAGAGCTTTCTGTCGCGCCAGTAGTCCACGAGCAGAGCCCGTGGATCGCAGTCGGAGTCGCTCGCCACGCGGAAGGCGACCTTGCGGCCGCGGCCTCTGGCGAACAACACCACCTGTGCCAGGTGTCCGCCGGCGCAACTCGTGTAGTAGATGTCGGCATCGGCGCGGCGCATGGCGGCGTGCAAGCCGGTCCAGCGCGGGTGCACGAAGCGGATCACGGGAATGCCCGCTTTGGGGCGGTACGCCTTGTAAGTCTTGACGCCGTCCCACACCGCCCCGTCGGGTTGTCCGTGATCGGCGACGATCATCGACACCGGCCATCCGCGACGAACGAGCGCCCGGGCGAGCAGGGTCTGCTGCAACTCCGCGCCGCCGGCGCGGCGGTCCGAGTACTCGCGCGCCAGCACGGGCAGGTTCCCGAGGCCTACGAAGCAGACACGGCCCGGCGCGGTGGAGGGACCGGTGCTTGCTGAGGTGGCACGCAGAAGGCGGGTCGTCATGCGGGTGTCAAGTATGCGGCCGGGGACAAACGCAGGCGATAGCGAAACGTTCCGATGTGGCCGGTCAGCGTGGTTCCAGCACTCCAACCTAGAACGGGAACGGAACTTGCTCAAGCTTGACCTGAGAAGCAGACCCTGATGCGGCGGAATCTCCGCCCCCATACGAAGAACAGGAGAAGACACTGATGCGATGGCATCCCTCTCGCTGGCTGCCCGGCCTCTTGCTGGCCGTGGCCGCCGCCACCGCGCTCGCCGCGCCGCCCGACGCCACCTACACGGTAAAACCCGGGGATCTCCTGCAAGTGTCCGTTTGGAAGGAGCCGGAGCTGCAGGGGCCGGTGCTGGTGCAGCCCGACGGAAAGTTCTCATTCCCACTGGCCGGGCAGCTCGATGCCAACGGCAAGACGGTGGCGCAGTTGCAGCGGGAGATCAGCAGCCGCCTCGCGCATTTCATCACCGATCCGGTGGTCACGGTCAGCATCACACAGGTCAACGGTAACAAGGTGTACGTGCTCGGCCAGGTGCAGAAGCCTGGGGCGTTCGTGGTCAACCCGAGCGTCGATGTGATGCAGGCGATCAGCATGGCCGGCGGCACGACGCCATTCGCAGCGCTCGGCAACATCAAGATCCTGCGGCACACGGCCGGCGGCAGCCAGATCGCGCTCTCCTTCAACTACAATGACGTCGCGCATGGGCAGGATCTCGCCCAGAACGTCACTCTGCAGGCCGGCGATGTCGTCGTCGTACCGTAGGCTGTACGTGGTGCTCGGCGCCGGGGCGCTCCTCGGCCTCACCGCCCGGGCGCCGGCGGCCAGCTGGGAGCTCCTCCCTCGCATCGAGGGTGGCGGAACTTACAACGACAATTACCGCCTGGCGCAGAGCTCGGCCGACAAGATCCAGGTCTATGGGCCCTACCTCGATGCGCAGCTCGATGCCAGCCGGGTGACGCAGGTCTCGAAGCTCGAGATCGTGCCGAGAGTGCATTCGACCTACTTTCCCAGCGATACGGCCGATCAATCGACCGACGGGTACCTCGATGTGGACGGGGAGTACAAGACGCCCCGTTCCGATTTCACCGTGGTCGGAAACTACTCCAATGAGAGCGTCATCTACTCCGAGCTGCTGCCGGCGACCTTTCCGGGGGTCGGACTCGGGGAGGTCGTGGGCGGGGAGAGCGGCCGCGTCACCACCAGCAACCGCCGCCAGCTCGAGCGGCTGAGGCCGGCCTTCACCTATGATTTCACCCAGCGCACCCATCTCGATCTCGACGCTGCATACACCCACGCCACTTACGACAAGAGCCTGATCCAGCAGGTGGGCTTCGCCAACTACCGCGGCGAGGGGGGACTGCGCTTCGATGTCACACCCCGATCGGACCTGAGAGTGGATGGGGTCGTCTCGCGCTTCGAGCCGCAGCGCGGCGGGCACAACACCAACCGGTATGGCGT
>DASVWT010000141.1:0-21133 GCA_036393055.1 Steroidobacteraceae bacterium
AATCGCGGTTGCCGCCGAAAGAGCGCACGCGCCGGGGCCGCTTTTCGAGCTGCATCATCGTGAAGCACCCCGGAATTCCTCGGCCAGCACGCGCACCAGCTCTGCGGCCGGCAGTGCGCGCGCGAGCGGGGCGCCCTGCCCAGCCCATTGCGCCCCGTAGCCGGATTCGCGAGCCGCCTTCGCGGCGGCATTCAGCGCCTTCCCCGCGTCATAGGCGATCGGATAGGAAGGGAGCTGGCGCACGGATACACCCGCACCCAGGGCGGAGAAACGATTGCGCAGACATCGTGCGGGCCGGCCGGAGATCGCGCGTGTCATGACCGTGTGGCTCGCCGCATCGCTCGCCAGTGTGCTCCGGTAGCCGGCATCCGCCGCCGATTCCGGGCAGGCAACGAACGCGGTACCCAGCTGGGCGGCCTGCGCGCCAAGGCGCATCACGGCTGCGATGCCCGCGCCGTCCATGACTCCTCCGGCGGCGATCACCGGTACGCGCAATTCCCGCACGAGGATTCGGGTCAGGGCCAGGGTCGCGAGGCAGTCATCGTGCGCATCGGGATCGAAGACGCCGCGATGGCCGCCGGCTTCATAGCCTTGCGCAATGACCGCATGCACGCCCGCCTCCTGCGCGGCACGCGCTTCCGCCAGACACGTTGCCGACGCAAGAAGCACGATGTCCGCCGCCCGCAGGGCTTCGATGCGCTCCGCGGAAGGCAATCCGAAATGGAAGCTGACCACTCGCGGCTTCTCGGCAACCAGGGCGGCCAGCATCGCATCATCCTCCATGAAGGTGCGGTAGATCTCCCTGAGCTCCCGCGGAGGCTGCGCGCCGTAACGCTCGAAGTGAGGCCGCAGAAGCTCGAGCCATGCGCTCTCGACCGCCGGATCGGTCCTCGCCGGATGATGGCAGAACACGTTGATGTTGAGTGAGCGCCGCGAGCGCTCGCGGAACGCCGCAATCATTTTGCGTGCTCCCTCGGCATCGGTCGCGCCGACGCCGAGCGATCCGAGCGCGCCGGCATTCGCAACCGCGGCGGCCAGTTCCGGCGTGGACACACCCGCCATCGGGGCCTGAACGATCGGAAGCTCTACATCCAACAGCTCGAGCAGCGTCATGGACTTTTACCTCCCCGTGCCGCCGGGCTTGAGCTTGCCGGCATTCCGGGCGAGACTGTCTCGTACGGGACGGGGCGGCTTACCCGGGTCGATTGCGCATGTTACTGGAACACATCCACTACTTCGCCGGTATCGTATTCATCGCGGTCGCGGCGCTGCTGCCGATCATCGATCCGTTCGCGGGGGCGCCCATCTACCTAGCCATGACCTCGGAGCTCACGCCGCCCGGGCGCGCGCGCATGGCGAAGCTCGTCGCCCTCAACAGCTTCGCGCTGCTGCTCGCGTCCATCCTGGTCGGCGCCTACGTTCTTGATTTTTTCGGCGTCTCCATTCCTGCCGTGCAGGTGGCCGGAGGGCTCGTTGTGTGCGCGCTCGCCTGGTCGCTGCTCAACGGCCCGGCGAGCCCGGAGGTCTCCGCGTCGGCCAGGCGGCCTACGCACGACAGCATCACTCAGCGCGCATTCTATCCGCTCACGATGCCGCTCACCGTCGGACCCGGATCGATATCGGTCGCCATCACGCTCGGCGCCAATCCGCCGCGAGGCCTGCGGGCACTGCTGATCACGACGCTGGCGCACGTGGTCGGCGTGCTCATTACGGTGCTCGCGATCTACCTCTGCTACCGGTACGCGGACCGGCTCGTGCGCCGGCTCGGGACCACGGGGACGAACATCATGATCCGGCTGACGGCCTTCATCCTGCTGGCCATCGGCACGCAGATCATCTGGAATGGGACGCGCACGATGCTCGCCGGCGTCCTCCATCCGCCTGCCAGCGCCGCGCCGTCGCGCTGAGAGCGCCGGCCGCGGCGTCAGGCGGTCTCTATGCTGCCCATGCGGTCGGGGGCGTAACGCTCGCCGGCAACGGCGGAAGGCTCGAAAAGCTCATCGAGCGCTGCCATCTCCTGCGCGGTCAGCTCGATCCCCACGGCGGCGGCATTCTCGATGACGTATCGCGGCCGCTTGGTGCCGGGTATCGGCACGACATCCGGCTGTTTGCAGAGGAGCCAGGCCAGCGCGATTTGTGCGCTGGTGCACCCGCGCTTCTTCGCGAACCCGGCAAGACCTTCGACCAGGCGGAGATTCTGCCGCAGTGCATCCCCCTGGAAGCGGGGATTGCTTCGGCGGAAGTCGCCGGCCGCGAAAGAATCCTCGCTCTTGACGGCGCCGGTGAGGATCGCGCGCCCAAGGGGACTGTAGGCGACGAAAGTCACGCCGAGCTCCCGGCATGTCGCGAGCATCCCGCGCTCCGGTCCCCGGCTCCATAGCGAATATTCGGACTGGATCGCGGTGATGGGATGCACGGCGTGCGCGCGCCGCAGCGTCTCGGGGGACACTTCGGACAATCCCAGATAGCGCACCTTGCCTGCCTTGACGAGCTCCGCCATGGCGCCGACGGCATCCTCCACCGCGACGGAGCGGTCCCGGCGATGAATGTAGTAGAGATCGATCGTCTCGATCCCGAGCCGCCGCAATGAAGCATCGCAGGCGGCGCGGACGTACTTCGGCGAATTGTCGATGCGGCGCGCGGCCGGATTGTCGCGGCTGCGTACGATGCCGAACTTCGTCGCGAGCACCACCCGCTCGCGCCGGCCCTTGAGAAATCGCCCGAGCAGCTCCTCGTTGTGGCCGACCCCATACATGTCCGCGGTATCCAGGAAGTCGATCCCCTGATCCAGGGCGGTCGCGAGCGTCTCGAGCGACTGCTGGTCGTTGCCCGGACCGTAGAATTCGGACATGCCCATGCAGCCGAGCCCGATGGCCGAGACGGTGATGCCGGTCTTGCCGAGTGGACGTCGCAGCATGGGCTCTCTCCTTCAATGGCTGAAGCGTCCCAGGGTAGATCCCTCGAGAGCACGCGACAAGCCGTATATGGAGTGGTGACCGGGCTCCTCGAAAGGGCGAGAGGCCGAGCCGCCGGTGAGCTGCAGCGAGCCGTTTTGCGACGGCCCGACCGGCGGATGCGGTGACATGGCGCTTGCGAGCGGGCGCCTGACCGCGGCGGCGGCCCCGAGATCGGACCGACCAAGTAAACTACTGCAAAACCGTAGTTTGGGAGGGGTGTGCGATGTCACCGGCAGTCACACGCAGATTCGCAGTGGCGTTGAGTTGCTTCTCGTTGACCTGTCTGGCGGCGGGCGCGGCCGTGCCCGAGTCCGCAGTGTCTCCCACCGGGTCGGACATGCTGGGCTTCACGTCGGGCGGCGCGGCGCAGGAACACGATCTGGAGCAGCGTTTCGATGCTCAGCTCAGCGCCGCCGAGATGCGCGACTGGTTGCAGCAATTGTCGTCGCAGCCCAATCAGGTCGGCTCGCCGCACGACAAGGCCAATGCGGAATTCCTGCTGGCGCAATTCAAGAAATGGGGCTGGAACGCGCACATCGAGGTCTTCGACGTGCTCTATCCGACGCCGAAGCAAGAGCTCGTCGAGATGGTCGCCCCGACGACCTACCGGGCGACGTTGCACGAGCCGCCCGTGAAGGGCGATCGCACATCGGCCCTGGCCGGCGCACTGCCCCCCTACAATGTCTATGGCGCAGACGGCGACGTGACTGCGCCGCTGGTGTATGTCAACTACGGCATGCCCGCGGACTACAAGGAGCTGGCACGCTACGGAGTCAGTGTCAGGGGCAAGATCGCGATCGTGCGTTACGGCAAGGGCTGGCGCGGCCTGAAGCCGCAGCTCGCCTACGAGCACGGCGCGGTGGGATGCCTCATCTATTCCGACCCGCGGGACGATGGCTACTTCAACGGTGACTCCTATCCCAAGGGCGGCTGGCGGCCGCCGGAGGGAGTGCAGCGCGGGTCGGTGATGAACATGGAGCTGTATCCGGGCGATCCGACGACACCGGGATACGCCTCCGTGCCGGGCGCGAAGCACTTGGCCGTCAAGGATGCCACGAGCATCCTCACGATCCCGGTGCTCCCGATCTCCTACGCCGACGCAACGCCGTTGCTGCAGGCTCTCGGCGGGCCGCTCGCTCCGGCAAGCTGGCGCGGAGCGCTGCCCCTGACCTACCACCTGGGAGCAGGCCCCGCCGAAGTTCACCTGGTGGTGAAGTCCGATTGGAGCCTGAAGCCGGTCTACGACGTGATCGCGACGCTCAAAGGCTCGACGGACCGCGATCAGTGGGTGATCCGCGGCAATCATCATGACGGCTGGGTATTCGGCGCCTGGGATCCGCTCGCCGGCACGGTCGCCATGATGGGCGAGGCGAAGGCGCTGGGCGCCCTGCGTCGCCAGGGTTGGAAGCCGAAGCGCACGATCGTGTACGCGAGCTGGGACGGCGAGGAGCCCATGCTGCTCGGCTCCACGGAATGGGCGGAGGCGCACGCCAAAGAGCTGCAGCAGAAGGCCGTGTTGTATCTCAACTCCGACACCAACGCGCGCGGCTTCCTTTCCGCCGGCGGCAGCCATTCCCTGCAGCACATGGTCAATCAGGTCGCAGCCGGGATAACCGACCCCGAGACCAGGGTCAGCCTGCAGCAGCGGGAGCGTGCGCTCATGGAGATGACCGGCGCCGGGCCGGACGCGAGTCCGATCAGCAGGGATCTCGCCGGGCTCGCTGCAAAAGGTGGTGATGTACCCATGGACGCCCTCGGCTCGGGCTCGGATTTCAGCCCGTTCCTCGACCACTTGGGCCTACCCACCCTTCACGTCGAGTTCGGGGGCGAGGACGCCGACGCAGGGATCTACCATTCCCGCTACGATTCGTTCGACCACTTCATCCGCTTCGGCGACCCGACCTTCGAGTACGAAGTGGCGCTGGCGCAGGTCGCCGGTCACATCGTGATGCGTACGGCAGATGCGGAAGTCCTGCCCATGCGCTTCACCGATTTCAGCGCCACCCTGGACCGGTACGTGAGGGGGCTGCACCGGGAAGTGGATACCGAGCGCAAGGCCGCGCAGCAGCAGCATAGACTGCTGGATGCGAACGCCTACGAGCTGACCTCCGATCCAACCCAGCCGGTGGCTCCGCCTGAGCGCCTGCCCGATGTTCCGAGCGTCGATCTCACACCCCTCGATCAGGCGGCGGAGCGCCTGCGGCAGAGCGCCCAGGCCTATGGGTCGGCCTACGCGGCACGCGCTGCCGCCGGGCTCTCCATCCCCGGCCCGCAGTTGCGCAAGATCAACGACCTCATGGCCACCCTGGAGCAGCGCCTGCTGGATGCATCGGGTCTGCCGGGCCGACCCTGGTACAAGAACATGATGCAGGCACCGGGTCAGCTGACCGGTTACGCGCCGAAGACGATCCCCGCGGTGCGCGAAGCCCTGGAGGCGCACGACTGGAGCGGCGCCGAGCAGTACGCGGTCGCCACCGCGAAGGTGCTGGACGACTATCGGACCCAGCTGGATCGCATCACGGCATTGCTGAAGGCTACCAGACAGTGACGATGATCCGCCGCTCGTGCGGCGAGGTGCGGTGCTCCCAAAGATAGATGCCCTGCCATGCGCCGAGGTGCAGCTTGCCGCCGGCAACCGGGATCACGATGGAGCTTTGAGTGAGCATGGTGCGGATGTGCGCCGGCATATCGTCCGGCCCCTCCGCATCGTGCTCGTAGCGGGGATCGCCGTCCGGCACGAGGCGGCTCATGAAGGCCTCGAAATCACGCCGGACACTCGGGTCCCAGTTCTCCCCGGCCAGCAGAGACGCGCTGGTGTGCGGCACGAAGAGGTTGCATAGGCCATCCGGGATGCCGCTGGAGCTCACGACGGAGGCGACCTCTTTGGTGACCTCGAAGAAACCCCGGCCGGTCGTGCGCAGAGTGAGCTCTCGTCGAAACATGTCCCATCCCTCCATCAGGCGAGTTTAGGATATCAGTCATGCAGATCGACCTCAGCAACACGAGCGTGCTCGTCACCGGCGCCAGCCGCGGCATAGGCGCAGCCATCGCCCGCGCGATGGGCCGAGCGGGCGCGCGGGTGGCGATCCACTACAAGGACCAGCGGGAGAAGGCGGAGGCGCTCGCCGGGCAGATCGGCGCCAGCGCGGAAATCTTTCCGGCGGACCTCTCCAGGGCCGAAGAGTGCGCCGCGCTCTGGAATGCCGTGACCGCCCGATTCGGGCGCGTGAGCACACTGGTCAACAATGCGGGGATCGCGATCTCATCGCCGCTCGAGGGCGAGACGGGTGCCTGGCTGGAAGCATGGGACTCAACGATGGCAGTGAACCTCCGTGCACCGGCCATTCTCTGCAAGCTGGCGATCGGGCACTTCCTCGGCCAGGGAGGCGGACGGATCGTCAACATCTCCTCGCGAGCGGCCTTCCGCGGCGATCAGCCGCCGTACCTGGCGTACGCCGCGTCCAAGGGCGGTCTGGTGGCCCTCACCCGCTCCATCGCCAGAGGCTTCGGCAAGGCCGGCATAGTCGCCTTCAATGTGGCGCCGGGGTTCACCCGAACCAAGATGGCTCAGGACTTCATCGACCAGTATGGAGAGGACTACGCGTCCAGTGACATTGCGCTTCGCCGGCTGACGGAGCCGGATGACATCGCCCCCCTTGCCGTGTTCCTGGCAAGCGGACTGGCGGATCACTCCACCGGCTGCACGATCGACGTGAACGCCGGCTCATACGTACACTGATCCCGACTGAGCGCAAGACTCGGGGCCGGGCTCAGACGGCCGCCCGCGCCGCAGCGCCGGGACTTCGCTCGGCAGTGCGGGCAGGAGCAACGGCCGATGATCCCGAGCGATAGCGGCCGATCAGCGTCATCAGGCTCGTCGCCTGGTCGCTCAACGCGCGCGCGGCGGCCGTGGCCTCTTCCACCAGTGCCGCATTCTGTTGGGTCGCCGCATCCATCGACGCCACGGCCCTGTTCACCTGCTCGATCCCGGAGGCCTGCTCCCGGCTGGAGTCGGCGATCTCGGCCATGACCTCGGTGACCTTCTTCACCCGGGTCACGATTTCCCCGAGCACCATGCCCGACTCATCGACGAGCTTCGTTCCCTCGGTCACCTTGCCCACGGAGTCCTGGATGAGAGCCTTGATCTCCTTGGCTGCGCCGGCGCTCCTCGATGCCAGATTGCGCACCTCGGATGCGACCACTGCGAAGCCCCTGCCCTGCTCGCCCGCTCGCGCGGCTTCCACCGCCGCATTGAGCGCCAGCAGATTCGTCTGAAACGCGATCTCATCGATCACCCCGATGATCTCGGCGATCTTGTTGCTCGCCGCGCTGATCTCGCTCATGGCCGCAACCGCCGAGCCGACCACGGCGCCGCCACGCTCCGCGTGCTCGCGCGTGGCCAGCGCCAGCTGATTGGCCTGGACCGCGTTGTCCGCGTTGTCCTTCACCCTGGAGGTCATCTGCTCCATCGAGGAAGTCGTCTCCGCGAGGCTCGATGCCTGCTCCTCGGTGCGCTTGCTCAGGTCGAGGTTGCCGCGCGAGATCTCCTCGGCGCCCGCCTGAACCGCCCGACAGGTCTTTGTCAGGCGGCCGACGACCTCCATCATCGCCTGGACCATGGAGTTGACCGAGGCAGCCAGGGCTCTGAAATCTCCCGACTTGTCATCGAGCGTCATTCTCGCAGTGAGATCACCATCCACGGCGAGGCCAACCACCCGGACCGTTTCCGCGACCGTCATCGAGACACTATCGATCAGCTCATTGATGCTCCGGGCGAGAAGCAGGAGGTTGCCGCCCTTGCCATGGACGGCGATGCGCCGGTCGCTGGCGCCTGCCAGCACCGCCTGGATGACTTCGCGCGACTCGCGCACGGCGCCATCGAGCGCCCGCGCTTCCGTGACCCGTTGGGTGATATCGCGTCCGATTCCCACGAGGCCCGTGACCGCCCCTTTGGCGTCGCGCAGCGGAATCTTGGTCGTCTGCAGATGCATCAGATTGCCGGCGGGATCCTGGCACTCTTCCTCGCGGGCGAGCAGCGGCTTGCCGGAGCGGATGACCGCCTGCTCGTCCTCGTGATAGTGAGTCGCCAGCTCCTCGGGATGAAAATCGAAGTCGTTCTTGCCGAGCAGCTCGCCCTGGGACTTCGCACCCATGAGGCGCGCGACCGCGATGTTGGCCAAGAGGAAGCGCCCGTCGACGTCCTTGACGTAAATCAGGTCCGGAAGGTTGTCGATGAGCGTTCGCAGCATCGCCCCGTCGGCGCTCGCCGTGCTCCCGCGGCCTGGCCGCCATCTGCCGGCAAAGAAGTACCCGGCGACCCCGGCGGCCACCCCAAGCGCGATGCTCGATGCGAAAACCAAGTACTCAGCCATCGGGCTTCCACGACCCCCTGTTCGAGGGCCCAAGGATTCCCGATCTGCTAACAAATCTCCGAGACCGCTATCACGTGAATGCGCGGGCCTTGCGTGACGCGCGTCTACCTCTCCCGATCGGGGCATCACGCATCATGCCCGCGACTCGCTCCCGGCGATCGCGATGGCAGCTGGCTCAGTGCAGGGCGACCACCGCAACACACTTCGGCGGCAAGCGAAAGACCAACCGGTCGCCCTTGCGCACGCCCTTGAACGGGACAGGCTGGATCGCGTTGGGATCCGTGAACGTGTTGTGAGCATCCATGGCGGCCGCGGTCAGCACCTCGCCGGCAGCGGAATGCGCCTCAGTCCCATCGAGTCGCACCGATACCGTGGCCCCGTGGTGCGGGTCCACGTTCACGAGCGACAGGTGGATCGTTCCGGCCGTATCCCGTGCCGCGGTGGCATCCACTGCCGGCAAGGTGATCGTGCCGTACCGGTATGACGGCGTATCGATCCTGACCGGGAGGTAGGTCGCCCCCTGAAACGGCACATACATGCGGAACACGTAGTAGGTCGGGGTGAGCACCATCTTGTCCTGGCGCGTCAGTATCATGGCCTGGAGGACGTTGATCATCTGCGCGATGTTGGCCATGCGCACGCGGTCGGCGTGGCGCTCGAAGATGTTGAGCGAGATCGCCGCCACCAGGGCATCGCGCAGCGAATTCTGCTGGTAGAGGAACCCCGGGTGCGAGCCCGGCTCCGGGTCGTACCACGCGCCCCACTCGTCGACGAAGAGCGCGACGCGCTTCTGCGGATCGTACTTGTCCATGATCGCTGAGTGCCGCGTGATGTACTCGCCGATGCGCGCGGCCGCCTTCAGGGTGGATGCCCACTGGTCCTCGCCGAAGCCGGTCGCGGATCCCTTGTGCTTCCAGTTGCCCGTCGGTATGGAATAGTAGTGGTAGGACAGCGCATCCATTGCATCGCCCGCACGGGCCATCACCACGTCCGTCCAGTGATAATCGTCGTCGTGCGCGCCGCTCGCCACCAGCTCGATGCCTTCGGGCGCGTGATCCCGGACGAACGTGGCGTAACGGCGGAAGAGATCGGCGTAATACTCGGGCCTCATGTCCCCGCCGCAGCCCCAGGCTTCATTACCGATGCCGAAGAACGGCAGGCGCCACGGCTTGTCGCGTCCGTTCGCGCGGCGCAGCTGCGCGAGCGTGCTGCGCGAGTCGGAGGTGATGTACTCGACCCAGTCCGCCATTTCCGAGGGGGTGCCCGAGCCGACATTGCCGGTCAGATAGGCATCGGCGCCGATCATCCCGGCGAAATCGAGGAACTCGCTCGTGCCGAAGGAATTGGGCTCCAGGACCCCGCCCCAGTGCGTATTGATCCGCACCGGGCGCTCGCGCGGGCCGATTCCGTCGCGCCAGTGGTAATCGTCGGCGAAGCAGCCGCCGGGCCAGCGGATCACGGGAACGTGAAGCGCCCTTAGCGCCGCGAGCACGTCGTTGCGGTAGCCGTCGGTGTTGGGGATACTGGAATCCGGCCCCACCCAGATGCCGCCGTAGATGCCGCGCCCGAGGTGCTCGGAGAACTGGCCGAAAATGTGGCGGTCGATCTTCGGCCCCGGCGCGTTGGCCTGCACGTCGAGCGAGACGGTGGCCCGGGTTGCCGCACCTGCCGGTCCGCTGCCGACGAGGCCGCAGAGCATCAGCAACCAGGCGCCGGCCGTCGCCAGCGGGCTCAACTTGCTCATCGATCTTCCCCTCTTGCGCGTATCCGCCCGAGCGATTTAAGCAACGCGCGCGGTCGTGTTTGGTAGCGCTACCTATGACTTCTGAGTATTGTCTTAGTTATTCCACGTGTCAAGGCGGCTCCGACCGATCGCACCCGAGTGGTGCGGCGAGAAGATCCCGGGTCTCCGGATGCCGCCGCATGTACTGCGCGACGAACGGGCAGAGCGGCACCACCTTCCCGCCCCGCTCGCGAACGAGCGCGAGCGCGCCGTTCACCAGCGCCGATCCGACACCTCCCCCGCGAAGCTCGGGCGGCACTTCCGCATGCGTCATGACCACGTTGCTCCCATCGCGCAGATAATCTATGAATGCCAACTCCCCGCCCACCTCGAGCTCGAAGCGCCGACGTTCGCCATCATCGCGGACCGCATGAGTCATTGGAGCCTCCGCGCTCGATCTTCTCATAGGCCCGGCAGGGTTCACCATCCACACATGCGGCCTGATAGGTGCGCCAGGTGGAGCTTTCGCCGGTTTGAGGTTTATGGAAGGCCCGCGTTAGAATGACGCGGCTCGCGCGCCGCGAGCGAGGCGACCCGCCCGTGCTGCAGCAGGATCAGACCGAAGAGCGCCTCCGGCCGCTGATGCTGCGCAGTCTGGAGGGGGACTCGGGCGCGCACCGCCAGCTCCTCGGCACCCTCGGCCGTTACCTTCGTGGGTACTTCGCCCGCCGGATCGGCACCACGGCCGCCGAAGTCGAGGATCTCGTCCAGGAGACCCTCCTTGCAGTGCATCTGAAGCGCGACACCTACGACCGCTCCCTGCCCTTCACACCCTGGGCGTATGCCCTCGCCCGCTATAAGCTCATCGACCACTTCCGCCGCCGCAACCGCTCGGCACAGGTCCCGCTGGAGGATGCGGGCGCGCTTTTCGCCGCCGACGACCCTGAGGAAGGCGCGCTGCGCACCGATCTCGACCGGCTGCTGCAACGTTTGCCCGACCGCCAGCGAAGTCTCATCGAGGACGTGAAGCTGCAGGGCCTTTCCGTCGAGGAGGCGGCCCGCAAGCGTGGCGTGACCGCGGTCTCGGCGCGCGTGATGCTGCATCGAAGCCTCAAATGGTTGAATCAGGCTTTTCGCGATGAGAACGGCTGATCTCATAGAGCTCCTCGCACACGATGTGCGGGCGACCCCCCCGGGGGCCGTGGGCAGAAAGCTCGCTGCGGCGCTCGCGGCGGGCGGGCTCGTGACTTTCGCCATCGTTGCCCTGTGGCTGCGCTGCCAGCCGCTGCTCTCAGCCGGGCAACAGCCTTGGTTCTGGACGAAAGTCGTCTATACCGCCCTCCTCACAGTGGTGGGCGCCGTCGGTGTGAGACGCCTCTCCGTGCCCGGCGCGAGGCTCGGGGCGGCGCCGGTTGCCGCAGCGCTGGTGATCCTCGCCATGCTGGGCCTCGCGGCGGTCGAGATCTTCTCCACGGCGCCTGCCGCGCGCCTCCCCCTGTGGCTGGGCCATAGCTGGAGGATCTGCTCGCCGCTCATTCTCCTGCTCGCAGTGCCGATCTATGCCTTCCTGGTCGCGGCGCTTCGCAGGCTGGCGCCCACCCGCCCGGCTTTGGCGGGCGCTGCCGCGGGTTTCGCGGCCGGCGCGCTCGCTGCGACCCTTTATAGCTTGCACTGCCCGGAGCAGGCCGCCGCCTTCGTCGTCACCTGGTACACGCTCGGGATCGCCGCTGCGACCGGCTTGGGCGCCATCACCGGAAACCGGCTGCTGCGCTGGTGATCCGAAACTGCCCGCGCCGCTGTAACAGCGCGCCACCGGCAGCGAAATAGCAGGCGAGAGGGCCGTGGACGAGCGGCCTTCTTACGAACCGAAGGTGAGAAATGTCGAGCCCTGCCGCCGAAGCCGTGTCCGAGACCGAAGAGCGCCCTGCCCGCCCGCGGCGGGAAGTCATTCGCCGGCACGCCTGGCCAATCCGCCTGACCCATTGGATCAACGCCCTGACGATCTTCATCATGGTCGGCAGCGGCCTCAACATCTTCAACGCCCATCCGCGGCTCTACTGGGGCCAGGCGGGAGCCGATTCCGACAAGCCCTTCATAGCTCTCGAGGCCGTTGAGACTCCCGGTGGACTGCGGGGCAGCACGGTCATCGGACCGCTGCGATTCGACACCACTGGCGTGCTCGGCGTCTCACGGGAGGACGGGGACCAGACCGCGCGCGCCTGGCCGGATTGGCTGACGTTGCCCAGCTACACGGATCTGGCCGATGCGCGGCACTGGCACTTCTTCTTTGCCTGGATTCTCATCGCCAACGGCGCGCTCTACCTGATATGGAGTCTCGCCAGCCGGCACATCAAACGAGACCTGTGGCCGACCTCGCGCGACCTTCGCGCCATCCCCCGCTCGATCGTGGACCACATCAAGCTCCGGCACCCGAAGGGCGCGGCGGCCAAGCGCTACAACGTCCTGCAGCGGCTCGCCTACCTCGGCCTGCTGACACTGGTGATCGGCATGGCAATAACGGGGCTGTCCATGTCGCCCGGCTTCGATGCATTCGCACCCTGGCTGGTGGAGGCGCTCGGAGGGCGCCAGACCGCGCGCACCCTGCACTTCCTGTTCGCCTCCGCGATCGTGCTGTTCATCGTGGTCCACCTGGCCGAGGTGGTGCTCGCGGGCCCGATCAACGAGGTGCGCTCCATGATCACCGGCCGCTATGTCGTCCCAGGGGAGCACGAGTAAATGACGATCATCACGCGGCGGCAGGCATTGATCACCGGCCTCGCCGGCAGCGGCCTGCTGCTCGGCGGCTGCAGCAAGATCTTCCAGGCCGATGCGCTCACGGACAGCCCGAGCTTCCAGCGCGTGCTCGCCGCCGCGCAGGGCTGGACACGAGGCACTCAGCGCTTCCTGCTCTCGGGTGGCGAGATGGCGCGGGAATACGAGCCCTCCGACATCTCCGCCCACTTCAAGGCAAACGGCACGTTGGACCCCGGCGGGGACTATTACGACAGCCAGGTCGCCGCCGGATTCGCGAGCTGGCGTTTGAAGATCGACGGCATGGTGGCCCATCCACTCTCGCTCAGCGTCCCAGAGCTTCGCAGACTGCCCTCGCGAAGTCAGATCACGCGGCATGATTGCGTGGAGGGCTGGAGTGCGATCGGTGGCTGGACCGGCGTGCCGCTCGCCCTGTTGCTCAAGGCGGCCGGCGCGCGCGCCGGGGCGAAGTACGTGGTCTTCTACTGCGCCGACAACCTCGACGGCGAGCCTTCCAAGGGCGGCGAGCAGAGTCCGGGCCAGTATTACGAGAGCATCGGCCTCGCCGACGCCATGCATCCGCAGACGCTCATCGCCTATGACATGAATGGCAGGCCGCTCGATGTGCCGCACGGCGCGCCGCTGCGGCTGCGGGTCGAGCGGCAGCTCGGCTACAAGATGGCCAAGTACATCCAGCACATCCGGGTCGTCAGCGATTTCCGCGGCATCTCCGGCGGGCATGGCGGCTATTGGGAGGATCGCGGCTACGACTGGTACGCCGGGATCTGACCCCCGGCTTTTTTTGCAACCACTGACTCTGGAGACATCCATGACCAAGATTTCCCGATTGCTGGCCCTGGCGGGCCTCGCAGGCGCATTGCTGGCTGGCACGGCCTTCGCTCAGTCGGCTGCGACCGGCGCGATGAGCTCGAGCGATCACATGACGAGCGGCTCCATGAGCTCGATGTCGCACGGTCACATGGCGTCGGATTCCATGATGTCGCATGGCCACGGCCACATGTCATCGGGCGCGATGTCTTCCGGCGATCACATGAAAGCCGGGCACATGAAGGCTAGGCACATGAAAGCCGGCCACATGAAGGCTGGCCACATGAAGGCGAGCAAGCACGGCAAGAAGAGCCACCACATGACCTCCGGCGCGATGACGAACGGTCATTGATTCGATCGGGTGGGAGCCGCGCTGCGGCTCCCCTCTCTCGGCCTGTATGCGACTGAAGGGCCTGCTCGCGCGCCGACCCGAGACGGCCACAGCCGATCGTCTGCTACTCTTCGCCTCCTGTCCTGGGTGAGAGGTCCAGGTTGCATCCGGCCCTCGCAGAGGAGGCTGACTTGTCGCATCGCGTATCGAGGCTTCTGGGCTCGTTTCTGCTGGTCGCGGGCGTGGTACTCGCTGGCGTCCCCTGCATGGCGCGGCAGCCCGGCCCCTTCACCATGGCCCAGGTGCTGGGCTATCCCTTCCCCGCCGATCTCGTGTCGCTGCGATCCGGCAATGCATTCGCCTGGGTCTCGGATGAGCGCGGCGTGCGCAACATCTGGGTGGCCCGGGGACCTGATTACAGGGCGCACCGGGTGACGGATTACTCCGGCGACGCCGGGCAGGAGATCACGAACCTCCACTTCTCGCGCGACGGTAAATACCTCGTCTATGTGCGCGGCGGCGATCACGACGCCAATTGGCCCGAGGCGGTGGAGCCGGACCCGACCGCGAGTCCGCAGCAGCCGAAAATGCAGGTGTGGGCTGTTTCATTGAGCGGCGGCGCCCCACGTGCCCTGGGCGACGGCGACACGCCCGCGATCTCACCGGACAGCCGCCGCGTCGCTTTTATTCACCGGCCCGAGGAAAGCGTCTGGGTGGCACAGATCGACGGCGGCGGCAAGGCGCAGCGCCTGTTCTTCGATCTCGGCAAGGATTCCGGCTTGCGCTGGTCGCCGGACGGCCAGTCGCTGGCCTTCGTCTCCGATCGGGGCGATCACGGATTCATCGGTGTGTACCGCGATCCCCCTGCGCCCATCGAGTATCTATTACCGTCAACCGCGAAGGACCTGGAGCCTCGCTGGTCTACGGACGGCACGCGCATTGCCTTCCTGCGCACGCCGGGCGATGGCGGCCCGCCGCAATCCGTCATGAAATGGCATCCGCTTCCCTGGTCCATCTGGGTCGCGGACGTGCGGCGGAACGAGGGCAGCCGGGTCTGGCAGAGCCCGGACACGTTGCGGGGCTCCTTTCCGCAGGAGGGTGGCGATCCCGATCTGCGCTGGGCCGCAGGCAATCGGCTCGCGTTCGTCTGCGAAATGGATGGCTGGCCGCACCTGTACACGGTGTCGGCGTCGGGAGGCAAACCAACCCTGCTGACGCCTGGGCGGTTCATGGTCGAGGACGTAGCCATGACATCGGACAGGCGCTACCTGATCTACAGCGCCAACACCGGGTCCACGGCTGGCGATGACGACCGCCGTCATCTGTATCGCGTTTCGGTTGAAGGGGGCGCACCCGTCGCGATCACCCGAGGCAGTCATAGCGCGTGGACGCCTGTATCGACCTCGAGCGGAGAGACACTCGCATTCATCGACGCCGGACCGCGGCATCCTCCGGAGGTGATGTGGGGAAGCATCACCGGTGGGAGCTGGCACAGCGCTGGCGGCGACCCCCTGCCGGCCGATTTTCCGACTCATGATCTGGTAGTGCCGAAACTCGTCGAGTTCCGCGCTCCCGATGGGATGGCCATTGAGGGACAGCTCTTTGCGACCCGGGGCGGCGCTGCGCGCCAGCCCGGGATCATCTTCGTGCACGGCGGACCGCCCCGGCAGATGCTGCTCACGTGGCACTACATGGATTACTACAGCAATTCCTACGCCGTGAATCAGTATCTCGCGAGCCGTGGCTTCGTCGTGCTGTCGGTCAATTACCGGCTCGGGATCGGCTACGGCCACGATTTCCATTACCCCAGTCACTGGGGACCTACGGGCGCCGCGGAATACCAGGACGTGCTCGCTGGCGCCAGGTGGCTGCAGCACGACCCGCGGGTGGACCCTGAGCGCATCGGCATCTGGGGCGGATCGTACGGCGGGTATCTTACAGCGCTGGGGCTCGCCCGCAATTCCAACATCTTCAAGGCGGGCGTCGACATGCACGGCGTGCACGACTGGTCGATGTTCGCGGACGACTGGTTCGGCAAGCCGCTCGATCGCTACCAGATGCCGGACATGGCGGCGCTGAAGAAGATCTTCTGGCTGTCCTCGCCGGACTCGGCCATCGGCACCTGGAAGTCCCCGGTCCTGCTCATCCAGGGCGACGACGACCGCAACGTGCACTTCCATCAGATGGTGGACCTGGTGCGCCGGCTGCAGCGGCGGCACGTGCCATACCAGGAGATCGTGATCCCGGATGAGATTCACGGCTTCCTGCGGTACCACTCCTGGCTGGAGGCGGACCAGGCCACTGCCGCCTTTTTCGATCAGCAGTTCCTGGAGAAGAACCCCTGATCAGCGTATGAGCTGCAGTCTGGCGAGCTGCTCGGCGGCGAGATCGAGGAATTCCCTGATCTTAGGCGGCATGTGGGCGCGGCTCGCCGCCACCAGGTGTACCGGAAGCGGCGGCGGCTCGAAGGCGCGCAGCAATCTCACCAGCTTCCCTGCCGCCAGGTCTTCCGCGACCTGATACGACAGCACACGGACGATACCATGACCTGCCCGCGCCGCGGCCAGCCGCACATCGA
Source organism: Steroidobacteraceae bacterium (assembly GCA_036393055.1). GTDB lineage: Bacteria > Pseudomonadota > Gammaproteobacteria > Steroidobacterales > Steroidobacteraceae > 13-2-20CM-66-19. The sequence continues at coordinate 16,541 of DASVWT010000141.1, forward strand.
CATCATTCGCGAGCAATCGAGGCGAGAGCCGCACGACGGTCATGCGCCCGCGTGAGCCGAACCGCCATTCCATGGGCCCCCAGGTACTGGCGCTGAATATCGTGTCGTGCGCGGTCAGCTCGCCGGGCTTCGCCGGCGCGCCGCGCCGCGCCAGATACTCGGGACTGGCAACCACCAAGCGGCGAACCTCCCCGACACGCCTCACCAGAAGAGAAGAATCGGAAAGCGCGCCGATCCGCACGGCGACATCCAGCGCCTCCTGGATAAGGTCGAGATAGCGGTCGTGGAGGACCAGCTCCACCTGGCTCTCCGGAAATTTCCGCAGGAACGCCGTCACGATCGGGGCGACGTGGCGCCTTCCGAACTGCACCGGAGCGGTAACCCGAAGAAGGCCCCGGACAGGGGCCGGCGCGATGTCGGCGACTGCTTCCTCGTATGAGACCAGCAGCGCTCGCGATTGCTCCGCAAGCGCACGGCCCGCCTCGGTCGCGGAAAGCCGCCGCGTGGTCCGCTCGATGAGGCGCGCGCCGATGCGTTGCTCCAGCGCAGCCAGCGCCCGTGTCACGGCCGGCGGGGATCGGCGCAGCCGCCTGGCGGCGCTCACCAGGCTTCCCTGATCGATGACGGCGACGAGCACCGCGAGCTCATCGAGACGGTCCAAGATATTATTCCGGAAACTGCAATTATTACTTACGAGAATGCCTCATCCACCATCGAAACTGCAAGGATAGAATAGGCCCATCCTGTCGGGAGAGCCCCATGAGCGAAAGTCAGCACCCCCTCATTGCGTTGCATGGCACCGAAAAGTCCGGCCACGTCCATCGCGTAGTGCTGCTGCTTCGGATGTTGGAGCTTCCATATCGATTCGTCAGCGCGCCGGCGGAGGTCCGCCGCACCCCGGAATTTCGACTTCTGAACCCGTTCGGCGAAATACCAGTGCTGGAGGACGGCGCGACCGTGCTTTGCGATAGCAACGCAATACTGGTCTACCTTGCGAAGCGTTACGCGCCAGGAAGCGCATGGCTGCCGGAAGAGCCGCTTGCGGCCTCGCGCGTACAGCGCTGGCTCTCGATCGCGGCGGGAGAGATCAAGCACGGCCCCGCGCTCGCCCGCGCCATCGCGCAATGGCACGATCCGGGCGATCCCGCGAGCGCCATTCGCATCGCCGGCCGCGTGCTCGGCTACATGAATGACCACCTCGCGGATCGCAGCTATCTCGCCGCCGACCACCCGACGATCGCCGATCTCGCCTGCTACGCCTACACGGCGCACGCGCCCGAAGGCGGCATCTCACTGCAGCCTTATGCCGCTCTGCGGAGCTGGCATGCACGGGTGGAGGCGCTGCCGCGGTTCGAGCCGATGCCGCGCTCTCCCCTGCCGCCAGCGCTTTCATGAGCCAGGCCGCATTCCATCCCGATGAGCTTGCCGCGCAGGCGCACGCCGGCGTCGCGCCGATGCGATCGGGCATCCGCGACCTGATGCCCGAGCAGCATCGCGGGTTCTTCGCAGCCCTGCCGTATTTGCTGGTCGCGGCAAGCGATCGCGCCGGCTGGCCGCTCGCGACCCTGCTGGAGGGCGAACCAGGGTTCGTCACATCGCCCGACCCGGGCACGCTTCGAATCGAGGTGTTGCCTGGCGCGACCGACCCCGCCGCCCGGATGATCCGCTGCGCCGATGATATCGGACTCCTGGGCGTCGACTTCGTGACGCGGCGCCGCAACCGTGCCAACGGGATCGTCTCCCGCGTGGACGCGGACGGATTCACCGTCGCCGTGAAGCAGAGCTTCGGCAACTGCCCGCAGTACATCCAGCGCCGCGCCATCACGCGTGTCGAGGCCCTCGCGGGCGAAGCCCGGGAGCTCGCCTCTCTCGATTCCGACGCGTTCTCGCTCATCGAGCGCGCCGATACATTCTTCGTGGCGAGCAGGTCGCGAGCGGATGCGGGCCCGAATGGGGGCGCCGACATTTCCCACCGTGGTGGGCGGCCGGGGTTCGTGCGCATCGAAGGCGATACGTTGCTCATTCCCGACTTTCGCGGCAACCGCTACTTCAACACGCTCGGCAACCTGATCGGCGAGCCGCGGTCATCGCTCCTGTTCCTCGACTTCGACACCGGCGATGTACTGCAGCTGCAGGGGCTCGCAAGCGTGGATTGGGATGCAGGGGCGGCGGGCCTCGTGCCGGGCGCGGAGCGCACCTGGCGATTCCGGATTGCGCGCGGCTGGTTCCGCCCACGCGCCGCGGCGACGCGCGGCACCTTCATCGAATACTCTCCCGTCACCCTGCGCACCGGCGCCTGGGCACCGCGGGGAAGTCGCGCCTCTGCCGGCACCATTTGATCGCGGACCGGTCACCCTCAGGCACGCGGGTTGCGGGTACGGCAGACCGCCGGGCACTCGGGGGATACTCGGGACAATGGTGAACGATCGCGGCGCAGCAGTCACAAGCAAAGAAACTTACCTCCGGCGCGAGGCTGAAACGCTCGAAGTCACGCTGAAGAGCATCGGCGATGGTGTCATCGTGACCGATGTCGCCGGATGCGTGACTTTCCTCAATCCAGTGGCGGAGCGCATCACGGGCTGGTCCGTGGCCGATGCGCGTGGTCAGCCCTTCGGTAAACTCTTCCAGATAGTCAACGAGCATACCAGCGAGCCGGTGGAGCATCCGGTCGCCAAAGTCCTGGAGACCGGCGGCATCGTCGGCCTGGCCAACCACACCATCCTGATCGCCCGTGACGGCCGGCGTGTTCCGATCGATGACAGCGGTGCGCCGGTGCGGCTCCCGAACGGTGAGCTCATTGGCATCGTCGTCGTGTTCCGGGACGTCACTGAGCGCAAGCGCGCGGAGCTCGAGCGGGCCTGGCTCGCCGCCATCGTCGCTTCCTCGGACGATGCCATAGCCAGCAAGACACTCGATGGCATCGTGACCTCCTGGAACCCCGCTGCCACGCGACTCTTCGGATACCTCCCGGCGGAAATCATCGGCAAGCCGATCACGACGATCATTCCGCCGGAGCTGCACGCCGAGGAGGTCGAGATACTCGCGCGCCTGCGGCGCGGCGAGCGGATCGAGCACTACGAGACCGTACGCCTCGCCAAGGATGGCCGCCGCATCGACATCTCGCTCACGATCTCGCCCGTGAAGGGCCAGGATGGCACCATCATGGGCGCATCGAAGATCGCGCGCGACATCTCGCTGCGCAAGCGCAACGAGCACCTGCTGCGCGAGGCGGACCAGCAGAAGGATGAGTTCCTCGCCACCCTGGCTCATGAGCTGAGGAACCCGCTGGCGCCGATCTGTGCCGCGGCGGAACTGCTGAAGAAGGCGAAGAGCCTGGCGCCCGAGCTGCGCGCGGCGACCGCCATCCTCGAGCGGCAGGCGCGCCACATGACCCATCTGGTCGATGATCTTCTCGACATCTCCCGCATCACGAGCGGCCGCATCCGCCTGCAACAGGAAACGGTCGAGCTCGGCGAGCTCCTGAAGACCCTAATCGACACCCATCGGCACTCCCTCCAGTCTGCCCGACACCAGGCCAGGGTGGCGATTCCCGGCACTGCGGTTCACGTGTGCGGAGATCGCGTGCGGCTCACGCAGATCCTGTCGAACATCCTGCACAACGCGATCAAATACACTCCGCCGGGAGGCAGGATCGAGATCGCCCTGCGCGAGGAAGATCGCCAGGCGGTCATAAGCGTCCGCGACAACGGCCTCGGGATTCCAGCAGCAAGGCTGGAGCACATATTCGAGCCATTCACGCAGCTCGACACGTCCTACGAGCACGGCGACGGTGGCCTCGGCATCGGGCTCATGCTCGCCAAGAGGCTAGTCGAGCTTCACGGCGGCAGCATCGAGGCCCGCAGCGCCGGCCGCGGCAAGGGGACCGAATTCCTGATCCGTCTACCCATCGTCGCGGCGGCCCCCGCGAAACACACGAGCGCTTCGCCCCGGCACTCCGAGTCCGCCGCGAGCCGCCGAGTGCTCATCGCGGACGATAATCACGATGCGGCAGTCAGCCTGAGCATGCTCCTGCAAGCGATGGGTCACGACACCCGTGTCGTTCACGACGGCAACGAAGCCCTGGAGGAGGCGGAGCTCTTCCGCCCCGAGGTCGTGCTGCTCGATATCGGCATGCCGAGGCTCGACGGCTACGAGACAGCGCGCCGGATGAGGAGGCGGCCGTGGGCCGCCGCCGCTCAGATCGTCGCCGTGACGGGCTGGGGTCAGGAGACGGACCGGCAACGGGCGAAGGAGGCCGGCTTCGATCGGCATCTCGTCAAGCCCGTCGATCTCGGCGCGCTGAGTGAAGCCCTCTCGGGCGCCCGCGAATCGCCGCGGGAGCGGCTATTCGCGACCCTCATTGCGCCTGGCCGCTAGGCGTTGGCGTTGAATGCGATGCAGATGCGGGGTCGATCGCTCTCATGCGGCTCGACGTAGTGCTCCATCCAGGAGGGAAAGAGCACGAGCAAGCCGGTGCCGGGCTTCAGGTGAATGTCGGCGTGCCCATTAGGGACGGAGCCCTTCACGCTGCCGTGTGTCACGCCGGGACGGGGATCGCGGAAGCAGAGCGCGCCGGATCCCGCAGGCACCTCG
>DASVWT010000142.1:0-5136 GCA_036393055.1 Steroidobacteraceae bacterium
GCCAACATCGATGGTGTGCACGCGATGACCGACGTGACGGGATTCGGCCTCCTCGGCCACCTGCTGGAGGTCTGCCGTGGATCGGCTCTTGCGGCGCGTGTCCGTATGGCGGACGTGCCGTTGCTCGATGACGTGGCGGCGCTGGCGAGTGCAGGGTTCGTCACTGGCGCGTCGGCGCGCAACTGGGCTTCCTACGGCGACGAGGTACGGCTCGCTCCCGTCGTCTGCGGCACGGACAGAGCCCTGCTGTGCGACCCACAGACTTCAGGCGGCTTGCTGATTGCGTGCGCTCGCGATGCCTTGGGCGCAGTTCTCGAGATCCTCCACCGGCACGGCTTCAGCCGGCCGGCCTGTATCGGCGAGATGGTCGTGGGAACGCCTCGGGTCACGGTCGAGGGTTGAGACAGCCAGGCGATCGCGCGGACTACCCTCGCGCGCGCGTGGGCGGGCTGGCGGCTCGTCCGCGAATGACTGAGAGCGCTCGGGGGTGGCGCGCGCTGATCACCGCTCATGGGTGAGATCATTCGGGTTCGGGCGGCTGATGCAACTGCCCGCGCATCGGGCCCGGGCGCATGAGAGGGGACATCACCCGATCTGAGATGCATTAGCGCGCGGCCAGCGGTCTCTTGCGCAGCTTCAAGCGGAGCCTGAGCGGTAATCAGCGCTGGCCCTGCAATGTTTTGAATCTGCCCGAAGGCGCCTCGCTGCGCGACTGAGCCGTCCAGAGCTCCCTGCGGCGGGCCGAGAAAGGGCCCGCTGAAAGCTGCTCCAGGGAGCCGGGCGGGGCGAAGAGGAACCCTTGTCCGGCAACGCAGCCCAATGACAGCAGAGCGGCGACCTGCGGCTCGAGCTCGATGCCTTCGGCAACCGTGTCGAGCCCCAGCGTTTCCCCGAGCGTGATGACGGCGCGCGCGAGCTCCGGCCCGTCGCCGGCGCTGGTCAGCCCACTGACGAAGGATCTGTCGATCTTGAGGATGTCGATCGGGAAGCGGTGCAGGTACGACAGGGACGAGTAGCCGGTGCCGAAGTCATCGATCGCAACCTTCACCCCGAGCTCCTTCAGACGGTGAAAGCGCTCCAGGTTGCCCTCGGTGTTGTACATCATGGTACTCTCGGTCAGCTCGATGACGAGATTGCCGGATTCGAATCCTGACTCTTCGAGCGCCCCGAGCACATCCTGCACCAGCTCCCCATGCTGCAGATGGCGGGCGGAGATGTTGACCGCGAGCCGCAACCCCGAGCCGCCGGCGATCGAGCCGCGCCAGGCACAGACGTCGCGGCATGCCTGCTGCAGCACCCAGCGTCCGAGGGCCGCGATCTGGCCGCACTCCTCGAGCACGTGAATGAAGCTGGCGGGCATCAGCACGCCCGCCTCCGGGTGATGCCAGCGAACCAGAGCCTCGACTCCGAGGAGGATGCGGGTGCCGAGATCCACGATGGGCTGATACTCGAGGAAGAATTCCTCCCGGGCGAGCGCGCGGCCGATGTCGGCCTCGAGGCGCAAGCGCTCGTGCAGCACCTTTTGCATCTGCGGCTGGAAGGTCACGTGGCGGTTCTTGCCGGCTGACTTGGCGTGGTACATCGCCAGGTCGGCGTTGCTCAGCAGCTCCTGCGCCGTGGCATCGGCCGCGGAGAACGCCACACCGATACTCGCCGTCACCCGCACGTCGCGGCCGTCGAGTGAGAAGGGCGCTCCGAGGGACTCGATGAGCGCATCCGCGACGAGCTCCGCCGCCGCGGCCGTCCCGAGGCCTTCGAGCAGCACGCCAAACTCATCGCCGCCGAGACGCGCCACCGTGTCGCAGGACCGGCTCGTCTGGATGATGCGCTGTGCGACCGCCTGCAGCAGCCTGTCGCCCGCATCGTGCCCCAGAGAATCGTTGATGTTCTTGAAGTTGTCTATGTCGAGGAACATAACCGCCGCGCAGTTGCCGCCGCGCTGTGCGCGGGTGAGCGCGTGCTGGACGCGATCGCGGAACAGGTTGCGGTTGGCGAGCAGTGTCAGCGGGTCGTGGAAGGCGAGCTGACGCAGCTTTTCCTCGAGCACCTTGCGCTCACTGATGTCGCGGAAGTTGAGCGCGAGGCCCCGCACCGCGGGATCCTCGCTCAGGTTGCTGCCCACTCCCTCGATCACCCGGGCGGCGCGCTCGATCCGCAGCTCCACGGGACCCACGACTCCGCAGGAGGTGCGGGCAATCTCCTCGAGGAATGCATGCAACCGCTCGCGGTCCTCGCCGCCCCACAGCTCCGGGAGATTCTTGCCGGTGATCTCCTCCGGCTGCAGCCCGAGGATGCGTGTGGTCGCGGGCGAGGCGAAGCGCACCACTCCGTCGGTGCTGATGATCATGATGACGTCCGATGCGTTCGCCACCAGTGAAGCGTAGTGCTCTTCCGCGATGCGAAGCACCACCGCCTGGCGGAACATCAACAGCAGAGTGAGCACGAACACGACGCCGATCATCAGGGTCGCCTGACTCCCGAGCCCTCCGCGGCAGAGATAGATGAGCACCAGAAACGCCGCCGCCATGGCCGCGTATGGCAGCGATCTCGCCAATGCGCTGGAGGTGCGTGAGGCCTCGCGCGCGGTGAACGTGCCCGCCCGCATCTGCGCCCGCGCGGCCGCCGTCATCGGCAGATAACAGGCGAGGTAAAGGACGTCCTGAACGCCTCCGGGTACGTAGTAACCGCGTACCTTTCCAAGGGACCAGATGATGTCGGCAAGAAACATGATGCCGAAGCCGCTGAGCAGCAACAGCGGAATACGCCAGCCGCCGCTGTTGGCGGAGTTGGTCAGGAGCACGACACCGAAGAGCAGCAGACAGAAGCTGTCGAGTGCCAGGTAGGCTTCGCTCAGGGCCTCCTTGAGGATTCCGAGCTGGGCATGCATTGCCGCCGGCTCGACCACCAGGTACCAGAAGAACGCGCCGAAGCCGACGACGAAAATGGCCGTATCCAGGGAAACCTGAGCCCAGGGCACGCGCATCGCCGCGGCCCGGATCAACCACAGCGCCGCGGCCGTGAGCGGCAGATAGAAAGCGCAGTAGAGAAAGTCGGAGGGACCCGGAAACGGATCGTGCCCGACCAGCCAGGAGACGAAGCCGATGAAGTCAGCGACGAAGTAGAGCGCCAGTGCGGCGGTCAAGGACCACCATGCCGAACGGAGCGGGCCCGGCATCATGCGCCGCGCCGCGGCAGCCGCAACCGCGATGAAGGCGGTCTCCGCCGGCAGCTTGTAGGTCAACCCGACATAGAAAGTGACGCGCGGTCCGCCGGCGCCGCTCAGCATCCACGCCGCACCGACGGCCACGTAGATCGCGAAGACCATGAGGAGCCGGCTGACCCAAGCCGGGACGACCGCCGGCGCAAGCGGGCGGGCAGGTACTGCTGCGGTGTCCATGTCTGCTGTCTGTGTGCGTGCCTCGAGGCACAGGCGCAGGCGCGGCCCTGATTGATTGGGAGGCTCTGGAGGCGGAATCTACGGCAACACCGCCGCTCCGGCGAGCGGCAACTCCTCCGGCGTGACGCAGTTCTCGGCGGGTGGAGGCGAATTGTGAGCCGGCTTCACATCCGGGGCGCGAGGGCCGCTGATGAGCCGCGCCGCTAAGCGAGCGCCCTGTCGAGCAACACCAGTTGCCGGGCCCAGGCCCTTTCGGCCTGGTCATGATCGTAGACACGCGAGTCCGGGACGCACCAGCCGTGCATGGTCCCGGGATACACCTCGATTTCCGCCTCGAGATGCGCCTCGGCGAAGGCATGCCGCAGGATGGTCTTTGCCTCTGGTTGCTTCCTGTCATCGCTCTCGGCGATGGCCATGAGGTATTGCGCCCTGATCCGCGGAATCAACAGGTGCGGGCTGTCCGCCCCGTCGCTCACCAGAGCGGCGCCGTGGAAGGTGGCGCCCGCGCCGATGCGCCCGGGAAATTCCGCGGCGGTTCGCAGTGTGAAGGGCCCGCCCATGCAGTAGCCGGTGCTGGCCATCTTGCGTGTCGTGCTGACTGCCGGCTGCTGCTCGAGCCACGGAATAAAGGCGCGCGCATCGGTCACGGTGTGCTCCGGAGTGAGCGATGCCATCATGCCCATCAACTCCTTGCGGGTCGCCGGGTCGTTGAAATCCGCATGGGGCGGAGAAGTCGGGGCCTTCCTGATCCGATAAAAGGGGTTGACGACCAACACCGCATAACCCGTCTGCGCCAGCCGGTCCGCCATGAGCTGGAACGTGGGGCGCAGCCCGAAAATGTCGGGCCACATCAGCACGCCGGGATGAGCGCCCGCTGAGGGATGAGTGAAATAGGCATCACAGAGGCCATCCGCCGTCCGGATGCCGACGTGCCCCCCGCTGACCGGAGCCGCATCCGCGGGTCGGGGCAGGAGTGAGGCGAGTCCGGCGCCCGCGGCCAGCAGCCCGAATTGCCGCCGCGACAGCGCGATGCGCCGGGCATAGTCCATCCGATCGAGATCGTCTTGGTCGCACATGGCCCCTCCGCCAAAAGAAATCGCCTGTGCTCCGCGCTTTTGAAGTAGAGTGGTGGGATGCCCCGACCGAATTATCATCAGGCGAGACGCCAAAAGGAACTGGCGAGAAAGGCCCGCCAGCTGGAGAAGCAGCAGCGGCGGACCGCCAAGCCTGCACCTACGAGCGAGAGCTCGGCCGTCAAGCCGGACGCCCCCGCGGGCTCGCCGCCTTCGATCTCGGACAGCCCGGCATGAGACTGTCTCCCGGCCAGGGGAGCGCTGCGCCGCGGGATCGTGCATACCTGCTGCGCCGGGACAGGGCCGCGGCTCCCACCCTGCGCACGATGTTCCCCACGGTCGAGCAGTTGCGCCTCGAATTGCGATTCGAAGGATCGGCCACGACGATACCGGTGCCCCAGACGCACGTTCTGCACCCTCCCGCCAGAGCGTACTTCGTGTTCCCTTGTCCCTATGCCGATTGCGACGGCCACTTCGACCTCGCAGCGGCTGTCAGCGCCAGCTTGGAAGAGTCCTCACCCCGTGCCGAGGGCGACCTGGTATGCAGCGGAATGCGCGTCAGCATTCACGCCTCCAGGCGTCCATGTCAGCTGCACCTCCATTACGTAGTCACGGCGACGTCCGCAAGGGAGCCGTAAAAGACGCTACTTGCGGCGTCCTCCGGCG
>DASVWT010000143.1:0-18092 GCA_036393055.1 Steroidobacteraceae bacterium
TTCCTGGAGGAGAGCAGCGAGAAGGCAGGGTTCCGGACGCGCTTTCGTGTGGAAGGTGATGAGGTGGTGCTGGCGTGAGTCGTCCATTCGAGAATCTCTGCTGCAGCCTATGAGCACACCCGAGTCCTCCGGCAACGCGCCGGCGCGCGCCGCCGATTTCGATCCGCTCGCGCCGGAGACGTTCGACTCCCCGCATGCGCTCTATGCGGATCTGCGCAAGCGATGCCCGGTAGCGTGGGCCGATGCCTGGAACGGATTCTGGGCCTTGCTGAGCTACGAGGACGTGCGCCGCGCGGCCTCCGACTACCGCACCTATATCACCTCGGTGCAGAACGTCGTTCCGAAAATTGCCTTCACCGGCCGCCGGCCGCCGCTGCACCTGGATCCGCCCGAGCACACCCCCTACCGCCGCGCGCTGAATCCGCTGCTGTCCGAGGACGCCGTCGCACGTCTGGAGGCGCCGATCCGCCGCATCGTCGTGGACCTTCTCGAGCCCTTGCTGGCTCGGGGGCAAGGCGACATCTGTGCGGACTTCTCGAGCCATCTGACCATCCGTGTCTTTGCCGAATGGATGAATCTCTGCGAGCAGGACGCGCATGAGCTGAGCGCGATCGGCCGACGCTACAACATCGCCGTGCAATCGGCGGATGACTCACTGGTCCGCGAGACCAGCCTGCAGCTTTATGAGATCGCAAAGAGACTGATTGCCGAGGGTCGCGCGCAGCCGCGTGATGCGGCCACCGACCCGGTCGCCGCTCTCCTTGCCGCCCGTGAGAATGGCGAGCCGCTGCCGGAGCAAATGCTGATCGGTGCGGTGCGGCAGGTGCTCGTCGTCGGCATCATCGCACCGACCATCATGGTCGGAAGCATCGTGACGCACCTGTGCCGCGATCAGGCGCTGCAGAGCCAGTTGCGCGCCGAGCCGCAGCAATGGCGGGCGGCCATCGAGGAGTTCCTGCGCCTGTACACGCCCTACCGCGGCTTCGCGCGAACGTGCACACACGAGGTCGAGCTGCATGGACGCACGCTGCAGCCCGGCGAGCCGATCGCGCTGGTCTACGCCTCGGCGAATCGCGACGAGGCGGTCTTCCCGCGGCCGGATGAGTTCAAGCTCGATCGAGCCAACATCGGCGAGCATCTGGCTTTCGGACGGGGTCCGCATCACTGCGTGGGCACCGCGCTCGCGCGCCTCGAGCTGCGGATCGCGCTCGAGGAGCTACTGGCCCGCACCGCGCGCATCGAGCTCACCGGAACCGTGGTGCCGACGCGCATGCCCGAGATCGGCGCGCTGTCGGTTCCCGTGCGTCTGCAGCGAGCCTGAAGACGCCGGGTCTGGGATCACCGGCAGGGTGATTGCCGAGGGCCTCCCCGGTCCCGTCAGGATCGTGACGGGCTCGCTCCGGCCTGCGGTCGGGCTCGAGAAGGCGAGGGTCACCCGAATGCGATGTCCTGCCCGAAAGATATAGGACATCGGCAGCAGGGCGAACTGCAGCTGCGTCGGCTTGCCGGGCTCGAGCGGCCGCGCATCCTTCTTCAGGTACGAATGCCAGGGCAGTCCGAAGTCGTTGTAGAGCGGCTTCGCCAGTGAGCGGTCGGAGGCGCGCAGGCGGCCAAACATCTGATAGGAGCGGGTGGAGCCGTCGGGCGCCACATCATCGATCCAAGCAAGCGCATCGGTGTCGCGTGCGGGGGTCGATATCCATACCCTCATGACCGGAAAACCGGTGATCTGCACGTCGTGCGCCAGCGGTGCAGTCTCGTAGGACAGCCCGCCTTCGGGCTTATGCACGAAAATCGGATCTGCCTTCGGCGGCGCAGTCATAGGCGTCGTCTCCGGGTGTGCGGCCAGCGGGGCGGAGCGGGCAAGATCGCCCTGACCGAGATAGAAGGCGGTCGGCACCTGGTTGGGCAGGGGCCAGGCGGATGCCGTTTTCCACGCGCTCTGCGGCGGCGCATTGTAGGTGTAATAGGTCACCAGCGGCTCCTTCATTACCCCGTTCTGAATGCCCTTCAGCCAGTAATCGAAGAACCGCCGCTCTTCGGTGACGATGGGGAATCCGGTGTCCGCCCACACTTTTTGCCAACCGCAGTGCATACCAGGGCCCACCAGCAGTTTGACCCGGCCTCGCGGCAGATTGCCGAAGAGGTCGAAGGCGGCGAGCTTCGTGCCGGACTCATCCCAGTTGGAGGTGGCATAAATTCCGATATCCGAGCTGCGTAACGCGTCAAGATGAGTGGATGGACTCGACTCGGCCCACCACTTCACGCCGCCCAGCGCGGCCGCGCGGCTGTCCCGGAAGGGCAGTACGGCGCCGACCCCGACCTCCGGGACGTCGATGTTGTTCTTATGCTCGGCGATCGCCTGAGCGAGCTCCGCGGGTCCGTCGGGACCGTCGACCGGGACTGCGCTCTTGTCCCGACCGGCGGTGCTCGCCTGCAGGGGCGAAAGGAAGGGCTGCAACGGTACCCCGCCGATGACGAGAAACGAGTAGCTGTCGAAGGTGGAGCTCATGGGAAAGATCGCCTTCAAGGCGGGCGGACGAGTCGTCGCCGCCTGCACCTGGCTGCCGCCGGTTGCGGAGCAGCCCCACATGCCGATGCGGCCGTTGCTCCAGGGCTGCTGCGCGAACCATTGCGTCATGTCATAGGCGTCCATGGCGGCGTCAGGCAGGTACTCGCCGAAATTGAAGACTTTGTTGGTGCCGTAGGAGGCGTAGAGTCCCCGGAAATCGACCAGGGCGACGTTGTAGCCGTACTTGACCAGCTGGAGTGCGAAGCCGGGGTAGGCGCTGACGGATGGCGCGCCGTCCATTCCGTAGCGTCGGTTGTACGGCATGTGCATCCAAACGACGGGCAATCTCACGTTGGCGAGAGCCCCGTGGAACGTCGGGCGGAAGAGGTCGACGGCAAGCTTCGTTCCATCGCGTACGGGGACATAGAACGAGGTTCTCTCGTAGCCGTCGTAGCGCACCGGCGCATAGCCCGAGTAGTAGCCGGGCTCGGAAATTTTCGGTGCACCGGCGCTCGGGGCCCCGTATGCGGCGATGACCGGCTGCGCCAGGCTGAGGACGGCGACTGAAAGCGTTGCCTTCGACTTCGAGCTCAACATGTTTGTCCGCCTTTCTTGCTCTTGACTGTTGCCATCACATGCCCGCACCGCCCGAGCGTGACTGACCGGTGAGCATGGGCGCTGCCTCACCGCTCGCACAGTCCACGCGGCCGGTTGCTTGAATGCCCGCGGCTACCTCGCGGGCGTAATCGAACACGGCGATTCCATCGATGCCATAGGCGTTGAGTTGCGCCGCACTGCGTTCGGCTTCGCGGTTGTAAAGCGCATTGAAGCTCGCCTGCTGGTCCGGTGCGGCAGGTGAGAAGCGCACTCTCTGTTGCTCGCCGAACTGTCTTCCGGAGCGCACTGCGGCCCCGATCTGGCGTGCCATCGCCGCCTCCCACACGCTGCCGGATGCCGTGAGAACTGCCCGATCCGCGGCTGACAATGTCTGCCATCGACGCTCCCCTATGGCGCGCGCCGGGTAGGCGCCGCGGGGGATCTGCAGCTCCCAGTAATAATGTGCGACTTCGGCGAAACGCAGTGAGTGCAACGTGTCGGGCGGGGCAATCACCCCATCCAGAATGCCCTTGGCGAGCCCTGAGTAGACCTGCTCCATCGGCATGTCGACCGGGTCGGCACCAAGGTCATGCAAAACGCCGATCAGCTCACTCGGCGCGCGGATCCGCAGCCCTCGCAGGTCCGCGAGAGAGTGAACGGGACGGGAGCGCGTCAGGACGCCCGGCAATGAGCCGCCCTGCACCGCCAGGACATGCAATCCGCGCAGCTCCTGCTGGAAGACCGGGAACCTCTCGGCCATGCACTGGTAGAGCTGCACCTGCTGGCCGATCGTGGCCGCTCCCGTGTAGAAGGCGGTCTGGGTGCGAATCAGCTGTACCCCGCCGAGCTCGTAGATCGGAGTGATGAGGCCGATGTCAGCGACGCCGTGGCGCAGCTCGATGATCGATTCGTCGGACGACAGGAGCGTCCCGGACCACAGCGGGCGGATGCGCAGATTGCCGCCGGAATGCTTCTGCACCCAATCCATCCAGACCTCGTCCGCCCGGCTGAAGGGATGGTCCGGGCTGTAAGGGCTTGCGTAGATCAGCGTGGCGACCCCCGATGGCGCCCGCCCCTGGCATGCGCCCAGGAGGATCGCGAGAAACGAGGGCAGCACCAGTCGCGACAGGCTCGCCAGAGTCATAGCCGCTTCGCATGGGCGAGGAATTCGGCGACGTGCGCCACGAGCCGCTCGCGGTCCCAGCCGGCGGAGGCGACCATGTCAGCGCTCACCGTCAGGGTCGGTACGCCGGCTGACTCGAGCGCCCGCGCGGTGAGGTAGACACCGGATTGTGACAGGCGATTCCCCGGCGGCATCAGGATCAGTGCGGCATCGATGCCGCAGCGGCGGGCCTCGCTCACCATCCAGGCATTCATCCACGGCGGCAGGTGCAGTACTTCGTTCATCGAGCAGATTCGGCTCGCGAGCGCGTGCAACGGGCGGCCCTGCAGCTCGCGCATGTACTGCGGCCCGGCGAACGGCATATACATCGACCACACGAACACCGCGCCGTAGCGCTCCTCGAGCGCGCGATAGAGGCCGGTGTCGTGCCACAGGCCCGCCCCAATCCACATCAGGCGCACGCGCTCGCCGGCGCAGACGGCGTGGCCGGCGCTCACCCGCTCCACGACCTCGTCCCGGAAGCGGCGGGCGTGCGCGACCGCCCAGTCCGAGCCTCGATGCCACTGCGGGATCATGGTGTTGGTCATCTGATCCGTGATGGCGACTGGACACGGCCGGGCCGCGCCGATGAGCCGGGTGGCCTCGGCAATGTAGCCTTCCTGCTCGTTGATCCGCTCCATGAGCGTGGTGAGGCGCGCCTCATCGAACCGCCGGTCCGATTTGCTCTCGAGAAGCGCGATCAGGGAGCGCATCTCCTGCACCAGCAGCTCGATGCGGCCGGGCTCGTAGACCTCGAGCCATTGGTCAAAGGAATGCGCGAACCATTCCTGATCCTTGTGGCGCCAGGCAGGTGCCTCGAGCGGAAAGAAGTCGGTGCCGAGCGTCTGCGCCCACAGCGTGAACACGTGCTGGATGCAGTCGCATGTCAGCCGGGCGACCAGCGCGATCGGCCGCGGCAGGCCGCCCCAGGGTGCGGTGGCCGGATCCGCCGCCAGGGTGCAGGCGAGTCCCAGTGTGCAATAGCGGCAACTGTTGCCGGGATAGCCCTGACGTTCCAGCGCCTCGAAATAAGGCCCGGAGAGCCGCTTCGCGGCGAGGTAAGCGGCCCACCACTGGTTGGTGATGAGCGGAATGTCCATCGCGTGGAAGATCTCGTGTGGAGTGTCCGCCTGGGCGATGACGAAGGGCTCGCCGTCCTCGATGACGCGCCGGCGCAGCTCGCCGACGAACTCGCGCTGGTAGCCGGTCGCCTCGCGGCTGCAGGCCAACTCCCGGCGCGGTTGCGATGGCTCACTCACTTGAATACTCCTCGTGCCTCGAGCTCCTCGAGCCGCCCAGGCGTGAGCCCGGCGATGCCGAGGGCGATCTCACGCGTGTGCTCCCCGATGCGCGGCGCGCGGAAAGGCTCGAGGCTGCTGCGCGAGAAGCGCATGGGAGTGCGCAGATGAGGGAATGCGCCGAGCAGCGGGTGATCGAGCATGGCGAGCGGGCCCTGCGCGGCAAGGGGCGCGTCCTTTTCCATGAGATCCTCGATGTCCTGGACGGGCGCTGCCTCGATCCCTCCGTGTTGCAAGCGGTCGGCAAGGGCGCCCGCCTCCTGTGTGACCGTCCAGGATGCGATCGCCTCCTCCAGAGCGGCAGGCTCCCCGTCAGGAAGGCCGGCGAGGGCGCAGAGGCGCGACCACTCGGATCGGCTGGCGCAACTGATTGCGATCCAGCGGTCCTCCCCGAGAGCGGGATATACCCCCTGGTGAAACCGCCGCGCATCGGCATTCGCCGTGCGCACTGGCTCGGGGCCGGATTGCCCCTGCACCAGCGCCTCGTACATCTGCTGCAAGCATATTTCGTACATCGCCGCGTCGATATGTCCGCCGCGGCCGCTCTCGCGCCTGCGCTGCAGGGCCGCCGCGGCTGCCGCCGCCATGACGTACGGCACTATGACATCGCCATAGGGCAGGGCACTCGGTATCACGGGATCGCGGTCCGGCCAGCCCGTCAGATAGGTGCGGCCCGAGAGCGCACCGCCGGTGCCGTCCACGCCCCACTCGCGCGCAAGCGGCCCGGTCTGCCCGTAGACGCTGCCGGATACCAGGATGACGCCCGGATTCAGCCGCGCCAGGTCCGCGTAGCCGAGGCCCAGCTTGTCCAGGGTCCCCGGCGAGAAATTCTCCACCACGAGATCGGCCCAGCGCACCAGCGGGTCGATGACCTCACGGCTCTCGGGCGCCTTCAGGTCGAGCGCGAGGCTGCGCTTGGAGGTGTTGAGATGCGCGAACCACGGCTTGTCGTCCAGGCTGTCGGCGCGGGAGGCGGCCACCTGCCGGTCGAGACGCGAGAGGCAGGGGCGCGTACGACTCTCGACCTTGATCACCTCGGCGCCGAGATCGCCGAGGATCTTGGTTGTGATCGAGCCGACGAGCGCCCAGGAGAAGTCGAGTACGCGCACTCCCGCGAGCGGCCCGGGCCGCGCCGGTGGGCGCGGTGTCGCAGGTGTGGCGGCGGCACCCGCCACCGCCCGAAAGAAGCGGCCCGGCACCGTAAGTCTGTCGCTCTGCCTCCAGAAATCGCGCGCGGCGAGGTGCGGGTCCTGCAGCGCATCCCGCGGCGTGCAGACCACGGCGGCATTGATGCCTCGCCGCCGTCCCTCCTGGGCGATTTGCGACTTGCTGCAGGTGCGGAAGAAAGCGGCGATGGCCGCTTCCCAGCGGCTGCGCGTCTCCTGGTCGAGAGCCGAGCGGTCATAGCGCAGCCAGTCCGTTCCGCGCAGCGGGTTGGTCGCGCCTCGCTCATCCATCCAATCGCTCAGCGCTTTGTTGGCCGGCGCTCCGAGTCGACCGGTCATCAGTGTATGGAAGCACCACCCGTCGGACAGGGGCCAGATGCAGCGTACGGTGGCGCGTCCGTAGCCGAGCGCGCCGCCGGTGCGGTGCAGCTTGCGGCGGTCGAATTGCCACACCAGGATCGGATTGACGGCACGGCTGAAGGTGACTTCCTGCGCGCACACCTCGACCGTCTGGCCGCGGTTGCTCGCTCCCCGCTCGAAATGGGCGGCGAGCGCGGCGGCGGCGGCGACCATGTCGGTATGGAACAGGCAGGCGTCCAACGCTTCCTTGACGGGCGGGCGGTCCGGGTCGCCCGTCAGTCTCAAGGCGCCTCCGAGCGCCGCGACGGTCAGCTCGCTTCCGCGCCAACCTATGCGTGAGGCGTCGTATCCGAACGGGCTGATCGCAATGCGGATGAGTTGGGGATAGCTCGCCTCGAGTACGGCCTGTGGTACGGGTGTGCCGGAGCGCTCCCGCGCGTCCCAGCGATCGAGCAGGAACGAGGCGCCCTCGAGGTCGGCGAGCAGGCGCTTCTCCGTGCTCGGCTCGATGCGGGCCCCGAGCGATGTCAGGAACCGCGCGAGCGCGCTTTCTTCATTCTCGCCGAGCGTGACGACGCGATGATCCTGGAGAACGTTCATGAGCGTTTGGGCAACTCCTGGGTGAACGCCGCGATGTCGTCCAGGGCGCCGTCCTGCCCGTCCCAGCGCCGCCGCGTCAATGAGAGCAACGGGATGCGGGCGGCAGCCAACGCGGCGACGGTCCTCGGCACGTGCCACGCCGAGGTCTCATCCTCCTCGATCAGCCACGAGATGACGCCATCCGCCGCACATTCGACGGCACGGCTCACGAGGCGCGAGACGCGATCGCAGAAGGCGCGGGGGCCATAACGGAGACAATGGTAATGACACGCGAGAGCCGCGATCGGATCGGAAGACTCCCCGATGGCCGGGCCCAGTCGGTCGGTACCTTCATCATCGATCTCCCCGACGATGCGTCCGCCGGCTCGCTCAACAGCCTCGTGCAGCCGCTCATCCGGCGGCGTGGTGCCGGCTAGCAGCACGCGCGGCCCGCGATGCTGCGGGCATTCATCCCTGAGCCAGACGGCAAGCTCGCCGTCAAGTTGCTCGGCAGGCACGGCATCCGCCAGTCGTAGCAACCGCGCACAATCCGGGCCCGGCGGCGGACGGTCCGAGCGCCGCAGCAGATCGAGACGGGTGAGGAGGGAGCGGCGCTGATCGCGTGTCGCGATGGCAGCGTGCAGCCGCGTTACGTCGCTCGACAGGTCCTCCGCCAGAGCCACGGTGGCGGCCTGCGTGTGGGCCAGGCTGGTTGCCCGCGGAATCTTCGCAACATCGAAGATGAGAGGAACGGGTCCGGCCGCGAGCCCCCGGCGGCGCAGCTCGCAAAGATAGTAGTAGCAGCGCTGCGCACTGTCATCGGCGCGGCTGAAGATCACCGCTTGCATGAAGTCGAGACGGCCGCTCAGCCACTGCCCGGTGATCGAGCGCAGCTGAGGTGTGAAGGTCGGCTCGAGGTAACGATCGGCTTCCGGCGTGGACTCACCGGCGAAGGCGGGCAATACGACCGGCATGGCACCGGCGGCCAGGGCCAGCTCCACGGGCACTTCCGCCCCCACCATCCCGATCACGCGTCCCCCGCTTCGAGCGTGCCGGTGAGCGTGCTGCAGCGGATCCGCCGAGGTCGCCGCCATCAGTCGGGCGAGCGCGCTCATGGGGCGAGAACCCGCGGCAGCACCAGCACGATCGCGGGAACCGCGACCAAGAGGGTCAGATGCAGCAGATCGGCCGCGAGAAAAGGCAACACACCTTTGAAGATGCGCTCCAGCGGGATGTCGGGTGCGATGCCCTGGATGACGTAGAGGTTCATGCCGATCGGGGGATGCACGAAGCCGATCTCCATCGCGCGCACGAGAAATATGCCGAACCAGATCGGGGAGTAGCCGAGTCCCTGCATCACCGGCAGCAGCAGCGGCGTCGTGACCAGCATCAGGGATAGTCCGTCGAGCATCGACCCGAGGAGGAGCAGGACCACGGTGACGATGATCAGCGTGAGAACGCGCTCGCCGCCCGCCGCCCCGATGAGCCCGCCCACGATTGCGCTGAGACCTGAGACGCTGATGAAAACGGAGAAGATCAGGGCGCCGATCACGATCAGGTAGATCATGCCGGTGGTGCGCAGAGTCTCCACGAATGCGTGAGCGAGAGAGGAGCGTGTCAACCGCCGCCGCCAGGCGCACAGCAGCAGCGCGCCACTGGCGCCGACCGAGCCCGCCTCCGGCGCGGTGAACCAGCCCAGCGCGATGCCGCCGATGACCAACAGGATGAGCGCACTGACATCCACGATGCGCAGCAACGCCCGGCGGCGCCCAGCCCAGCTCATGCGCGGCTCCGCCGGCGCCCAGTCCGGGCGCCAGCGCGCCACCAGCACCACCACCAGGAAGTAGAAAAGTATCTGAGTGAGCGCCGGCAGCAGCGAGGCAATGAACAGCCTGCCGATCGACTGCTCGGCGATGATGCCGAAGACGATCAGCGCGGTGGAAGGGGGTACGGCCTGGCCAAGGGTGCCACCCGCAGCCACCGCGCCGCTTGCGAAAGCGTCCGAGTAGCCACGCTGGCGCATCTCCGGCAGCGCGACGAGTCCGACGGTCGCCGCGCTGGCCAGGCTGGAGCCGCTGATCGCGCCGAAGCCCGCGCAGGCTCCGATCGAGGCCATGGCCAACCCTCCGGGGCGATGGCCGAAGAGACTGGCCGTGGCCTTGAAGAAGTCCCGGCTGGCGTCGGCGGCGAAACAGAGGTGCGCCATGAGGAGAAAGAGCGGCAGCACTCCGAATTCGTAGCGCGACATCGTATCGAACACGATGACGCCGGATTTGATCAGCGCCGGCTCGAGCCCGAGCACGGCGGCGAGCCCCGCGATGCCGGTGAATCCGAGCGCCACGCCGATGGGCACGCCGCTCATCAACAGCGCGAGTACCGCGAACACGCCGGCGGCAGCGGTCAGCGACTGCGCCGTCATGATCGCTGCCGCCGCCAACCGCGGATCGCGGTGGCTACGAGCGCGCCGAGCACCGCAGCCAGGTTGATCCACCGCAGCGGCGCGTACGGGATGTGGAGGATGTCACTCTGCTCGTGCGCATGACGCAGATCCAGCATGATCCACGCGAGCCCGCAGGCGACCGCGAGAAAGAACACCACGGAGAGTACCGCGCCCGTGCGCGCCAGCCGCATGCCGACAGTCACGGGAAGCCGATCCGTCAGCAAGTGAACGCTGGCGTGACGCGAGGCGAGCGTTGCGCAGAGGAGGGCCACGGAGGCGGTTACCAGGATGGCCGCGCGCATGATCTCCACGTCCCCGGCCAGGGCGATTCGCAGGTGCCTCGCCAGCACCGAAGCCGTCCCGACCAGCACGGACGTCGAGAGGCCGATGGCGCCCGTCCAGGCGAGTAGCAGCTCGATCCGCGAGTGGCGCGCCGATGAGCTCATGCGCTCACCTCGACCATGTCCGGGCGGCGCGTCAGCTCCAAGGGTGGCAATCCAGCCTGCACTGTAATGTCGGCCACGTACTGCACCGTGCGCGCTGCCTGCTCTGCCGTCGGTATGACTGGCCGTCCGGGCGGCTCCACGTGAATCGGAACGAAGCCGGCCGAGAGAGTGCCATCACGATAATGGAGTCGAGCCATCATGGCGTGTATGGCTTGCGGGTGAAAGGGGGCGAGCGGATAGGCAGGATCGGGCTCGAAGCCGAACAGCTCCCTGCGTTTGCGTGCCCACTCGGCGCGCTTCGGGTGCTCCTGATCGAGGCTGAGTGCGCGAGTGACCACGCAACCGTTGCCCAACCCGTGGTAAATGGGCCTGCCCCGGTACATCTCGATGCCGCGGATGATGTGTGCGTGATGACTCACCACGACGTCGGCGCCCGCATCGATGGCGGCGTGCGCCAACGGACGCTCATAGATCGCCAGCTCCGCCGGCCGGTGCACGATCCCTTTGTGCAAGGCGACGATCAGCAGATCTGCGTGCGTGCGGGCGCGCCCGATATCGGCTGCCAGCTCCGCGACGGACTCCTCGTCCAGCCAGGCCAGGTCGGCGGCCGGTGAGATGGGGCCGCCTTCGCGAGGCTCGACGCGCACGAATGCGCATCCGGCCTTTTCGGCGCCAGCCCAACCGCTCTCCGGGCCAACACAGTTGTAGCCGAGCAGCGCGATGCGCACTCCATTGCGCACGAGGCTCGCCGGCCGGCGAGCCGCCGCAAGCGAAGGGCCGGCGCCGCAGTGCGCAAGACCGAGTCGCTCGAGCGCGCTGATCGTATCGGCGATGCCGGCCGGGCCGCGGTCCGCGATGTGGTTGCCTGCGAGAGTCATGGCCGCGAAACCCGCGCGCGGCAACGCATCCAGATGCGCCGGCTCCGCGGCTGGAGCGGGCACATCTGCCGAGCTTTCGGTACCCCGCGCCGTGTGGGGCACCTCGAGATGGCCGATGGCCAGATCGGTCCCCGCCATCAACTCGCGCAGCCCACTCAACCAGTGATCCGGGTCGGGCTCATCGAGGATCACATCGCCGGTCAGCAGGACGTCGAGTTCGCGCATGCGGTGCTATTGGCCAGGATGGAAATTAGTTTACACTATTACCTATTGACGGCAAGGCAGACAGGAGATTGCCTGCCGCAGATCGTGGGTAGGAGATGTAGACAGATGTCGATTCCAACCAATATTGGATGCACAGGCCGATGCCGCAGCCGCTGAAGGGATTTTGTGTGGCCGACTTCAGCCACGTGATGGCCGGTCCGTTCTGCTCGCATTTCCTGCGAATGCTGGGGGCGGACGTCGTGAAGGTCGAGTCCCTGCGCGGCGATGCCATGCGCGATTACGGCCCCTTTCGCGAATACGACGGCCTCTCGCCCGCGTTCATCGCGGCCAACGCGGGGAAGCGCTCGCTGGCCGTCAACCTGAAAAGCCCCGAAGGTATCGACATCGCACGCCGCCTGGTCGCGCGTTGCGACGTGGTCCTCGAGAATTTCCGGCCGGGCGTCATGGATCGGCTGGGTCTCGGCTATGCCGCATGCAGTCAGTTGCAGCCGAGGATCATATATTGCGCGGTTTCCGGCTACGGACAGAGCGGGGCGCGGTGCGACCTGCCGGCGATCGACAACATCGTGCAGGCGACCGGTGGCGTCATGGCCGCCAACGGCGAGCCCGAGGATCCGCCTTCCCGCGCGGGATGGCCCGTAGTCGACACCTATACCGGGACGCTGGCGGCGCTCGCCGTGCTCGGAGCGCTGCTGCAGCGGGAGAGATTCGGGGAAGGACAGTACATCGACGTCGCGATGCTCGACGCCTCGGTCGTGCTGCTGACCGCGCTCGCGACGCCTTACCTGGTCACCGGCAAGACGCTGCCGCGGACCGGCGATGTCGGTTACAGCGGCTCGCCTACGTCCGCGACATTTCTTACCCAGGATGGCAGCCGCCTGGCGCTCGGTGTGGTGCAGAACAATCACTTTGCGCTCCTCTGCCGGGTGCTCGGCCGGC
Source organism: Steroidobacteraceae bacterium (assembly GCA_036393055.1). GTDB lineage: Bacteria > Pseudomonadota > Gammaproteobacteria > Steroidobacterales > Steroidobacteraceae > 13-2-20CM-66-19. The sequence continues at coordinate 12,603 of DASVWT010000143.1, forward strand.
CGGAGCTGGCCGACGACCCGCGGTTCTGCGATCCGGTCGCGCGAACGGAGCCGCAGAATGCGGCCCTGCTCCGCCGAACCCTCGCGGAAGTGTTCATGAGAGATCCGGGCGCGGAATGGGAGCGTAAGCTTGCGGCGCTTGGTGTGCCGTGCGGCCTCATCCGGGGCATCGACGAGGTATGTGAGACGGCGCGGGCGGACGCTCGCGGACTCATCGTACCCACGCTCGCAGTAGCGGACGGAGCGGCGCGGCAAGCTGCCTTTGTGAATGCCGGCTTCGTATTCGCGCACGATGGGCCGGGCAGCGACGGGTTACCTCCCATGCTGGGCGAGCATACCGAATCCGTGCTGGAAGCCCTGGGATACTCCGCGGCCGAGATCGCCGGTCTCATCGATCGCAGGATCGTGCTCGCCGGTGAGCGGCATCCGGGGCGGTCGCGGGCGTAGCGTCGCTGGCGGAAAACTGGTTTAAGGATTAAACCAATTGCAAACAAAACATGTATGAGTTATAGATATCGCCTGCTCTGACTGGGGCTCGATAGAGAATGGCAAGAAGAGTCGTCGGCAGTTCGGTCTTTCGACGGGTCGGGGGCGTCGGCCTGTTTGGCGCGCTGCTGTTCTGGGCGCTGAGCGCCGCCGCGCAGGCGGTTCCTCTGCCGACGGTGTGCGGTCCGCTTCCCGATCCGATCGGGAAAGGCATCCGCGTCTGGGGCGGCCTCGGGAAGTTCGATTACACGGTGGGCGAGTACCTGGTAAGCGGCCGCGCGAGCGTTTACCGGCCCGTGAGCATGGCCGATGCGCGCCGGATGGCGGACCGTGACAATGTAAAGGATCTGGCGCAGCAGGCCAGCTACACCCCGCACCTGCGGCGCGCGAATGTCCCCTACACGACGAGGATTCTCGTTTACAAGCCCAAGGACCCGGCGAAGTTCAGTGGCGAAGTGGTCGTCGAGATAACCCATCCCGGCGGGGGTGGGAATGCGCTCGTCTTCGGGATGGTGAATGGGGTTTTGCTCTCCCATGGGGACGCATATGTCACCATCGAGCATCCGCTCACTTTCAATGGACTGAGGATCGCCGACCCGTCGCGTTACGGCAGCCTCAAAGCCGCCGATCCAACGCAGATCTGGGGAATGGTCGCGCAGGTTGGGGCATTGCTGCGCAGCGACTCATCTTCCAATCCATTGCGGGGATATCGGGCAAGAAATCTGTTTCTCACCGGCTATTCATTCACCGGGGTCGCTGCCGCCACCTTCGCCGACTACTACCACGACGGAGCGCGGCTGCAGAGCGGGGCGCCGATATTCAACGGCTATCTTCCGTTCGCGAACGCGATGTACGTGAAGCCGCTGGATGTCCCGGTGATCCGGCTGAACACGCAAAGCGACTTCAACAGCTTCGGCGGCCTGGCGAACCGCCGCAAGGACAGCGACAATCCGCACGACCGCTACAGATTGTATGAGGTGGCGGGCGCCTCGCACGCGAATTCATCGCCGGTGCCGCTGCCGCACGCCGCGCCGCCCCGGCCGGTGAAACTGCTGCAGGCTCCGGGTCTGCCGAAGTTCGGACTCCCGCAATGCCTGCGGGCGATGCCGCACGGATTTCAACCCGACACGCTGCCGGTCAACTATGCGATTGCACAGGCATTTCTGAACATGTACAGATGGGTGAATGAGGGCGTACCGCCGCCACGTGCGCCTTTCATCAAGACGGGTAGCGACAGCCAGGCGGCGCTGGATGCCGATGGGAATGCGATCGGGGGCTTGCGCCTGCCAGGCATGATGGTTCCGGCGGCGACCTATGGCATCGGGCGCGGGTCCTGCTTTCTGTTCGGATATCAGGTGCCGTTCACCGCGGCGAAAATGAGCGCGCTGTACGGCACGCACGAGCGCTACGTGCAGTCCGTGGAGCGTGCCGCGCGTGAAGATGCCGCGGACCGACTCATCTCCGCTGCGGCGGTCGACGCCATCATTGCGCAGGCGCGCGCTCAGGGATGGATGCGGCGCAAATAGGCGAAGAGCTGCGCGAGCTCTTCGCGCGTGAACAGCCGTGTGAAGCGTTTCTCGTGCTCGAGCATCCGCGCACGAAATTTATCGAGGAAATCCTGTCCGCGCGCGGTCAGGAATATGCCCTGCCGGCGCCGATCTTCCTGCGAGCGCCGCCGCACCACCCATTCATTGCGCTGCAGACGGTGAATGAGTCCGACGATGGCGGCCTTGTCGATATCGAGCTGCTCGGCCAGCTCGATCTGTGCGATCCCAGGGTTCGCCTCCACCAGGATGAGCAGGCTGAAGACCGCCGGCCGGATCTCGCGATGGCCCACGGTGCGGCTGAAGTCCCGCCAGAGCGCGATCTGGGCGCGGCGAATGTTGTAGCCGATCAGATTGGGCAGCACTCCTACGGCGATGGGTCGCGCACCGGTGGGTCGGCTCTTCCCGGTCCGACCGGAACTGCGGTTACTTCTGCTCATCACTTCCACTCTGTTTGTCCGGCACGCCGCGGAATTATGCAGAACGGGCGGCTCGCCAGGCAACGCCTCGTTCGGGGCCGGCCGATGCATCAGCGCCGCGAAACCCCCCTGCGCCGGCGCCCGCTCCGACGCCTCCAGGTAGTTGAAGGACTAAACGAATTGCGTTGTGATCGGTATATTACATAGGTATTATTGGTGGAGGGTATAAACCATTTACCGCAGCCGAATAGAGGGGTGTCATGGGTAACCGAGAATGCCGTCCAGTGGGGGGGCGCCGCATGGGAAGCCGCCCACACGCACTGTCGCTGATCCTCCCGCTCGCCTTGTATAGCGGCGTTCTGGCCGCGCAGCCGGACCCGGCGAACGGTCCGCCGGTGGCGAAGCCTGCCGCTCAGAAGGCCGATCAGGGCGAGTCCCTTCAGGAGGTCGTCGTCACCGGAACGCTGCTGCGCAATGCGGCCCCTGTCGGATCGACCGTGATCACGCTCGACCAGTCGGCGCTCAACGCGACTGGTGGCAATACCGTCATCGATCAGCTGCAGACGCTGCCGCAGATCGACAATCTGGGCGTGACGGAGGCCTCACGAACAGGTACGGGAGGCGCCATCAACATCAACTACGGCAGCTCGATCAACATCCGCGGGCTCAGCCCCTACGCGACCTTGACATTGCTCAACGGGCATCGTGTGCCACCGGCGGGTACGAGCGGCTCGACGGTCGATCCGAATTCATTCCCGAGCATCATGGTCGAGCGCGTCGATGTGGTTGCGGACGGCGCATCCGCAATATACGGTTCCGACGCTGTTGCGGGTGTTGCCAACATCGTATTGCGCCGCAATGCGGAAGGCGTGGAAGCAAGGGTCCGTTCCGGCTGGGCGGACGGCTACCATCAGCGAAACCTCGGGGTGCTGGCCGGGCATGACTGGGGCAGCGGCCAGATCACGATCGGATACGAGAACGCTTTCCATACCGCGCTCAACGGCCTCAGCCGCAACTTCTACCGCTCGGATCAGCGGGCATTCGGCGGCCCGGACTACGATGTCACCCAATGCAACCCGGGCACGATAGAGGCCGGCGGTACGACCTATGCGATCCCGGCGGGAGGAGTGACTCCAGCGACGGCAGGGCAACTGGTACCGGGCACCTTGAATCAGTGCGACGTCGCGAAGTATCGCGACATCCTGCCGCGCGTCGAGCACAACAACGTCGCGCTGACTTTCGACCAGCGGATAGGCGAGGGCATTTCGGTCTATGCCGATGCGACGTACTCGCGGCGGACGATAACCATAAACGGCGCCCAGACGACGGGCAACCTTGCGGTGCCCACGACCAACGCGTACTTCGTGGCGCCCCCGGGCGCGGTACTGAGCCCATGCTCGCCGGCTACCGGCGCGCCCGATTGCGAGCAGGTGGACTATTGGTTCGGCCCGGACGCGGGAGTTCACAATCGGGCGACTGGCTTCTCGATCAATTATCAGGGGACGCTCGGCTTCAATTTCGACCTGCCGCACGAGTGGCGGTTGACGATCGACGGCACGGCGGGCCGGGACCACGATCAGGACGAGAACTACAACCTCGACAATGGCGCTCTCGCGGCTGCGCTTGCCAGTAACTCGCCGGCCACGGCGCTCAATGTGTTCGGCGGCCCGAATTCGGCGGCGGTAACCGGCGGCCTCTTCGACAGTCTCTTCTTCGCGCCGGGGTATTCGGGTGAGCAGTCGGCGGAGGCCAAGGTCAGCGGTCCCGCCTTCCACATGCCCGGAGGCGATGTCCACCTGGCATTGGGAGGGCAGTGGCAGCACGACGACCTGACCTACGGCATCAACAACGGACCGCCCGGCCACCAGCTGGTGCTCAGGCAGATCCTCAACCGCCATTCCAAGTCGGCTTACGCGGAGGCGTTGTTCCCATTCTTCGGCGCGCCGAATGCCGTTACCGGCATCCAGCGCCTGGATGTGGACCTGGCAGTGAGGTACTCGGACTACAGCGATTTCGGGGGCACCACAAATCCCAAGATCGGCATCAATTGGAGTCCGGTGAGCTCCGTGACCGTGAGCGGTACCTTCGGCACCTCATTCCGTGCGCCGCTGCTCTCCGAGCTGGTCGGACCGCTCAAAGGAGTGTTCGTGCAAACTTACTCCGATCCGCTGTCCCCCACTGGAACGTCCGTGGGGTACACGCTGGGCGGCGGCAATCTCAAGCTGAGCCCGGAAAAGGCGGATACCTATACCATCGGGGTCAAGTACCGGCCGAGCCCGCGCGCGCACCTGAGCGTCGATTATTTCAATATCGACTACAAGAATCAGATCTCGAGCTATCTCTCCGACCTCACCATCCTGCAGCAGCCGGCGCAGCTCGGCTCGCTCATCACCCGCTGCCCGTCGCCGGCCTGCACGGCCCTGGTCGATAAGTACGTGTTGGGCGTCGGACCGGATGCCTCGCCGGAACCGGTGTTCGGGCCGGTCATCCCGAATCCCAGCGTGTTTGTGGACGGGACGGAGCTCAACCTCGGCCGCACCCGTGCCGCCGGATTCGATTTTCAGGGCGGGTACGTGCTGCCCACCGATCATGCCGGGACCTGGAGCGTGGGTCTCAGCGGAAGCTGGTTCACGAAGTACGACGTGCGCTTCACGCCTGAAGGACCGACATTCAGTGAGCGGAACGTGATCGGGTTTCCGCCTGCCGTGCGGCTGCGGGGCAATATCGGCTGGGCGGCGGGCCCGTGGGATACGCAGCTCTTCGTGAACTTCGTGAACTCTTACACCAACACGGAGGCGACGCCCGCGCAGACCGTCGGCTCGTATACGACTCTCGATGCGAACGTCGTTTACGACTTCGAGACGGTCTTCCAGGGGCGGTGGGCGCAGGCGCTGCAACTGGATCTCAATGTGCTGAATATCGCCGATACAGACCCGCCCTACGTGGATATCCCGATCAGCCCGAACGGTGGCGGCGGCTTCGATCCGAACGTCGCCAATCCCATCGGTCGATTGGTCTCGGTGCAGTTGCAGAAGAGGTTCT
>DASVWT010000144.1:0-5316 GCA_036393055.1 Steroidobacteraceae bacterium
CGTGGTCTCCAGCGCCCGGATGTCGGACGCCTCGAGGACGCGGGACTCGCTCGCGAGCAACTCCTCCAGCTCGGCGAGCAGCTCGGACTCTTCGCGCAGCAGGCTGGTCAGGTGCTCGCGGCAGACGCCCGGGTCCACGGGCTACTCTTCCGGAAGCTGCCCGAGTGCCTGCTCGAGCTGGATGAGCTGGTCGGCCACGTGCTGCGGCTGCACGGTGTAGGTCCCCTGCTCGATGGCGCTGCGAAACTGCGCCACGCGGGCCGGATCGACGGCCGGCAAGCTGCGCACCGCCTGCTCGAGCGACGCGAGCTGGGACGCGGAGTCGGTGATGTGGACATCCCCGGTGCCCGAAGCGGAGGCTGCCGGCTCCGACGAGCCGCCGGTCACCGGATCTCGGGCTTTCTCCGCCCCCCGGCCTGCGCCGACGGGCGCCGGCGACGGGCCATTCAAGCTGCTGATTTTATTAGACATCTCGGTTCTCCACGACGTCCTTCGGAGGAGGTATCGGCCGGCGGGCGGAATTCTTTAGTCAAGGTGTGACGTCCACCACACGATCGCCCTCGACGATACCCTGCACCACTTTGGCGGAGGAGGCGTTCTGCACGCGGATCAGGGCGCCATAGCGCCCGCTCTGCAGCGCAAGCCCCGCGGCGCGAACCTGAATGCCATCCATCGAGGCCACCACGGTCACCTGCTCTCCCTGGCGTACCATGAAGTCGGGCAGAAGGTCCTCGGAAGTCAGTATCGCTCCCGCCGGCAGCGCGTGGCGCAGAGTCGCGCGGGACAGTTCCGCGACATCGGTCACATATCCCACGGCGGGGCCGCTCACCAGGCGCGTCTGCGCGACGACGTCCGACGCGTCGAGCCGCGCGCCCTGGACGTGAGGAGCACGCAGCTCCCAGACCTGAACACGGGATTGCACGGTGACCGGCACGTAGATCGTCCAGTCGGCCGCGACATGACAGGCGACGGCGATCGAGACCTGCGCCTGAAGACGCCCGCCGGAGATGAAGGAAGCATCGAGCGGGCCGCCGCAGCGGGCAAGACGCAGCCGCGGATCGAGCCTGCCTGCCGTAACCACGATGTCGCTCTGCCCGGCAGGCATCTGCGCGCGCACGAAATTCACCGCCGCATTCCTCACGGACTGCAGTGGTTGGATCGCCGCGCCTGCGGCGGCCGCGGCTCCTCCGATGAAAAGCGCGCCGCACAGCAGCGCGGCGGCCGCCGGATGGCACGGGATGCGACGGATTTTCGACGCGGGATCATTCATGGAAAGAAGACTTGCAAGCGCCGCGCCAGCCGCGAGCTGCGTGACAGACTCAAGTGGCGCCACGAGCTGCCGACAACCGTATCGCGGCGCCGTCCTCCTTCCTGCCCCGCGCAGCATTTGGCTGCCGACCGGCGGCAAGGCATTGCCGCGCACGTGTGACCTCCCTCACACTCCGCGCGCCACGAGCTCCCCCCTTCCCCCGGTAAAGGCCGCAAAACCAACTTGGCATACGTCTTGCTGTTGATCCGGCAGGCCCACAGACCGCCGGAATTCCGACATGCCGCTCGACCTCAACGCTTATCTCGGCATCGAGCCCGATGCGCTGAAGGTGTATTCGCAGCGCGCGGAGGTGCTTGCCGCCAATCTCGCCAACGCCGATACACCGGGATACCAGGCGCGTGACATAGATTTTCGCGCCGCGCTGGCCGCGGCGGGCTCCCGGGGCGATGCGCTGCAGCCGGCGCCCGCGGGCGCCGGCGAGCTCACCCTCGCCCCCGGCGGCACTGAGAGCGCTCCCGCCGCGGAGGGCACCGTCTCGACCCAGCAGTTCCTCAAATATCGCGTGCCGCTCGCCCCCTCGCTCGACGGCAACACGGTCGACTCGCAGATGGAGGAGGCGCAGTTCGCCCAGAACACGGTGCGCTTCCAGGCCGCCATCACCTTCCTGCAGAACCGCTTCAGCGAGCTCACCACCGCCATCACGGGCGGCCAGTAGGCGCATCATGGCACTTTTCAATATCTTCAACATCGCGGGCTCGGGCATGTCCGCCGAGTCCGTCCGCCTGAACACGGTGGCGAGCAATCTTGCCAACGCCGACAGCGTGAGCAGCAGCCCGACCACCGCCTACAAGGCGCGCTACCCCGTCTTCCAGGCGATTCAGTCGTCGCTGATGTCGCCGGGCGCCGCCGCCGGTTCGATGCCGGCCGCGGATGCCGCCGTGCAGGTCCGCGGCATCGTCGAGAGCACTGCCGCCGGCACAGCAAGCTACCAGCCAGGCAATCCGCTCGCGGACGCCAACGGCTATGTCTACAACTCGAACGTCAACGTCGTCGAGCAGATGGCGGACATGATCTCGGCATCGCGGTCTTACCAGAACGACGCACAGGTGCTGGAGACCTCCAAGTCCCTGATGCTCGATACCCTGAAGATCGCCCAGGGCTGATTCGCAACCCATACCGAACCGCAGGACCCAACCTCATGTCAGTGGATTCGATCGGCGCCTATGCCGCGCAAACGGCCGCGAATGCCGCGGCCGTCACCAGCTCGAGCGGCTCGTCGGCTGCCATGCCCCAGATCAGCCAGAGCGACTTTCTCTCGCTGATCATCGCTCAGCTGAAGAGTCAGGATCCGACCCAGCCGGCCGATCCCAACCAGTTCGTCAACGAGCTCGCCTCCTTGAGCGAGGTGAGCGGCATCAACGGCATGCAAAGCTCGATGAGCAATCTTTCGAGCACCCTGCAGTCCTCCCAGCTCCTCGGCGGCACCAGCCTGATCGGCCACAAGGTGCTCTCCGCCGGTACGACCGCGGCGCTGGCTGCCGGCGGCACCGTCAGTGGCGCCGTACCGATCCCCTCGGGGGCCTCCAGCGTCACGGTGCAGGTCACGGACTCGTCCGGAGCGCTGGTGAAAACCCTGCAGGTCGCGCCGACCTCCTCCGCTCTCACCAGCTTCACGTGGGACGGCACCACCAATTCGGGCGCCGCCGCGCCGGCCGGAACCTACACGTTCTCAGCGGCTGCCAATACGGGCGGCACGCAGAAGTCGGTTTCGCCGTACCTGCAGAGCACGGTCAACAGCGTCACGATCGATCCGGCCACCCAGGCTTTATATCTGAATACCAGCTCCGGCACGCTCTCCTTGAGCAATGTCGTCCAGGTGAATTGAGGAAACGCCACCATGTCATTCGATCTAGCTCTCTCCGGCATCAACGCCGCCAATACCGACCTCAACGTCACCTCGAACAACCTCGCGAACGTCAACACCACCGGATTCAAGGAGTCGCGCGCGGAGTTCGCCGACCTCTTCGCCCAGACCCAGGAAGGAGTGTCCAAGACGGCGGTCGGCAACGGCGTGGAGACCGCCGCGGTGTCGCAGCAGTTCGGCCAGGGAAACATCACCTCGACCGGCAACAACCTCGATCTGGCGCTGAGCGGCTCCGGGTTCTTCGTCACGAGCAATAACGGCGCCCTCAATTACACCCGTGACGGGGCCTTTCAGGTCGATCAGAACGGCTACCTCGTCACCGCTTCCGGCGAGAAGGTCCAGGGATATGCACCGCTCGCGAACGGCGGCTTCAATACCGGCGGCCTCGCCTCCCTGCAGCTCAGCACGGCCGAGAGCGCACCGCAGGCGACCACCACCGCCGATGTCTCGCTCAATCTGCCTTCGAACGCGGCGGCGCCGACCAACTCGCCGCTGAATCCGGCGGATCCGACCACCTACACGGATACGACCTCGCTCACGACTTACGACTCCCTCGGGGCGGCCCACACGGCACAGCTCTATTTCATGAAGGGGGCGACCGCAGGCAACTGGACCACTCAGCTCTACGTGGACGGCACCGCCGTCGGCACTGCACAGCCTCTCACGTACTCCAGTACCGGCACGCTGACCTCTCCCGCGAACGGGCAGGTGAATTTCGGCCCCTACACTCCCGCGACCGGCGCGTCCGCGATGAACGTGACGTTCAAATTTGGCAATTCGACGCAGTTCGGCGACGCGTTCGGCGTCAATTTCGTATCGCAGGACGGCTACACGACCGGCAGCCTCACAGGCATCAACATCAGCTCCACCGGCATCGTGCAGGCCAACTTCACCAATGGCCAGTCGAAGACCCTCGGCCAGGTCGCCCTGGCGAATTTCGCCAACCCGCAGGGCCTGCAGCAGAAAGGCAACAACGAGTGGGCGCAGAGCTTCGAATCGGGCGTCGCGGTGAACGGCGTGGCCGGCGGATCCGGCTTCGGCAGCATCCAGTCCGGCTCGCTCGAGAGCTCGAACGTGGACATCACGACCCAGCTCGTCCACATGATCACGGCGGAGCGCGACTTCCAGGCGAACGCGCAGATGATCTCGGCGACCGACCAGGTCACGCAATCCATCATCAACATCCCCAATGGCTGATCCGGGCGGGTGAGCTGATATGGACCGATCTCTGTACGTTGCAATGACCGGCGCGAAGGACATCCTCGATGCGCAGGCCGTCAACAACTTCAACCTGGCCAACGCGAGCACGACCGGTTTCAAGGCCGACCTCGCCGCGTTCCAGAGCCAGGCGGTGACCGGCAGCGGCTACGCCTCCCGCGTCTATGCCACGGCATCGAGCGCGGGTTGGGACGAATCGCAGGGGGCGCTCACCACCACCGGCCGGCCGCTCGATGTGGCCGTGCAGGGCCAGGGCTTCATCGCCGTCCAGGGACCGAACGGCCAGGAGGCTTACACCCGTAACGGCGACCTGCACGTCACCGCCGAAGGCATGCTCGTCACCAGCACGGGCCAGATCGTGCTCGGCGACAACGGCCCGATCAGCATCCCGCCGAGCTCCTCGATCAAGATCGGCAACGACGGCACCGTCTCCGTCCTGCCCGACGGCCAGCCCGCGGAGTCGCTCGCGGCCATCGGGCGGATCAAGCTGGTCAATCCGGCGCCGGACACGCTGGTGCGCGAGGGCGGCGGACTCTTCCAGCTCGCCGGCGGCGCCGCCGCCCCGGCCGATGCCGCCGTCAAGCTCTCCTCGGGTGTCCTCGAGTCGAGCAATGTCGATCTCGCGAGCGCGATGGTGAACATGATCGATCTGGCGAGAAACTTCCAGCTGCAGGTCAAGGCCATGAAGAGCGCCGACGAGAACGCCTCCGCCTCCACGCAGCTCCTGCAATCCACCTGAACGAGAGAGCACTCCCATGAATGCAGCCCTGTGGGCCGCCAAGACCGGCCTCGATGCGCAGCAGACGGAGATGGCGGTCATCTCGAACAATCTGGCGAACGTCAATACGACCGGGTTCAAGCAGGACCGCGCGGTGTTCGAGGACCTGCTGTACCAGAATCAGAC
>DASVWT010000145.1:0-18069 GCA_036393055.1 Steroidobacteraceae bacterium
GGATGCGTCCGAGCCCGTGATGGCCGCCTACCGGCGGATGAAGCTCTACGATGTCTCGCAGCTGCCCGTGATGCGCAATGGCCGTATCATCGGCATCGTCGATGAGGAAGACATCCTTCTCGAGGTGTTCTCCAACCCCAAACACTTCGGCGAGCCGGTTACCGCTGCGATGGAGAGCCACCTGGTCACCGTCCCGGTGGATGCTCCGGTGCAGCAGCTGATGGAGATATTCAACCGCGGCATGGTGGCCATCGTGATGAGCGGCAGCGAGTTCCAGGGGCTGGTCACCCGCATCGACCTGCTCAACTGGCTGCGCCGCAGAACGTGAGGACCCCATGACCGACAAGCAGCTGCGCTTCGCCACCCGCGCCATTCACGGCGGCCAGCATCCCGATCCGCTGACCGGTGCGGTGATGCCGCCGATCTACGCAACCTCGACCTACGTGCAGTCGAGCCCGGGCGTGCACAAGGGTTACGACTACTCGCGCACGCGCAATCCCACGCGCGATGCGCTGCAGGCTGCACTCTGCGACCTGGAGGGCGGCGGCGCGGCATTCGCCTTCGCGAGCGGCATGGCGGCGAGCTCCACCGTGCTCGAGCTGCTGGATGCCGGCTCCCACATCATCGCCATGCACGATCTCTATGGTGGCAGCTATCGCCTGCTCGAGAACGTGCGCAAGCGCACGGCGGGACACCAGGTATCCTTCGTCGATCTGACGCGGCCCGAGGCATTGGAGGCTGCGATCCGACCCGACACCCGCCTCGTGTGGGTGGAGACACCCACCAATCCCCTGCTGCAGCTCGTGGATCTCACGGCGGTGGCGGCTGTCGCGCGTTCCAGAGGGGTGATCAGCGTTTGTGACAACACCTTCGCTACTCCCTTCGTGCAGCGGCCGCTCGAGCACGGCTTCGACATCGTCGTGCATTCCACCACGAAGTATCTGAATGGCCATTCCGACTCGCTGGGCGGCGCGGCGATCGTACGCACCGGCAGCCCGCTGGCGGAGCGGCTCGGATATCTGCAGAACGCGCTGGGAAGTGTGCCGGGGCCGTTCGATTCGTTCCTGACATTGCGAGGCATCAAGACACTGGCGCTGCGCATGGAGCGGCACTGCGCCAATGCCCTTGCCGTCGCGCAGTTTCTCGCGAGCCATCCGAAGGTCGAGCGCGTCCATTATCCCGGTCTGCAAAGCCATCCGCAGCACGCGCTGGCGCGGCGTCAAATGGCTGGCGGCTACGGAGGGATCGTGACCGCCGTATTGAAGGGATCGCTCGACGATGCTCGCCGCATGCTCGAGCGCTGCCATCTCTTCTCCCTGGCGGAGAGTCTGGGCGGCGTCGAGAGCCTCATCGAGCATCCCGCACTCATGACGCATGCCTCTCTGCCGGCCGCCATGCGGGCCTCGCTCGGCATCGGCGATGGCCTCATCCGGCTGTCAGTGGGCATCGAGGACGCGCACGACCTGATCGCGGAGCTGAATGAGGCGCTCGCCTGAGGACCGCACCTGGGATGTGACGTTAGGCAGTAGCGTCATCCACGGACGTCAGCCGACCGAGCAGCGATTTCAACAGCGGGGCAACGCGTCGCAGCTCCCGCTGGTGGGCGGAGGCAAGCCCCACGAGCGCCTGCTCCCCCGATGCGGTGAGTGACAGGAACGTGCGGCGGCGATCGTGAGGATCCTCCCGCCGCGCCAGGTAGCCCCGGCTCACCAGCCGATCGACCAGGCCGACGGTGCTGTGGTGGCGGATCCCGAGCCGCTCCGCCAGATCCCCGATCGTCGCTTCGGCCCCGCCCGGGTATCCCTTGATCGCCAGCAGCGCCTGATGCTGGCGCGGCGCCAGGCCCGCCGCATGGGCCGCCTCCTCGCTGAATGCTGCGAAGCGCATCAATAAGTAGCGAAATTCCGCCAGGATCTCGTAGTCGCGGGGCTCGAGCTCGGGAGTTGACGGCGCCCGCGGGAGGCTCTGCCTTCTGGGAGTGGCGGACATCGAGTTTCTCATGGAGAATAATATCGTATTGCGATATAAAGCGCGCGCCCGCCCCCTGCAACGGCGCCGCAATCCCACCGGAGAACCATGAAGAGCTCTGTTTCCACCCTCGGGGTGCACGACACTCTGCGCGACTTCACTGCCGACCGGCGCCTGCTGGTGCTGTCCGCGATGGCCATCGTCACCGGCAGCTTCGGCGCGGGCTCGGCGTGGGTGCTCCTCAAGCTGATAGCGCTCGTCACCAACTTCGCCTACTTCCACGTTTACTCCACGGCGACCTCTTACCTGAGCCACGCCAAGCTTGGGCCCGTCTCCATCGTCATCCCGATCATCGGCGGCCTGATCGTGGGGGTGATGGCCCGCTACGGCTCGCCAAAGATCCGCGGGCATGGCATCCCGGAGGCACTCGAGGCCATCCTCATCGGCCAGAGCCGGATCGAGCCGAAAGTCGCCGTGTTGAAACCACTGTCCTCCGCGATCGCCATCGGCACCGGCGGCCCGTTCGGCGCCGAGGGCCCGATCATCATGACCGGCGGCGCGCTGGGTTCGCTGTTTGCCCAGTTCTTTCAACTGAGCTCCGCGGAGCGCAAGACACTGTTGGTCGCGGGCGCCGCGGCCGGCATGACGGCCATCTTCGGCACGCCGGTGGCCGCCGTGCTGCTCGCCATCGAGGTGATGCTTTTCGAATGGAAGCCGCGCAGCTTCGTGCCGGTGGTCGTGTCGGCCATCGTGGCGATGGCCTGGCGTCCCTGGCTGGTGGGGGCCTGGCCGCTCTTTCCGCACACCGGCATTCCAGCCATGCCCTGGTGGGGGCTGGCGGTCTGCGCCGGGGTCGGCGTGGTGGCGGGGCTGCAATCCGCGATCACCACCGGCGGACTCTACTGGGTCGAGGAGTTGTTCGAGAAACTGCCCGTCCACTGGATGTGGTGGCCCGCGATCGCCGGTGTCGTCGTCGGGGTCGGCGGCCTGTTCGATCCGGCGGCTCTCGGCGTCGGCTATGACAACATTCAGGCGCTGATCGATGGTACGGTGGTGATGCACGCGGCAGTCGCGCTGCTCGTCGTCAAGGCCGTCATCTGGGTCATCGCGCTCGCTTCCGGCACCTCGGGCGGCACGCTGGCGCCGCTTCTCATGATGGGCGGCGCCGTGGGCGTTTTCGAGGCGCATATCATTCCCTTCGGCAACGCCGGCTTCTGGTCGCTGATCGCGATGGCCGCGGTCTTGGGCGGAACACTCCGCTGCCCGCTGACCGCAACCGTGTTCGCCATCGAGCTCACCGGTGACATCAGCACCATGCCGGCCGTGCTCGTCGCATGCGTTGCCTCATTCGCCGTGACGGTCCTCATCATGCGACGCTCCATCCTGACGGAGCGGCTCGCGCGACGCGGGCGGCACCTCACCTACGAGTACACCGTCGACCCGTTCGAGGTGATGCGGGTGAGCGAGGTAATGACTCACCCGGTGCACACGCTCCCGGCGCGCATGTCGACGGAAGATGCGCTCGCGTTCTTTGATACGGACAACGGCATCAAGCGCCACAAGAGCTACCCGGTAGTGGACGAAGCCGGGAAAGTCGTCGGCATGGTCTCGCGCTCCGATGTACTGCGCTGGTCACGGGAAGGTTGGCCCAAGGGCCAGACGCTGGAGGACAGAGGAGACGTCGGCGAAGTCTTCGTCGGCTACACGGACGAGCTGATCGGCCACCTGGCCGATCGCATGGCAGCGGCCGATATCGGCCGCGTACCCGTCATCGACCGCGCTACCGGCAAGCTCACAGGCTTGCTTGCGCGACGCGACCTGCTGCGGGTGCGTGCACACGCCGCCCGACTGGAGCGCGAGCGCGCGCGGCCGCTGACGATCCCGGGCTAGCGGCAGCGCGGCCTTACCGCGCGTCGAGGTGGCGGTTGACTTCCAGCGCGGCGCGGGCGCCGCTGCGCAGTGCGCCGGTTACGGTCGTCGCCTCGCCTGTCGTGTCGGTCGCCTCGCCGGCGAAGAAGAGGGCGCCGTCGAGCGGTGTTGCCAACAGCTCGCGTGCTTTGCGGCCGCCTGCCGCCACGTAGCTGTAGGCGCCCCGCGCGTAGGGATCCTGCACCCAATTGTGAACGTACGCTGCCTGGAGCTCCGGCGTCCCGCCGGTGCGCGGGAAGACGCTGCTCACGCAATCCAGCGCCTGACGGATGATGTCATCATGACTCAGCTCCGAGAGCCTCGCCGCCGACGGCCCGCCGACCCAGGCATTGAGAAGAGGAGTGCGCGCCGGCAGCACCGTCCAGAACGTCGGGAAGACCTTGCCGGGAGCATGGAAGAAAGCGGCGTCCGCATAGCGGCCGCCGTCAAGATGTTCCCAGAATGGGCGGCGGAAATGCAGGAGGACCTTCAGCACCGGACCGGAGAGGAGCTGCGCCAGAGGGGTCTGCTTGGAGTCGAGCGGCGGGGAGAATGCGATCGCGCCGGGCGTCCCTGCGGGGGCCTTTAGAACACCCAGCGGGACGGTGATGACCGCTTTGCGTGCCGCGGCCCGGAACGGCCGGCCGAGCCAGAGGCCATCGACCTCCACCGACCGATCGCTCCAGCGGACCGAGGTGATGGTGGTCTGCAGCTGCAGGTGCACGCGACTGCCATCGAGCCCCGCAATCAATGCAAGCAGGGCTGAGCGATAGCCGCCGAGCGGGCGCGACTGGGAGGAATCCAACATTCCGCCGGAACGCCATTCTTCCGCAACGGAGTGCACGCTGACGAGGGCCGGGTCGGCCGCATCGAATCCGGACACGAAGGCGCGGGCCATCGAGCGCGCTTCCTCCGGGAGCGCGCGGCCGCCCTCGCCGGCGAGAAAACTCTCGAGCGACATGTCGGGCCGCGAGAGCACGTCCGCCTGCTCGAAGGCTGCGCGCACCGTGCCGATCAGGCTCCCGGTGCGCTGCTGCAGCTGGCCGTCGATCAGTGACCAGTGCTCTCCCGAAGTGTCTGTTGCGGATGTGCCAGCCTGGCGCAGGAGTGCGGAAATCTCCGGTGAGTCGCCGTGGATGAATTCCGCACCGAGCTCCGCTGCGGCGGCGAGGGACGGCTCGAGATGCGTCCAGATGCGCCCGCCAATGCGGTCCCGGGCTTCCAGTACCAGCACGGAGCGCCCGGACCTGCCCAGCGCAGCCGCCGCCGCGAGGCCGGCAGCGCCCGCGCCGATGACGATGACGTCCTGGTCAGCCACGGTCCACCGGAATGATGATGCGGGCGCCGCGCCGATAGCTCCAGTAGGCTTCCGCCCAGTCGATGAGCACGACCAGGCGGTTGCGAAAGCCGATGAGGAAATAGATGTGCGCGGTGAGCCAGATCCACCACGCGAGGACTCCGGAGAGGCGAAGGCGCCCGAACTCGACGACCGCCGCCATGCGGCCGATGGTGGCGAGGGAGCCGAAGTCCGTGTAGTGGAACGGGCCGATCCGCCTGCCGGACAGCCTGGCGAGAATCGCCTTCGCCGCGTAGCGGCCCATCTGCTTCGCAGCCGGGGCGATGGCAGGCACAGGGCCGGTTCCGTCCGGCACGGCAGCCATGTCCCCGACCACGAACACTTCCGGATGCCCCGGAGCGCCAAGCTCTGCAGTGACGCGTACGCGGCCAGCACGGTCGACTTCTACGCCCAGCGTCGCCCCGAGCAGCGAAGCAGCCACGCCGGCGGCCCATAACACGGTGCGCGCCCCGATCATCTCCTCTCCGATGCGAACACCGCGATCGTCGACCTGCGTGACGGGCCTCCCCGTGCGTACGATGACTCCGAGGTGCTCGAGTTGCCGCTGTGCCTTCGCCGAGAGCGAGGGCGGGAATGTCGGCAGGACACGCGGCCCCGCCTCGACCAGCAGAACTCTCGCCGTCGCCGGATCGATGCGGCGGAACTCGCGTTTGAGGGTATGCCGCGCGATCTCCGCCAGCGTACCGGCCAGCTCCACGCCCGTAGCGCCGGCCCCGACGATCGGGAATGTGAGCCATTCCAACCGCGCCGCAGGATCGTCAGTCGCTTCGGCGCGCTCGAACGCCGTCAGAACCCTCGCCCGGATACGCAAGGCGTCATTGAGCGTCTTCAGTCCGGGCGCGTATCGCGCCCATTCATCGTGACCGAAGTACGCGTGCGTGCTTCCCGCGGCAACGACCAGGTAATCGTACGGATGCAACACCCCATCGACATCGACGCTCCTGCCCTCCACGTCGATCCTGCGCGCCTCCCCGAGCAGCACGGTGGCATTGCGCTGATCGCGCAGAATGTGCCGCAGCGGGGCGGCTATCGACGGGGCGGCCAGGCCGGCGGTCGCCACCTGGTAGAGCAGCGGCTGAAACGTGTGATGATTGCCGCGATCGATCAGCAGGACGTCCACGGCGGCGGAACTCAGGGCGCGCACGGCGGAGAGCCCACCAAAGCCGCCCCCGATGACGATGACCCGTGGTCTTGCATGCATCGCGATGCCCGAGAGGCGTGGGATGAAGCCGGGGATCGAATCTTAGCAGGGGACGGTGTCAAAATACCGAGCTTGCCCCGGGTAGATCACGCGAACGGTGGATCTCATGCTCGTGCATGCTGAGGCCTTGCTCCGGCTGCTGGTCCTTGTGCTCTACGTGCTCTGCGCCGTCTTTGCCGCTGTCCACGCCCTGCTTACCAAGCCCGACCCGCGCAGCGCCCTGGGTTGGATCGTCACTTGCTGGCTGCTGCCCTTCGCCGGCACGATTCTTTATCTGCTCTTCGGCGTGAATCGGGTGCGTACGCGCGCCCGGCAACTGCGCGCGGGGCTCGCGAGCGTGGCTGGCGGGGCCGATAGCCGACCCCCGGAGGATCTGGCGACGCAGCTGACGCGCATCGGCGATGCCGTGACCCAGCAACCCAGGCTGTCCGGTAACGAGGTTGTGGCGCTGGAGAACGGCGAGAATGCGTTTCCACCGATGCTGGATGCGATCCGCACGGCGCGGCGCTCGCTCTGGCTGTCGACCTACATCTTCGAGACCGATGAGGTCGGGCGGGAATTCATTGCCGCTCTCGCCGAGGCCGCCGCCCGCGGCGTACAGGTCCGCGTGTTGGTGGACGGCGTAGGAGAATGGTACAGCTGGCCTCTGGCCGTGCGTCTGCTGCGGCGAGCCGGTGTGCGCGCCGGCCGCTTCCTGCCGCCGCGGCTGGCCATGCCGGTGCTGTCACTCAATCTGCGCAATCACCGCAAGCTCCTGATCGCCGATGGCGAGACGGGCTTCGTCGGCGGCATGAACATCGGCGGCCGTGAAGTCGGCAAGGCGCATCACCGGCGGATGGCCGACCTGCATTTCCGGGTGAGGGGCCCGGCGGTGTTGCAGCTCGCGGAATGCTTCGCCGCAGACTGGCAGTTCGCCGCCGGCGAGACTCTGCCGCCCGCGCCGGCGGCGCAACCGCGAGCCGGCGATTGCGTATGCCGGGTGATCACCGAGGGGCCGGATGAGGACAGCGACAAGCTGTTGTTCGTGATCCTGGGGGCAGTCGCGGTCGCGCACCGTCAGGTGCTGATCATGACGCCGTACTTCATTCCGCCTCCGGAGCTCACTGCGGCGCTGCAGACGGCGGCGCTGCGCGGCGTGGAGGTGTGCCTCGTGCTTCCGGCGCGCAGCAACCTGCGGTATGTCGACTGGGCGACGCGGCGCTGGCTGCCGCCGCTGCTCGAGCGCGGCATACAGGTCTATCTGCAGCCGCCGCCGTTCTCCCACACCAAGCTCCTCGTGATCGACGGCACCTATGCGCAGATCGGCTCGGCCAACATCGATCCGAGGAGCCTGCGGCTGAATTTCGAGATCGCCGTGGAGCTCTATGACACCGCAGTGTGCGCACAGCTCGCGCAGTACATCCTCTCGGCGCGCGACCATGCCGCACGTGTACCCGCGCCGGATTGGCGGCGATCCGTTCCGGGCCGGCTGCGCGACAGCCTGTTCTGGCTCCTTTCGCCGTACCTTTAGGCGCGATCGTGGCATCGGGCAACTCTTCCAAGGCTGTCGTGCATGCGGCGCTCGCCGGCAATCTCCTGGTGGCCGCGACCAAGCTGTTTGCGGCGATGTGGACCGGGAGCTCCGCAATGATGAGCGAAGCGGTCCATTCCTTCGTGGACAGCGGCAACGAGGTTCTCCTCCTCTACGGGCTGCGGCGCGCCGCCCGCCCTCCGGACGCCCAACACCCGCTCGGCTACGGGCGGGAGCTGTACTTCTGGAGCTTCATCGTGGCCCTTCTGGTATTCGCCCTGGGCGCGGGAGTGTCGATCTACGAGGGGATCGGCCACATCCGCCGGCCGGAGCCCATCAGCCAACCCTTCATCAACTATGTGGTGTTGGCTCTGGCGCTGGTCTTCGAGGGCGGCTCCTGGATCATCTCCCTGCGCCAGTTCCGGGAGGCGAAGGGCACGCTCGGCTATTACGAGGCATTCCGCCGCAGCAAGGACCCGCCCTCGTTCATGGTGCTGTTCGAGGACAGCGCGGCACTCGCCGGCATTCTCATCGCGGGGCTCGGAACATTCGCCGCCGTGCAGCTTCACCAGCCCGTCATCGACGGCTATGCCTCGGTCCTGATCGGCCTGGTGCTCGCCACCATCGCCCTGCTGCTGGCGCGCGAGAGCAAGAGCCTGCTCATCGGCGAGCGGGCGGACCGGCATCTCGGCGATTCCATCCTGCACATCGCGGGCGCGGAGCCATCCGTCACCCGCGCCAACGGTGTGCTGACCATGCAGCTCGCGCCCGACCAGATCGTCGCCGCCCTGAGTCTCGATTTCGAGGATCACCTGTCCGCAGGTGAGATCGAGGAAGCCGTGCTCGAGATCGAGCGCAAGGTCAGGGCATCCCACCCGCAGGTGGTCACGCTGTTCGTCAAGCCGCAGACCGACAAGAGCTACCGGGCGGGCATGGCGAGCCATTTCATGGAGCGCTAACGCATATGAAGCGAGCGAGCGGATTCCTTGCCGGCCCCGACGGCGGGCGCAACCCGTTCTTCACCGTCGGGCACTCCAACCGCTCGGTGGCGGAGCTCATCGCGCTGCTACGGGAGGCCGCAGTCGATCTCCTCGCCGACATCCGTGCATTCCCCCACTCCAGAGCCAACCCGCAATTCAACGGGCCGGAGCTGCAGGAAGAGCTCGCGGCCGCCGGAATAGCCTATCGGTATCTGCCGGCTCTCGGCGGCCGGCGTCACGGGCGCAGGGGAGATTCGCCCAACATGCTGTGGCGGAACGAGTCCTTTCGCGCCTATGCGGATCATGCGGGCAGCGCGGAATTTCGCGCCGGGCTCGAAGAGCTGTGCACGCTGGCCGGTGAGCACCGCTGCGCCATCATGTGCGCCGAAGCCCTCTGGTGGCGCTGCCACAGGCGCATCGTCGCCGACTATCTGCTCGCCGCAGGCTTCGAGGTGATCCACATCCTCGGGCCTGGGAAGCTGACCACGGCGACGCTGACGCCGGGCGCACGGCGGTCGGCCGACGGGGGGCTCGTTTATCCGGCATGACAGCCGCAACGCCGCGGTGGCCTCAGATCGCGGGAGCTGGGGGCTGATAACGGGCCGCCGCTCGCGGCGGCATGGCGCGATGACGCGCGAGCCGACGCAGCTGCGGGTCATTGACGAGGTGCAGGACACGCGAGAAGAGCCCTCCCTTCGGATCGGCGCGCCCGATGTAGATGAGGCTGCAGTGGGCGAGATCCCGCGCGAACATGTCGATCACGCGCTCGCGCGTGCTCACGTCGATGGAGTCGAGTGCTTCATCGATCAGTACCCAGCGCGGCGCGTGGAGCAACAGGCGGGCGAAGGCGACCGCCTGTTGCTCGTCCTCGTTCAACTCGTGGTCCCAGCGGCGAACCTCATCCAGGGATGGTACGAGGCGATCCAGCCCGAGCCTGCGCAGGGCGCGTGCATATCCTTGCGATTCGAAGCGGCTGACGGGCGAAGGATAGGCCAGCACCTCTTTCAGCGTGCCGGCCGGAAGATAAGGCGTGCGCGCCATGCAGTAGAGGTCCTCTGCTGCCGGGCGCACGATGACCCCGCTACCCCAGGGCCATAGCCCCGCGAGCGCGCGAAAGAGCAGGGTCTTCCCCGCGCCGGGCTCTCCCATGACGAGCACGCGCTCCCCCGGCGCGATCTCGATACGGCCGCCCTCGAGGCGGGTACAGCCTGATGGCGAGGCGATCTCCAAGTGATCGATCACGAGCGCCTCCGCCGTGCTTTTATCCGCTCTCTGGCCGTCGCGAAGGTCGATGCGGCTTTCCTTGCGGTGGAGGACCTCTACCGTCACCACGGCACGCCGGAACATCGCGACACGCAGCAGCGTGGCACGCCAATCGGCGATGGTGCTGAAGTTATCCACGAACCATCGCAGTGAGGACTGAAGCTGGGTGAAGGCCGCCGCGGCCATCATCAGGCCTCCAAAGGTGAGACTGCCGCCGAAATAGAGCGGCGCCGCGACCAGGATTGGCGCGACCAGCGTGATCCATCCATATCCGGCCGTCACCCAGGTGAGCCTCGTCAGTCCGGTCACCAGACGCCGCATGGCAGCAAGTACCGCTGCCAGATCGACCTCGATGCGCCGGGCCTCATCGGCCTCGCCGCCCGCGAGGGTGATGGCATCGATGTGCTCGTTGACGCGAACCAACGTGTAACGCAGGTCGGCTTCCCGTGCGTAGCGGCTGGCGTTGTCTGGAATGAGTCGTCGACCCGTCCAGTAGGTGAGCAGGGACGCCGAGAGGGCGTAGATCACTCCGGCCCAGACCATGTAGCCCGGGAGAGCCAGCGTGAGGCCGCCGACCTTCAGCGTGAATCCGCGGGAGATCGACCACAGGACGCCGACGAAGCTGACGAGCAGGGCCGATGCCTGCACGAGGCCGAGCATGAGCTCGCTCGAGAGCTCGGTGAGATGGCGGGCGTCGTCGTGCATGCGCTGATCGGGGTTCACGCCGATGGGTCCGGCGCTCTCGAGCTGAAAGGCGCGGCGAGGCTGCATCCACCCTTGCACCAGATCATGCACCAGTCCTTCGCGCAGCTTGACTTTCAACATTTCCCCGAGCCAGCGTTGCCCGACGTTGAGCAGCAGCAGCGCCCCTGCAATGACGGCAAACACCAGGAGCTGCATCGCAAAGCCGTGCAGGTTGCGCCGCGACAGGGCGTCGTAGAAGGGCTGGTTCCAGCGATTGAGGCGCACCTGGCCGTAGGCGGTCGCCACGATGACCGCGACGGCGGCGCCCATGAGCCCGATGATTGCGCCTCGGGCCGGGGACGACCACAGCGCGCGGATCATCATGTCGAGCTGCGAGAAGAGGCTCGCCTCCGTGATGTCGCCGGTATCTGCGGCCGCCGCCACGGTGTGTTCCGGGGATCCCGTCATGCTCGATGCTCCGCAATCGCGATCCGCAAAGATATATCGTCGGAGGCGTCCTTTGGCGGCGGCTGGTCTCCTTTAAGATATGGCCATGGCCGCGCGCGATTCCTTGCTGGTTCCTCTGCTGGCGCATCCGGACGTTCCGGGCACGGGCGTGAAGCACATCGCCGCTTGTGCCGAGCCCGGCGGCCGGGAGTCGCTTCGGTTTCGATACGTGCTCGACGCCGACCCGATGCTCGTCCGTATCCCACCGCCCACGGCCGACGCAGGCAGGTCGGACAGACTCTGGGCGCACACCTGCCTAGAGGCCTTCGTAGCAATGCCGGGCTCGCCGAGATATCTGGAGCTCAATTTCTCACCCTCCGGTCAGTGGGCGGCGTATTGCTTCGATTCCTACCGTCAGGGCATGGCGCCAGCCCTGAACGTCGCGCCGCGGGTGGCGGTACATCGCAGCGGGAGCAGGCTCGAGCTACATGCCGAGGTGCAGCTCGGCGGGACCTTTGCCTGCCTCGACCCGGGTCCGGGGCCCTCCGATCGCGCACACCTGCGCCTGGCGTTGAGCACGGTAGTGGAGGACCGGGAGGGGAGGCTGTCATACTGGGCACTGCGCCATCCACCCGGGCGGCCCGATTTTCACCACCCGGAAAGCTTCTCGCTGACGCTCGAGCTTCCCCGAAACCCATTGAATTGCCCATGAAGTTCGGTATCGATCGCCTGCTCGAGGAGCCGCAGCTCCGTAAGCCGCTCGCGGGAAGGCGCGTGGCGCTGCTGGCCCATCCTGCCTCGGTCACCCGCAATATGGTGCATTCCCTGGATGCGCTGGCGGCACTCGGTGAGGTGAGGCTGACCGCCGCCTTCGGGCCCCAGCACGGGCTGCGCGGGGACAAGCAGGACAACATGGTGGAGTCGAGCGACTTCATCGACCCGGTGCATGGGATCCCCGTGTTCAGCTTGTACGGGCAGGTGAGACGGCCGACGGAAAGCATGATGGACAGCTTCGACGCGCTGCTGGTGGACCTGCAGGATGTCGGCTGTCGTATCTACACGTTCGTGACGACGCTGCGTTATGTCCTGGAGGAAGCGGCGAAGCGGCACAAGACGGTATGGGTGCTCGACCGCCCGAACCCCATCGGCCGGCCGGCCGAGGGCCTGTCGCTGCGCGCCGGCTGCGAGAGCTTCGTCGGTCCGGGTCCCATGCCGATGCGACACGGCCTGACCCTCGGTGAGCTGGCGCGTTGGTTCGTATCCACGCTGAAGCTCGACGTCGATTGTCAGGTCATCGCACTGGAGGGCTGGCAGCCGCACGCCCCGCCGGGCTATGGCTGGCCCATCGGCCGGCGTACCTGGGTGAACCCGAGCCCCAATGCGCCGTCAGTGTGGATGGCACGCTGCTATCCAGGCACCGTAATGCTGGAAGGAACGACGCTCTCGGAGGGGCGGGGGACCACGCGGCCTCTGGAGCTCTTCGGCGCGCCCGATCTCGACGTGTGGGCACTGGTTGCGGCCATGCGCGAGCTGGCGCCGACCTGGATGCGCGGCTGCCGGGTCCGGCCCTGCTGGTTCGAGCCCACCTTCCACAAGCATGCGGGCAAGCTCTGCGCCGGGGCCCAATTCCACGTGGAGGACGGTATTTACTACGAGCACGAGGCGTTCCGTCCCTGGAGGATCATGGCGCTCGCATTCAAGGCGCTGCGCCGCCTGGCGCCGGATTATCCATTGTGGCGGGACTTTCCTTACGAGTACGAGCGCGAGCGCCTCGCGATCGATGTGATCAACGGCAGCGATCTCCTGCGGCGCTGGGTCGACGATCCGGCGGCCACGGCCGCGGACCTCGACACGCTCGCGGCAAAGGACGAGGCGGCGTGGAGCGCCGAGCGCCAGCCATACCTGTTGTACTGAGACCATGCAGACCGCACAGGACATCAGAGGGCTTCGCAAGCACTGGGCCGAGCGCTTCGGCACGGCGCCGTACCTCCCCATGTCCCGGGCCGAGATGGACGAGCTCGGCTGGGACAGCTGCGACATCATCATCGTGACCGGCGATGCCTACGTCGATCATCCCAGCTTCGGCATGGCCATCGTCGGCCGGGTACTCGAAGCGCAAGGCTTCCGGGTCGGCATGATCGCCCAGCCCGACTGGCAGAGCGCGGATGCGTTCGCGGCGCTCGGCCGGCCCAATCTGTTCTTCGGTGTGACGGCCGGCAACATGGACTCCATGGTCAACCGCTACACGGCCGATCGCCGGCTGCGCAGCGACGACGCCTACACGGCCGGAGGCATCGGCGGCAAGCGGCCCGACAGATCGGTGATCGTCTACGCACAGCGCGCGCGGGAGGCATTCAAGGATGTACCGATCGTCGTCGGCGGTATCGAGGCGTCACTGCGCCGTATCGCGCACTACGACTACTGGTCGGAAAAAGTGCGCCGCTCGATCCTGCTCGATGCGAAGGCGGACCTGCTGATCTACGGAAACGGCGAGCGCCAGATCTGCGAGGTCGCCCACCGCCTCGCCGCGGGTGAGACCATCCGCGACATCACGGACGTGCGCGGCACCTCCTTCGCCCGCAAATCCATTCCACAGGAATGGATCGAGATCGATTCGACGCAGATAGATGCGCCAGGGCCGGTCGCGCCCCACCCCGACCCTTACGCCATGGAGGCCGACCGGGCAGCGCAGGGCCGGACAGCGACTCGAGAGCCTTCCGCCGCAATGGACTCGGGCGCCGCCTCCCAGGGCGCGCAAGCCACTGCGGCTGCGGAAAAGGTCGTGCGCTTCGTGCGGCGGGTGAAGAACGCCGATCGCGGGCGCAGCGTCATCCGCATGCCTTCCTACGAGCAGGTAGCCTCGGACCCGGTGCTGTATGCCCATGCCAACCGCATCCTGCATCTGGAGGCGAATCCCGGGAACGCCCGCGCCCTGGTGCAGCGCCACGGAGACATCGACGTTTGGCTGAATCCGCCGCCCATCCCGCTGACCACGGCTGAGATGGATTGGGTCTACGAGCGTCCCTACCGCCGCCGGCCGCACCCGAGCTATGGGAATGCCAACATTCCCGCCTACAAGATGATCCGCTTCTCGGTGGCCATCCAGCGCGGCTGCTTCGGCGGCTGCACCTTCTGCTCCATCACCGAGCACGAGGGGCGGGTCATCCAGAGCCGCTCGGAGCGCTCGGTCCTGCGCGAGGTGGAGACGATCCGGGACGAAGTGCCGGGCTTCACCGGTGTCATTTCCGACCTCGGCGGCCCCACCGCCAACATGTACCGGCTCGCCTGCCGCAGCCGCGAGATCGAGAGCGCCTGCCGCCGGCCGTCCTGCGTCTATCCGGGGATCTGTCCCAACCTGAACACCGATCACTCGCCACTGATCAGTCTCTACCGCAAGGTTCGCGAGCTCCCCGGTGTCCGCAAGGTGCTCATCGCATCGGGAGTGCGTTATGACCTCGCGGTCGAGTCTCCGGAATACGTGAAGGAGCTGGCCCAACACCATACCGGCGGCTACCTCAAGATCGCCCCGGAGGCGATCTCCCAGGGGCCACTGTCGATGATGATGAAACCCGGGATCGGCGCCTACGAGCGCTTCAAGGAGCTCTTCGACCGCTACTCGCGCGAGGCCGGCAAGGAGCAGTACCTCATTCCCTACTTCATCGCGGCTCATCCGGGCACGAGCGATGAGGACATGCTGGAGCTCGCTCTCTGGCTGAAGAAAAACGGCTTTCGCGCCGATCAGGTGCAGGCTTTCCTGCCCTCACCCATGGCCACGGCCACCGCGATGTATCACTCGGGTAAGAATCCCCTGAAGCGGCTGAGCCGCGCGGGCGGCGAGGTGCGGATACCCAAGGGTCTGAAGGTGCGGCGGCTGCACAAGGCATTCCTCCGCTATCACGATTCCAACAACTGGCCGGTGCTGCGCGAGGCCCTGCGCCGCTTGGGACGCGCCGATCTCATCGGCAATGGCAGGCACCAGCTCGTGCCTGCCTATCAGCCGGAGGGAACCGGTGAGACACCTGAGAGCGGGCGGGGAAGCGCCCCCCGCCGGCCCTTCCGCACTCAACACACGGGTCTTCCCGGAACGCCGCGCATGTCCCGCAAGCCGCGGCGCCCCAACTAGAGACTCCGATCGCTGCCGGATGCGCAGCGAGGGAGGTAGGGTTGATGCCACCGAGTACGGCGGCGCGAAAGCATCGACACGCACGGCGTGTCGAGGCCGAGCGGGCATCAAGCGTGGACTAACGGCGGCGGCGCAGTCTCTTGACCCCGACGACGAGCCCGGTGCAGCTGAAGAGAAGTCCAACGCTGACCGCGAGCATCAGCGCGAGCATCCGCAATGGGCCGCTGCGATCGAGCAGTGGGAAATCGAAGTCGTGCAGTCCGTTCACCCACCATCGCCGCGCGCGGCTGCGCGAGTCGGTCACGGAGAGGATCCGGCCAGTTGCCGAGTCGATCTGGACCCAGGTCCTGCCGGGATCTGCGAGGACGATCCGGCGGGCGGTGGGAGGCAGAGGGTTCGTAATCACTTGATACGCATCGTCGGACGGTATCCCGCGTATCTGCAGGACACGGACGGTCGGCCATGCGGCGCGTGCAGCGGCCAAGAGCGAAGCGTCCGGCACGCCGTGAGACAGTGAGAGCTTGCCGCTGGCTGTCGGCGTCGCCAGCCAGGAGCCGCCCGGGCCGCCGCCGCGCGCGACCAGATAAGGTGTGCCGGCCACGGCAGCGATCTCGACCTCGCGAGCAGGCGGGAGCTCGCGGAGCAAGTCAACCGAAAATCGCGCGGCCGCTGCCGTCAGAGTAAGTCCTCTGGCGCCGGCAATCTCGGCCGGTGTCGGCCGATCGCTCGGAAACACCTTGCCGTCATCGAGCATCAGGCAACCACTCACGACCCAACTGAGCAACAGCACCGACGCGAACAGCCCGACCGAGTGGTGCCAGCGCAGCCAGCCGCGGAAGGGAGAGAGGCCGCGCCGGCGCGCCCGCCTCGTATTGATGAGGTGGATTACGCCCAGCGTCAGGCCGGCGCACGCAAGCAGACCGCAGGTGGCGCCGAGCGCCAGCATGACACCGCGCCAGAGGTCCTTGTGCCGGCGCAGGGCCACGATGTTGACCCAGTGCACGACTGAGCCGACGTAGTTCCACTCCCGCTCGGCACGTCGGGTGCGCTGCAGCACCTCGCCGGAGCGGACTGATACATAGAGCTCCGTGCCACGCCCATCCTCGAGCGCCACCCTATAGAAGGGTCGGAACTCATCATACTGATCGTGCACGATCCACTGATCATCGTCGAATGGGCCCGCGACGCCGGCCACCGGGTGCCCGCCGAAAGCTGCCGCCACGGCGCGCGCCGTATCCGCCGAGAGCGGCCCGAGGAGGTTGCCAGACTCGGCGCTGACGGAGATGTCCGGGCCACCGGCCACGGACAGTACATAACGGGGATGTCCGTCCACACTGATCAGCCGCAGGCGCTCTACCGTCAGGCCGGAAGCCGCGGCGAGAGCCGCCGCCGGTGCGACGCGCACCCGCGCCAGATCAATCGGCCCGCCATGGGCGATCCGTGCGCCTGACGGCAGGATAGGGAATGGAACAAAGGACAGCACCGCGCCGCTCGCGAACCACAGCGCGAAGAGGAACCCCACCCCCAGACCGAGCCAGCGATGCAGCAGCGTCAGGGATCGTGGAGGCACGAGCAGTGCGGGTCTGCTGCTGCGCCGCAGGCTCGGAGCGACCATATTCATCCTTTACAAGTTACTCCGCGAGGGCAGAATTTGCTGCGCATTTGCCGGATGGCACGGCATAAACGCCGGGAACACCCCCGCAATTTGGGAGCTTCCCCTGAGACACTTCGCCCACAATGCTCCTCAGGGAAGCATGCAACACGCACATCGGGAAGGAATGCGCGGGGAGGTCGGCCGGCTGGGCCGGCTTCGATGGCAAGTGGGGTCGCGCATACCGGGTCGTGCGGAGCTTTGGACACGAGTAAGGGCGGGCCGCAGCCAGCTCCGGCTGGCAGGCGCGCGTCAACAACTTTGGGTCGCGCAATGCGCGGGAGAATTTCGTGCCGATGCAATGCTCTTTACGTCATTCGATCATTTTCGCCGCCGCCTGCGGCCTGGGTAGTCTTGCGCCGGCGCTCGCGGCCGATGCCGGCTCCACACTGCAGCAGATCGTAGTCAGCGCGCAAAAGGAGTTTTATCGCGGCGACACACCGCTCGAGCAACTGCCGCAGAGCGTCGCGTTGATTTCGGGCAACCTGCTCAAGGTGGAGGGCATCACCAGGCTCGACGATGCGCTCACGTTGGTCAGCGGCACCGCGCAGCAGAACAATTTCGGTGGGCTGTGGGATGCCTATGCCATCCGGGGTTTTGCCGGCAACGAGAACCTTCCGAGCGGCTACCTGGTCAACGGTTTCAACTGGGGCCGCGGGTTCGTCGGGCCGCGTGACATGTCCGATGTCGAGCGGATCGAGGTCGTCAAAGGCCCCGATTCCGCCCTGTTCGGCCGCGGCGAGCCGGGCGGAACGGTCAATATCGTCACCAAGAAGCCGCTCTTTCACGAGCAGGGTTACGCCGCGCTCTCGGGCGGCAGCTATCAGGATTATCGCGCTGAAGCGGATGTCACCGGGCCTCTCACCTCCTGGCTGGCCGGCCGCATCAATGGCGCCTACGAGAACTCCCACAGCTTCCGGCACACCGTCAAATGGGACAAGTATGTCGTGACGCCCTCGCTGCTCGCGCGGCTGGGG
>DASVWT010000146.1:0-11384 GCA_036393055.1 Steroidobacteraceae bacterium
CGATGTGCAGGTGGAGGATGTGACGCTGGTGGCCGACCGCAGCAAGATCCGCCTCATACTCGAGAATCTGGTGTCGAATGCCGTCAAATACTCCCCGAAGGGAGGCACCATTCACATCAAGGCCGCCGCGGCCTCGAATACCCTCACCATCGACGTCGCCGACAACGGCCCCGGCATCCCCAAGGATGACCGCGACCACGTCTTCGAGGCGTTCTATACCGGCCGGGCCGCCAAGAGCACGGCCGTCAAAGGCACCGGGATCGGACTCTCCGTCGTGTTGGAATTTGTCGCCGCCCACGGCGGCACGGTGCAGATCGTGGACGGAGAGTACCCGGGGGCGCACTTTCGCATCCGCATGCCGATCAACCTGGCGCGCGGCGGGCAGCCCGGCGAGAGCCCGCAGCGCAGGACCCAGGCCCATGCCGCATGACGCTCTGACGGGCCGGGGCCGCCGTGGCCTGTTGGGAGCCGGGCGGCTGGCGCGGCTCTTCCCTGCATCCGTGGCCCTGGCGCTGATCCTCCCCGCGGCGTTGCTCACGGGCGGCTGCTCCACCGACTTCTTCGCGCAGAAGCCGCCACCGCCACCGAAGCCCGTGATCGACCACAAAGCGGTCTCCTCCGAGGCGCTGGCGGAGGACTTCGCGCTGCTCGACAAGCTGATCGCCGCCGGCCCGGACCAGCAGATGCAGATGGTCGGCGCGGCGGAGCAGGCGTTCCAGGCGACCCCCACCCCGAGCAACAAGCTGCGCCTGGCCCTGATCCTCGGCACCCCCGATCAGGCGGGCGCCGACCTGCCCCGCGCGCAGGGGCTGCTCGAGGAGCTCTCCTCCGACCCCCACCCCTCCCTTCTCCCGGGGGAGCTCCACCTGGTTGCCCTGCAACTGAAGCAAATTGGCGACTATTTGACGTTGGAGGCGGAAAACCGCACCCTCCAGGCTGACGCCACGCGGGCCGACCAGCTCGCGGCTCTCCGGCATCGCCTCGACGGCGCCGCCGGGGAGAACGCGAAGCTCAAGAAGCAGCTCGATGAGGCCAAAGCCAAGCTGGCGGCGATCGCCAACATCGAAAAGTCGCTCAATGAGCGCAAACCCGGCAACGAGGGACGACCCAAGTGAATGTGACACCCGGCAGCGTACAGCCTGAGCGCAAAATGACCACCCCCCCGAGCACCCTCAATCAGACCGGGCGGCGCAAAGCGCGCATCCTGGTCGTCGATGACGACCCCGGGCTTTTGCGCCTCCTCACCATCCGCCTGCGCGCGGAGAGCTACGACGTCGAGGCGGTGGAGAGCGGGGCTCAGGCGCTTGCCGCCTCGAGCCGCTTCCGTCCCGACCTGGTCATCACCGACCTCAGGATGGACGGCATGGACGGCATTGGCCTCCTGAAGGAGCTGCAGAACCGCTGGCCGGGTCTGAAGGTCATCATGCTCACCGCGCACGGCACCATCCCCGATGCCGTGCAGGCGACCCAGATGGGGGCCTTCGGCTTCCTGACCAAGCCGGTCGACAAGCAGGAGCTGCTCGACCAGGTGCAGAAGGCGCTGCGCATCTCCGGCTTCGGCGCTTCCGATGAGGACTGGCGCGCGGAGATCGTCACCCGCAGCGCCGTGATGGAGGAGAAGCTCGCCCAGGCGCACATGGTCGCCGGCACCGATGCCCGCGTCCTCATCACCGGAGAGAGCGGCACCGGCAAGGAGCTGCTCGCCCGCGCCATCCACCTGGCGAGCCCCCGGCGCAACAAGCCGTTCGTCGCCATCAACTGCAGCGCCATGGCGGAGAACCTCCTCGAGTCGGAGCTCTTCGGCCACGAGAAAGGCTCCTTCACCGGCACCACCCGCGCCCACCGCGGCCTCTTCATGGCGGCCGACGGCGGTACGCTGATGCTCGATGAGATCGGCGACATGCCGATGCGTCTGCAGGTGAAGCTGCTGCGCGTCCTGCAGGAGAACGTCATCCGCCCCGTGGGCAGCACCGACGCCATCCCCGTCAACGTGCGCGTCATCTCCGCCACGCACCGCGACCTGCAGCAGTTGATGACGCAGGGACAGTTCCGCGAGGACCTCTACTATCGCCTGAACGTGGTCCACATCGAGATGCCTCCGCTGAACCGCCGGCGCGAGGACATCCCCCTGCTGGTGGCGCACTTCCTGGCGCAGATCGCCAAGGAGACCGGGCAGCGCAAGATCTACGCCCCGGAAGCCGTGGAGCTGCTCGCCACCGCCGATTGGCCCGGCAACATCCGCCAGCTGCAGAACGTCGTGCGGCAGAACGTCGCGCTCTCCCAGACGCCCATCATTCCCGTGGAGCTGGTGCAGCAGTCGCTCGGCGGCTCCCCCGGGCGCCTGCCCTCCTTCGATGAGGCGCGGGATGAGTTCACCCGCAGCTACCTGTCACAGATCCTGCAGATCACCGGCGGCAACGTGAGCCAGGCGGCACGCCTGGCGAAGCGCAACAGGACGGATTTCTACAAGCTGCTGGCGCGGCATCAATTGACGCCGGAAGAGTTCAAGCAGCGCTAGCGCGCGCCAAAGTGGCGGCTCCCGGGGATCGAGGCACGATCCCTGCTCTGGCTCCGTCATGGCACGCACTATCCTGGTCACCGGGGCCACGGGCTTCACCGGTGGAAAGCTGGCCCGCCGCCTCGCCGCGCAAGGCGAGAATGTACGTGCGCTCGTACGGGATGAAGCAAAAGCCCGGTCGCTAGCCGCAGACGGCATCGACGTACGCGTCGGGCAGCTGACGTCCCTCAACGACGTCATTGCTGCCGCGCGCGGCTGCGAGCAGATTCACCACATCGCGGCGGTGTTCCGCACAGCGGGGCACCCCGACGGCTACTACCGCGAAGTCAACGTAGGCGGCACGCAGAACGTGCTCGAGGCTGCCCGCCGCCTCGATTGCGAGCGCGTCATACATTGCTCGACCGGCGGCGTACACGGGCACATTGCGAACCCGCCGGCTGGCGAGACGTACCCTTTTGGACCGGGTGACATCTACCAGCGGACCAAGCTCCAGGGCGAGCTCGCCGCCTCGGCGGCCGCCCAGCGCGGGCAGCGGGTGGTGATCGTGCGGCCCGGGCCGATCTATGGGGAGGGAGACCTGCGGTTCCTCAAGCTCTACCGCCCCATCGCCCGCGGCGCATTCGTGATGATCGGCAGCGGCCGGCCGAAGCTGCACATGGTGCACATCGACGATCTGGTCGACGGCATCATGCTTTGCAGCACCTCGGAAGCCGCGATCGGCGAGGTCTTCATCCTCGCAGGCCCGCAGGCGCCAACCCTCAAAGAGCTGGTGGGCCATATCGCCCGTGCGCTCGGCGTGCCGCCGCCCCGGTGGAGAATCCCGGTCTGGCCGGTGAAAGCAGCCGGCCTCCTCTGCGAATCAATCTGCGTACCGCTGCGCATCGACCCGCCGCTGCACCGCCGGCGCGTCGCGTTCTTCACGCACCACCGCGAATTCGATTGCTCCAAGGCGACGCGACTGCTCGGCTACTCCCCCAAGGTCAGCCCTGCCGAAGGCGTGGCGCGCACCGCCGAGTGGTACCGGGCGGCCGGATACCTGGAGCATGCCCGCGGTCAGGCGGTCCTGCACGCCTCGAGCTTCCGGTAGGCGGCGCTCACTTTCTCCCGGAAGGCCTCCACCGAATATCTGTCTCTCGCCAGGCGCCCGGCCGCCACACTGAGCCGCGCTCGCAAAGCTTCGTCCGCCGCAAGGGTCATGAGACCCCTGGCCAATGCCTGCGGATCCGGCTCGACCAGATACGCACAGTCATCGTCCAGCACCTGCGTGTGCGAGAGGATCCGCGTTGCGAGAATCGCGGTTCCGGAATTCATGTACGAATATACCTTCATCGGCGTATTGCTGCCGCGCAGCCGCGGCGAGACCAGAATGTCGGCCTGCACCAGAAAGCCGCTGAGCTGGGCGAGCGGACGCGGCCCGAGAAGGTACACGTGCTCTTCGAGGTGCAGCTTGCGCACGAGCGAGCGCATTCGCGCGACGTCCTCCGAGGCGCCGCCAATCAACACCAGGGTCAGATCGAGCGCCTGCGGCAGCTGTGCCATCGCGCGTACGATCTGCTCGACGCCCTGATAACGCTGCAGATTTCCAACATAGAGCGCAAGCGGGCCGCGGATATCCAACAGTTCGCGCAGAGGCTCGGCGGCACCGCAGAACTGCTGCGAGGGCAGCGCCACGTCCTCGATCAGGAATACCGGCACTCCGGGCGCATCCGCGCTCACGTGGCGAGCCAGATCGCTGCAGACCGCAAAGACAGCATCGGCGCGGCGGATCACCGCACGCTCCATCGCGCGCAGCGCCCGCGCGGCGGGCCGCAGCAGTCTCCATTTGGAGACGAGCGACTCGCCAAGCATGGAATCCATGTCGTAGACGACCCGCGCGTGCGCCGAGGAGCGCAGCAGAATCGCAGGGAAAACAGCCTCTTCGACGGCATGGATCACATCGTAGCGACGCGATAGCGCGAGGCCGAGCAATCGCCCCGAGATCAGCAGATCGCAAACGAGCTTTTTCCAGGAGATTCCGATCGGAATGTGTCGCAGCCCAGGCAGCGCTGGCGTGCGCAAAATCCTCAGCCCATCGATGTCGAGGTCCGCACCCTCGTGATACGTCAGAAGATCGACGGCATGGCCTTGAGCGCAGAGCACTTCCACCAGCATCCGTACGGCGATGGGCGTGCCTCGCTCCTGGTAAAACGGTTGCGGTGCAACGAGCAGTATTCGCATGCCCGATGCTGTCGAGCAAAGCCCATACCCATGCCGCAAAACGCTGTCTGCAAAAAGTGACGCCTCAGCGCAAGGTGCGCCCTTATTTCACCCAGTGAAAGCCTTTCGCCATGGCGCCGAGCAGCGCCATTCCGAACGCGATCATGGTCGTCACAATCCAGATGAACTTGGTATCCACAGAGCGGCGCATCTCACGCAGATCGAGATCCAGCCTTCCGACATTATCCCCGATGTTTGCCGTATTTGACTCCAGGAGCGCAACTCTGCGGTCGAGAGCCCCCACGCGCTCCTCGAATCTTTGATCGATCTTATCGAATCTTTGATCGATCTTGTCGAATCTCAGATCTACCTTATCGAATCTCAGATCGACCTTATCGAATCTCTCATCGACCTTGCTTTCCAGCCGGTCGATTTTCCCATCGAGCTGGATGGCCGTCTCTTTGAGATTCGACACGTCGGCCTCGATCCGCGCTACGCGCGGCTCCAGGCGAGCCACACCCTCGTCCATATACACCTCCGTCATCAGCGCCGACATACCGGCTCACTTGAAGTGGGGCAGCCACTGGAAAATCAGTTGGTACACCTGTGAGCCCTTGGTCACGAGAAGAACCTCGATTCCGAGGAGCATTATCATGAGCTGCAGACTCGAAATCCTACGCCATAGTTGTTCGATCTTCCCGTGAAGCTCGCTTGACTCTTTCTTCGCCTCAGCGCGAATCGCCATTGATTCCTCTTTTGACCCGGTCCGCACGGCCTTGAACTCCGTAGCCATGTCTGCGCGGAACGAGTTGAACTCCGCAGCCATATCTGCTCGGACGGACTTAAATTCCGCAGCCATGTCCGCCCGGACCGACTTGGATTCCGCAGCCATCTCCGCACGGACCGACTTGAACTCCGTGTTTATCTCCGCACGGATCTGCTTGAATTCCCCGAACGTTGCGTCGAACCTCTGATCCATTGACTTGCGCATGTCCCGCAAGTCGATTTCGATATTCGCCACCCTCGAGCTGATGTACCCCACATCCGACTCGATTTTGGCAATCCGTGGCTCGAGTTGAGCCACACCTTCTTCCATATGAACCTCCGCAATGACCGCCGACATAGGCCAACCACCTATACCCATACTGCGGAAGCATTACAGCATGACTGGACCAACGAAGGAACCATGCGAATCTGTCGAAATTGGTGAAATATTCGGCACCAGCGGTGCCGCCGGGCAAAGGTACATGACGTCAACACGCGCGTGCGTAGTGGCACGTCGGGCGAGGCGTCAGATTCTCTTACGTTCTCCGACGGCTGCCACGCCGAATGTCCAGAGGCTGTTGCCAATGAAATTCCATAGAAATACCACTGCAGTCGCGCAGACCTGCGCGATGAGGTAGTGCAGGCCCGCGCCGATCATGAGCCGCATGATGGCCGCATTGATCAGGAGACCTGTGACAGCGAGCACTGCGAATTTGGCGACTGCCGGACCGTGGGCGCGATCGCTCTGGAAGGTGAAGCGGTAGTTGAGAAGATAATTGACGCCGGCGCTGAGCACGAAGCCGATGGAGGAAGCCGGCGTCGGCGCCATCCCGAAGGCGCGCACGAGCAGCACGAGCACCGCATACTGGATCGCGGTGGCGATGCCGCCCACCGCGGCGAACTTCACGAACCGGGAGAGATGTCCCTGGATATCGCGGCGCGCTGCACGAATCAAAGCACCTTCTCGATGATGTACCGCGGCCTGCGCTTGGTCTCCTGGTACACCTTGCCCAGGTACTCGCCCAGTATGCCGACGCAGAGGATCTGCAGGCCGCCCAGCAGATAGATGGGAAGCAGTGTGGACGTCCAACCCGGCACCGCCCGGCCCGAGAAGAGCTTGATCCACAGCGTCCATGCGCCCATGCCGATACTGAAGAGAAACACCAGGACCCCGAGCGCCGAGATCAACCGCAGCGGCACGACGGAGAACGACGTCACCGCATCCATCGCCAGCGCCATCATCTTGCGCAGCGGGTACTTCGATACGCCCGCCATCCGCTCCGTGCGGGTGTAGTACACGACCGAGGACTTGAAGCCGATGAGCGGGACGATGCCGCGCAGGAAGAGATTCACCTCGCGGAAGTCCTTGAGCGCATCCACCGCCTTGCGGCTCAACAGCCTGAAGTCCGCATGGTTGTAGACAGACTCCACTCCCAATGCATGGAGCATACGGTAAAAGCCCAGAGCCGAAACGCGCTTGAAGAGCCCGTCGCTCGAGCGGTCGTTGCGGACTCCATAGACGACATTCATCCCTCGCGCATGCTGACTCAGCATCTCCTCTATCACTTCGACATCATCCTGAAGGTCGGCATCGACACTCACGAGGACGTCGCCCTCGGCCGTGAACAGCCCGGCAAGCAGGGCGTTCTGATGGCCACGGTTGCGCGACAGTTTGATGCCGCCCATGCGCTCATCGTCGCAGGCCAGCTGCTCGATCAACTCCCAGGTCCGATCCCGGCTGCCGTCATCGATGAACACGATGCGGCTGCCGGCGGCAATGCGCCCGTCCCGTTGCAGCCGATCGAGCAGCCTTCCCAGCCGCCGCGCCGTCTCCGGCAGTGCGTCCTCCTCGTTGAAGCAGGGAACCACGATCGCAAGCTGCGGAATGAGGCGCTGAGCCGCGGCCGCGGCCGCCCGCTCCCCGGCCAGAGAAGCCTCCGCCGGCAGCCTTTCGGTGACCAGCGTCTCGGGCAACTCCGCAGCTGTCTCACGCAACAGCGTCGCCATGGCCGCTCCTCTCGCTCCATATCGCTTGGCAGCCCATGGCAGTAGCACCCGACAGGCCCGCCAGGGGCGAGACTCGGCCGCGGCTTCGGCCGCGATCGCCGGGGGAACCGCGGCCACGAGCGTGAAGGCGCGCGGCGCAGTACGATTTCAGCTACCAGCGCGCACGGTACACGCGCTGCCATGCGCAAAGCTGCAGCAGTCCCCACAGGGCAAACGAGTAGTCGCCACGGCCCTCCTTGTGCAGACGCCAGACATCCGCCGCCCGCCCCCGATCGATGAAGGGCTGGCTCGCCAACTCCGGCCCGTACAGGAG
Organism: Steroidobacteraceae bacterium; assembly: GCA_036393055.1. Classification (GTDB taxonomy): domain Bacteria; phylum Pseudomonadota; class Gammaproteobacteria; order Steroidobacterales; family Steroidobacteraceae; genus 13-2-20CM-66-19. The sequence continues at coordinate 7,800 of DASVWT010000146.1, forward strand.
CGACTCCGCCCAGTCGGACAGATCCTGCCGCAACCAATCGCCGAGCGGCGCGGCAAACCCCGCCTTCGGCCGATCCACCAGGGCCGGCGGGACGTACTCGTGCAGAAGATGCCGCAGAATGCGCTTGCCGCGCCCCTGCTCGTCCACGAGGTGCCTCGTCGGCAATGCCGCCGAATACTCGTACACCCGATGATCGAGGAACGGCGCCCGGGTCTCCAGGCCATGATGCATCGCCGCCCGGTCGACCTTCACCAGGATGTCATCCGGCAGATAGCAGTAGACATCCAAGAGCATCATGGTGCGATAGTCATCGCCTTGCTCGACCTCCGCCAGGCCCTGCGTGAGCGCATATTCCGGCACCACGCTGCTCGCAGTGAGGCTCGCCGGATCGCTCCAGTACCCGGTGAGGTATTGATAAGCGGCGGTGAGATCCGCGCCGGCGCGGATCAGGCGCCCCCTCAGCTTCTGCTCCACGACCCATTTCGGCAGGCCCATGCACGCGCTCAGCGGCCGCAGCACGGCCCGGCCGGGGGGCGCGAGCGCGAACGCATATCCGCGCCGGCGCAGGAGCGCCCGCGAGAGCAGCCGCATCGCGGCGGACGAGCGGCGCCCGCTGAAGGCCGCGTACCTGGAATAACCGCCGAACAACTCGTCTCCCGCGTCCCCTGACAGCGCGACCCTGACGTCTTTGCTCGCCATGCGGGCAAGCAACAGCGTAGGAAGCTGGGACGAGTCGGCGAAGGGCTCGTCGAATACGGTGGGCAGCGCCTGCACGAGAGCGAGCGCGTCCCGCGCGCTGACGTAGTATTCCGTGTGGCTCGTCCCGAGATGCCGCGCGACCTCCCGGGCGAACGCGGCCTCGTTGAACTGCGGCTCCCGGAAGCCGATCGTGTAGGTGTTCACCCGGACCGGCGATTGCTCCTGCATGATGGCGCAGACGAGCGATGAGTCGATGCCTCCCGACAGAAAGGCGCCGATCGATACGTCCGATACCAGCTGCCCGCGCACGCTCTGCCTGAGTCTCTCGCGCAATTGCTCCGCGCTCGCGTCGAAATCGCCGGCGGCGGACCGGCTGCCGCGGCTGCGCCCGGCGACCTGCGCCGCGTCCCAATAGCGCATCTGCCGCGCACCCGCGCCATCCACGGTCACCACGGTCGCGGGCGTCAGCTTGCTGACTCCCTCGAGAATCGTATAGGGAGCGGGGATGTAGTTGTGCTTCAGCAGCAATACGACTCCATCCCGGCAAATGCGCGGCTGCAGGTCCGGCAGGGCGAGCAGGCCCTTCAGCTCCGAAGCGAACACCACTCCGCCGCGGTGCATCGCGTAATAGAGGGGCTTCTCGCCGAAGCGGTCGCGGATGAGATGCAACTTCCTGTCCACGCTGTCGTACAGCGCGAGGGCGAACATGCCCACGGCAAGCTCGATGGTCCGCACGACGCCCAACTGCTCGAAGGCCGCCAGCAGCACTTCCGTGTCGGAATGGCCCCGCCATCGAATGTTGCCCGACAGCTTCGCTTTGAGCTCCGGGACGTTGTAGATCTCCCCGTTGAACACCACGACATAGCGGCGCGACGGCGAGAGCATCGGCTGCGCCCCCGCATCGCTCAGATCCTGAATGGCCAGCCGCCGGTGCCCGAGCGCGATCCGCTCGCTCGCGCGCACCATGATGCCATCGCCGTCCGGGCCGCGGTGCGCAAGGGTGGCGGTCATCCGCCTGATCCGCTCCTGCAGCTCGGCCTCCGAATAGCTCGCGCCGAAGATGCCCGCTATTCCGCACATGCCGGATGACCCGCGCGCGCTGGCGACCCGGTGGCCAGCGAGTATTGTTCCATCAGGCGATCGACGTACGTCGCAATGTCGTAACTCTCCTTGAATCTGGCTTGCGAGGCCCGCCCGAGGCGCGACATCAGGGCGCGATCGCTGAGCACGGTACGCAATGCGTCCGCCAGCGCCTGTGAGTCGCCGACCGGCACGATCAGCCCGGAGACGCCTTGGCGTACCACTTCGGGGACGGCCCCGACGGGCGTCACCACCGGGCAGAGGCCGTATGACATGCCCTCCAGCAGCGCCATGGGCAGGTTCTCGATGAACGAGGGCAGAACGAAGATGCTGGCGCGAGCGAGGACCGGCCGCACCTCCTGCGGCGGAGTCCATCCGGGCGCGCGAACGCGGTCGCGCAGGCCGAGCTGCGCGATTCGTGCGCGATAGCCGTCCACATCGCCGCCGCCGAGCAGCGTCGCCTGCCAGGATGAGGCGGGATCATCCAGGCGGCTCAACGCCTCTAACAGGGTATCCACACCCTTTTCCCGGTGCAGCAGGCCGACGAAGACGATGAGCGGCGGATCGGCGCGCTGCACCTCCGCCGGCTCGGAGCGAGCCGGCACGGCATTGGGAAGGATCGCAATGCGATCGGCGGGAACCCCGATCTGGTCCCGGACGAAGGCCGACCACGTCGAGCCGAGGACGAAAACGCGCGCCGCCGACCGGAACAGGCGCTCGATGGCCCTGCGCATGAGCGGGTTGCTGTGCGCGAGATATTCCGGATACGCGCCGCCGTGCAGGTGCAGCACGTAGGGGATGCCGTATCTCCTGCAGATGGCGGCATAACAGGATTTGCGGACGGTGCTGCCGTTGCACGAGACATTGATGTGGCACAGATCCAGATCGCCGCGCGCGCACAGCCGCGCGAAGCGCCACAGACGGCCGGGAAATCTGCAGATGCTGCTGCGCAGGCTCCTGTCGTGGGTCACGAAGAAATCGAAGCGCCAGGGATGGCGCCGGTCCTTCACTGCCCGCTCGAGGTAATGCATCATCTGGCTGATGCCGCCGCCGGCCCTGGGCGTCAGGACCAGAACCCGGCCCCTCGCGCCGGCGGCCGCGGACTGCGTGGGAAAGTCGATCGGAGCGGCGCGCTCTGCTGTCGGCGCGTTCAAGAGCACCTCCCGTGGCACCTGTGGCTGCAGCGTGGCTGCGCCCGGCGGGGCAGCCCGTGCCGCAGCTGCAGGAGCAAGGAACAGACCCGCGGGATCCAGGCCCGTGCCTCGGCGTTCTTCATTGGCTCAACGCACACTCGTGGAAGGCTCCTTCATGTCACCCGTGTTTGTTGTCGGACCACCGCGCTCTGGCACCACGCTCACCGCCCGCCTGCTGGGCGGGCTGCCGCGGCTGTTCATGCCCGGCGAGACGCATTTCCTCGAAGACATCCATCACAGGTATGGTGGCGAGGGCGACCTGTCGGCGCATCTTCCCGACATCCTCGCCCGGCTGCGCACGCTCTACCGGCGATTCGAGGAGCCCGAGGACCAGCGGCGCATCGAGCGGCTCTGCGAGTCGGGCGCGCTCGAGCGCGCGCTTTGCGGATGCAGGACTCATCGGGAGATTTTCGATGCGTTCATGAGGCTGCAGGCGGCCGATGCCGGCAAGGCGCGGTGGGGCAATCAGGTGCCGCGCGACGTGTTCGAGCTCGACACGATCTTGCGGATGTTTCCCGATGCGCGGGTGGTGGCCTGCATCCGCGATCCGCGCGACTTTCTGGTCTCGTACCGCGACAAATGGACGATTGCCGGCGCGGACGGGCCGCGCCTG
>DASVWT010000147.1:0-4889 GCA_036393055.1 Steroidobacteraceae bacterium
GCCGAGGCGGTCGTAGGAGACGATCATGATCGCGAGCGCGTCCTTGGCCGCAGGCGCGCCCTCGTAGTTATCGATGACGAGCTTCGCCCGGCGCACGGCGCCGACGTAGGCGCCGCGCTTGAGGTAGTACCTGGCGATATCGACGTCATAGGAGGCCAGCCGGTCGCGAAGATAGATCATGCGCTGGCGGGCATCGTAGGCGTAGGCGCTCTTCGGGTACTCCTGGACCACCGTGCGAAAGGCGGCGAACGACTTGTTCGCGGTGGTGGGCGGGCGCTTGGAGAGATCGACGTGGAACAGCCTGTCCACGGCGTTCGGCTGCTTCTCGAAGTTCACCAGCCCCTTCATGTAATACGCGTAGTCCACCCGCGGGTGCGTGGGGTTCTGGCGGATGAAGGTGTCGCAGGCATCGATGGCGGAATCGGTCTCCCCCGCGCGGTAATATGCGTAGATCAGGTCGAGCTGCGCCTGGCGCGCCTGGTCGGTGAAGGGGTAGACCGCCGTCAACTGCTCGTAGGTCTTGATCGCGCCGTTGTAATTGTAGGAGTCCAGATCATGCTTGGCCGTCGTGTAGAGCGCCTGCGGACTGGATTCCTTGGGCTTGCGGTGGGCGCAGCCCGTCAGCGCGAGCGCGCTGATGCAAAGGGCCGCGATGAGAGCGCGTGCGGGGAGCATCCCGCGAAGCGGGCGCGGCGCAAGGCGGCCGCGGGGAGAAGCGAGATTGAGCATGGCGCGGGAGTATAGCGAATCCGCCGGGAGCCCTTCGGACTCACCGGACTGCGGGGAGTTCCGCAGCCATTCCCTGGTGCTGCCCGTCGAGGCCGCGGGCCTCAGGCTCGATCAGGCGCTGGCGCGCGCACTGACGCAGTACTCCCGTGCACGCCTGCAGGGCTGGATCGAGGCGGGCGCGGTCCTGGTGGACGGGCGGCAGCTGCGAGCGAAAGAGAAAGTGCTGGGAGGCGAGCACGTCGAGGTCACGGCGCGCCTCGAGGCCGACACGCGTGTCGCGCCGGAGGCGCACCCGCTGACCGTGGCCCACGAGGATCGGGCGCTCTTCGTCATTGACAAGCCGGCGGGCATGGTGGTGCACCCCGGCGCCGGCAATCCCCGCCACACTTTGCAGAACGCGTTGCTCGCTCTGGATCCGAAGCTCGCCCTCGTGCCCCGCGCCGGCCTGGTGCACCGGCTCGATAAGGATACGAGCGGCCTGCTCGTCGTGGCGCGCACACCCGAAGCCCATGCAAGACTGGTGGCGGCGATGGCAGAGCGCGAAATAGAGCGTACCTACCTCGCCATTTGCAGCGGCGCCATGACCGGCGGGGGCACGGTCGATGCACCCATTGGACGCCATCGTTCTCAACGTACGCGCATGTCGGTGCGCAGCGATGGACGTGAGGCCATCACGCACTATCGCATCGTCAAGCGCTACCGCGCGCATACCTTCGTGCGCGTGCAACTCGAGACGGGAAGGACCCATCAGATCCGCGTGCACCTGGCGCACGTCGGCTATCCGATCGTTGGCGATCCGCTATACGCCGGCCGGCGGCGGCTGCCCGCAGGGTGCAGTCCGGCTCTGGCGGCGGCCCTCGGCGCCTTTCCGCGCCAGGCGCTGCATGCGACACGCCTCGCGCTAGCCCACCCCACGACTGGACGCGCGCTGGAGTGGGAGTCTCCGATTCCCGAGGACATAGCGCAGTTGCTGGCGGCGCTCGAGCAAGATCAACGCCTCGCGGATGCCGCGCGGTGAGCATGCCTGAGCTCGGTACACCTGATCTCATCCTGCCGGATTGGCCTGCGCCGCCGGGCATTCGTGCAGCCTTCACCCTGCGCTCGCGCGGGGTCAGCCGGCCGCCTTTCGATACCTTCAATGTTGCGGCGCATGTCGGGGATGACCCGCGCGCGGTCGCGGAGAATCGAGCGATCCTGCGGGCGAGTCTGCAGTTGCCGGCGGAGCCCGCGTGGCTGGAGCAGGTGCATGGGCACCGGGCCGTCGATCTCGACAGCCAGACGTCCCTCGGCTCCCTCGGGCCCGCCGACGCGGCGGTCACGCACACCCCCGGCAAGGTCTGCGCCATCCAGGTGGCCGATTGCATGCCGGTGCTGTTTGCCGCTGTGGACGGCTCTGCGGTTGGAGCCGCCCATGCGGGTTGGCGGGGCCTGGCCGGGGGCGTGTTGGAGGCCACCGTGCGGGCGATGAATACGCCACCGGCGCAGCTGCTCGCCTGGATGGGACCTGCGATTGGCCAGGCGCACTTCGAGGTCGGCGAGGAGGTGCGCGCCGCATTCGTGAGCGACGATGCCGGCGCGGCAGCAGCGTTCTCGGCGAACCACAGGGGGCGGTGGCAATGCGATCTCTATGCCCTGGCTGGGCGCAAGCTCGCTGCGCTCGCGGTACCTTCCGTCCATGGCGGAGGCTGGTGCACCTACACCGATCCCGCACGTTTCTTCTCGTACCGACGAGATGGCCGCTGCGGGAGGATGGCGGCGCTGATCTGGCTCGATTTGCCGGCCCGGTCGCACCGGCGACCCGGCAGTGCCGAGCCCGCCCCAAGGCCTTGAACCGGCCGCCATTCACCCCCATTCCCCGGCCATCCGAACCCCTTTTCAAGGTCTTCCCCGATGCGGATGGACAAGCTCACCAGCCGATTCCAGCAGGCGCTGGCCGACGCCCAGTCGCTCGCCGTCGGCCGCGATCACCAGTTCCTCGAGCCAGCCCACGTGCTGCTCGCCCTCCTCGACAGCCAGGGCGGCACGGTACGGCCGCTCCTGCTCAAGGCGGGGGCCGACGTCAACAAGCTGCGCTCGGAGCTCGGCGCCGCACTCGACCGCCTGCCCAAGGTGGAGGGCGCACCCGGGGAGGTCCACGTCTCCAACGACCTCAACCGTATCCTCAATGTCACCGACAAGCTCGCGCAGCAGCGGGGCGACCAGTTCATCTCGAGCGAGCTCTTCGTGCTCGCCGCCTTCGATGACCGCAACCTCGCACGCATCTTCCGCGACACCGGCGTCGTGCGCGGCGCGGTGGAGAAGGCCATCGAGGAGGTGAGGGGCGGGGAGAAGGTCGCCGATCCCAATGCGGAGGAGAGCCGGCAGGCGCTGGAGAAGTACACCGTCGACCTGACGGCGCGCGCTTCCTCCGGCAAGCTCGATCCGGTCATCGGCCGCGACGATGAGATCCGGCGCACCATCCAGGTGCTGCAGCGGCGCACCAAGAACAACCCCGTCCTGATCGGCGAGCCGGGCGTCGGCAAGACCGCCATCGTCGAAGGCCTGGCGCAGCGCATCATCAACGGCGAGGTGCCCGAGGGCCTGAAGGACAAGCGCATTCTCGCGCTCGACATGGGCGCGCTCATCGCGGGCGCGAAGTTCCGCGGCGAGTTCGAGGAGCGCCTGAAGGCCGTGCTCAACGATCTGTCCAAGCAGGAAGGCCAGATCATCCTCTTCATCGACGAGCTGCACACCATGGTGGGCGCCGGCAAGGCGGAAGGGGCCATGGATGCCGGCAACATGCTGAAGCCGGCGCTCGCGCGCGGCGAGCTGCATTGCGTCGGCGCGACCACGCTCGATGAGTATCGCAAGTACATCGAGAAGGACGCCGCGCTGGAGCGGCGCTTCCAGAAGGTGTTGGTGGATGAGCCTTCGGTCGAGGACACCATCGCGATCCTGCGCGGCCTGCAGGAGCGCTACGAGGTTCATCACGGCGTCGATATCACCGACCCGGCGATCGTCGCCGCGGCAACGCTGTCGCACCGCTACATCGCCGACCGGCAGCTTCCCGACAAGGCGATCGACCTCATCGATGAGGCGGCGGCGCGCATCCGCATGGAGATCGACTCCAAGCCCGAGGCGCTCGATCGCCTGGAGCGGCGCATCATCCAGCTGAAGATCGAGCAGGAGGCGCTGAAGAAGGAGCAGGACGAGGCTTCCCGCAAGCGCCTGGCGGCATTGCAGGAGACGCTGCACGGGCTGGAGAAGGAGTATTCCGATCTCGAGGAGGTGTGGAAGTCCGAGAAGGCGACGCTGCAGGGCGCGGCGCAGATCCGCGAGGAGCTGGATCGCGTGCGCCTGGAGCTGGATGCCGCGCGGCGTGCCGGCAACCTCGGCCGCATGGCGGAGCTGCAGTACGGCAAGATCCCGGAGCTGGAGAAGCGCCTCGCCGCGGCAGATGCGGCCGAGGACAAGGCGCCGCAGCTGGTGCGCAACAAGGTGACGGAGGAGGAGATCGCCGAGGTGGTCTCCAAATGGACCGGCATTCCGGTCTCCAAGATGCTGGAAGGCGAGAAGGAGAAGCTCCTCAGGATGGAGGAGGCGCTGGGCAAGCGCGTGGTCGGCCAGGACGAGGCGCTCAAGATCGTCTCCAACGCCATCCGCCGCTCGCGCGCGGGGCTCTCCGATCCCCGCCGTCCCAACGGCTCGTTCCTCTTCCTGGGACCCACCGGCGTCGGCAAGACGGAGCTCTCCAAGGCCCTCGCCGAGTTCCTCTTCGACACCGAGGATGCGATGGTGCGCATCGACATGTCGGAGTTCATGGAGAAGCATTCCGTGGCGCGCCTCATCGGTGCGCCGCCGGGCTATGTCGGCTACGAGGAGGGGGGGTATCTCACCGAGGCGGTGCGCCGCCGGCCTTACGCCGTGATCCTGCTCGATGAGGTGGAGAAAGCGCATCCGGATGTTTTCAACGTCCTGCTGCAGGTGCTGGATGATGGCCGGCTGACCGATGGCCAGGGTCGCACCGTGGACTTCCGTAACACGGTCATCATCATGACCTCGAACCTCGGCTCGCAGGTGATCCAGGAGTACGCCGGGGAGAAGAACTACACCCGCATGAAGAGCGCGGTGATGGAGATCGTGCAGCAGAGCTTCCGGCCGGAGTTCATCAACCGGATCGA
>DASVWT010000148.1:0-3041 GCA_036393055.1 Steroidobacteraceae bacterium
CCGGAGAGCTGCGTGATGTCGTGGCCCTCCACACGGATCGTGCCGGCCTGCGGCCGCTGCAGGCCGAGGACGCTCCTCAACAGCACCGACTTGCCCGTCCCGGAGCCGCCGACGATACCGAACACCTCGTCCGCGCGGACCTCCATGTCCAGCCCCTCGTGGATCACCTGCGGGCCGAAGCGGTTGACCAGGCCGCGCACCTCCAGAATCGGATAGATCAAATGCCCATCTCCATGAAGAGCATGGCAAAGATTGCATCGGCGAGGATCACCAGGAAAATGGCCTGCACCACCGCGACGGTGGTGAGCCGGCCGAGCTCACGCGAGGAGCCGCGCACCTGCATGCCCCTGTGGGTCCCGGCCATCGCGATGAGCACGGCAAATACGGGAGCCTTGACGATGCCCACCCAGAAGGTGGTCGCGGAGATGGCCTGGCTGACGCGGTTGACGTACTGATCGAGCGGCATGTGCAGCAGCGAAGCGCACAGCACGGCGCCCCCGACGAGGCCGATCAGGTCGGCGACCACGGTAAGCAGCGGCAGCGAGATCACGAGGCCGAGCACGCGAGGCAACACCAGGGCCTCGAAGGGATCGACGCCGGTCGCCTGCAGGGCGTCGACCTCCTCGTTGAGCTTCATGGAGCCGATCTCGGCCGCGAAGGCGCTGCCGGAGCGGCCCGCGACGATGATGGCGGTGAGCAGCACGCCCAGCTCGCGCAGCACGCCGATGGTGACCAGGTCGACCACGAAGATCTCCGCGCCGAAGCCGCGCAGCTGTTGGGCGCTCATGTAGGCGATGATGACACTGATGAGAAATGCGATCAGCGCCACGATCGGGATGGCGGTGATCCCGGTGTCATACACGTGCCGGGCGATCGAGATGGGTCGCAGACCTTGTGGCCGTGACAGCGCCCGCAGCGTCGTGGTGCTCAGCCTGCCGAGGAAAGCCAGCGCACCGACCATGTCGCGCCAGAGCGTCACGGCGCGACGGCCGATGAACGTCAGGGTGGCAACTTCGGCGTCCACGGGAAGCTCACCGAGCTCCGCGCTAAAGTCGTTGGCGGCGGGCGGCGAGGCCGCCTCCGCCTCGATCGGCCGCAGGATCTCTTCCACCAGGCGCAGCTGATCCGGCGGCGTCCCGGTGAAGGCCACCTCCGCGCCCGCCTGCCGCGCGTGCCGCACGAACTCGCGCAGGCGCCAGGCGCCTGTCAGATCGAGCGCTGCGAGCCCCTCGGTGGCGATCTCGATGCGGCCGGCGCCGGCGAGATCCACCGCTGCGAGCGCTGCGTCGAATTGCCGGTAGGCGAGCGCCCGCCACTCCCCGGTCAACTGCAGGGCGAGACCGCCGCCGATTCTGGTGACTTCGACAACCATGATCCGAATCATAAAGCGCCGGAGGCTCCAGCGCAGCGGCCGGTCGTTGAGCCGCCGGCGAGCCAGCGAGTAGAATCGCGGTTCTTTTCCCCTCGCCAATCGAAAAGTACGCCATGAAGCCAGCTTTGAACGTCGCGATCACCGGTGCCGCCGGCCAGATCGGCTATGCCCTCGCCTTCCGAGTCGCCTCCGGACAGCTCCTTGGAGCGGACCAGCCGGTCAACCTTCACCTGCTGGAGATCACTCCGGCTTTGCAGGCGCTGAACGGCGTCGTCATGGAGCTGTCCGATTGCGCGTTCCCGCAGCTCAACAAGGTCGTGGCCACCGACGATGCCAAGGCGGCGTTCCGCGATTGCCACGTGGCGCTGCTCGTCGGCGCGCGGCCGCGCGGACCGGGCATGGAGCGCAAGGACCTGCTGCTCGCCAACGCGCAGATCTTCTCCGCCCAGGGCAAGGCGCTCAACGAGGCGGCCGATCGCAACGTCAAGGTGCTGGTCGTCGGTAATCCCGCCAACACCAACGCGCTCATCGCGCGCTCCAATGCCAAGGACCTCAACCCGCGCAACTTCACCGCGATGATGCGGCTCGATCACAATCGCGCGCTGTCGCAGCTCGCCGGGAAGACCGGTACGCACGTCACCGACATCCGCAGAATGACAGTCTGGGGCAACCACTCCGCCACACAGTACCCCGACATCAGCCATACCCTGGTGCAGGGCAAGCCGGCGCGCTCGCTCGTCGATGCCGGGTGGGTGGAGCAGAGCTTCATCCCGGTCGTGCAGCAGCGTGGCGCCGCCATCATCAAGGCGCGGGGCGCCTCGTCGGCCGCTTCCGCCGCTTCAGCGGCGATCGACCACGTCCACACCTGGGTCCACGGAACCGCGGAGGGCGACTGGGTAAGCATGGCCGTTCCCTCGGACGGTAGCTATGGCATCCCGGAAGGGGTGATCTACTCCTACCCGGTGACCACCAGGAACGGCGAGTACCAGATCGTCCAGGGCCTCTCGGTCGACGAGTTCAGCCGCAAGCGGATGGACGCCACCCTGGCGGAGCTCAAGGAGGAGCGCGAGGGAGTGAAGTCCTTGCTAGGTTAGGGGCTCTACTGGGCTAAACTCCGGGGGTGGCGGGAGGACTCATAACCCTGGGGTTCGTGGCGGCGGTGCTCTTCCTCGCGTACCGCCGCCTCTCGCTGCTCGCGTTCACCGCGACCTTCACCGCACTTCTCATCGCCTACACCCTCCTCGGCGCCTCCGGCACGCCGGCGGGGGCCTGGAAGGGGTTCCTCTGGCTGCTGCTCGCGGGCCTGTGGCTCCTCAACCTCCGGCCGCTGCGCAAGGCGCTCATCACCCGGCCCTTCATGAGGGCTTACCTCAAGCTCCTGCCGCCGATGTCGCAGACGGAGCGGGAGGCATTGGAAGCCGGCACGGTCTGGTGGGACGGGGAGCTCTTCACGGGCGCGCCGAAGTGGTCGAAGCTGCTTTCGGCGCGCGCGCCGCAGCTCCCCGCCGAGGAGCAGGCCTTCCTCGACGGACCGTGCGAGGAGCTCTGCCGGATGCTCGATGACTGGGCCATCACCCACCGATTGGGCGACATGCCGGCGCCGGTGTGGGATTTCCTCAAGTCGCGCGGCTTCTTCGCGATGATCATCCCCAAGCGCTACGGCGGCCTG
>DASVWT010000149.1:0-7908 GCA_036393055.1 Steroidobacteraceae bacterium
CGCGCAATTCCTGATGTCGATGGGCGCCAGGATCCAGGGCGCCGGCACCGACAAGATCGTGGTGGAGGGTGTCGAGAGGCTGCGCGGCACTTCATACGAGGTCCTGCCCGATCGCATCGAGAGCGGCACGTACCTGGTCGCTGCGGCCATCACGCGCGGAAACGTGCGGATCAAGAACACCCGTCCGGATCACCTCGACTCGGTGCTGTTGAAGTTGGAGGAGGCGGGGGCCAAAGTAGGGGTGGGAGACACGTGGGTAGAGGTCGACATGCGCGGCCGCCGTCCCCGTGCCGTCGACGTGCGTACCGCGCCGTACCCCGCATTCCCGACCGACATGCAGGCGCAGTTCGCCGCACTCAACACCGTGGCGGACGGCGTCGGTACCATCATAGAGACGATCTTCGAGAATCGCTTCATGCACATGCTCGAGATGCGCCGCCTCGGCGCCGAGATCCGTCTCGAGGGCAATACGGCCATCATTCGCGGCGTCGACCGCCTCACCGCCGCGCCCGTCATGGCCACCGACCTCAGAGCCTCCGCGAGCCTGGTGCTCGCCGGGCTCGTCGCCGAGGGCCGCACCGACGTCGAGCGGATCTACCACATTGATCGCGGCTACGAGGCGATCGAGGAGAAGCTGGCGCAGCTCGGCGCCCAGATCAAGCGAGTCCCGAACTAGAGCCTGTCAGAAGAGTCTGACAGCACGAAGGGGGTGCGGAGCGTACACTGCGCGCACTGATTCGGAGGTCCGTATGAGAATTGGAATGGTGGGGCTCGGGCGCATGGGCGCCAACATGGTGCGCCGGCTCATCCGAGGCGGACACGAATGCGTTGCGTACGATCGGTCGCGGGAGGCGGTGCAGGCAGTGGCGACGGACGGCGCCGTTGGTGCCGACTCGCTTGCGGACCTCGTGCGCGCCCTCACTCCGCCGCGCGCAGTCTGGATCATGGTGCCCGCGGCCCTGGTCGACAGCGTCATTGCGGAGCTGCGGCCGCTGCTGTCCTCCGGCGACATCCTCATCGATGGCGGCAACTCACATTACCAGGATGATATCCGTCGGGCGGAAGAGCTGCGCCCGGCGGGCCTGCATTACGTCGATGCCGGGACGAGCGGCGGCGTCCTCGGACTCGAGCAGGGCTACTGCCTGATGATCGGCGCCGAGCCGGGCGTGTTCGGCACGCTGGAGCCGATCTTCGCGACACTCTCGCCGGGAGGGCGAGCCGCGAAGCGGCGAGCGCCCGCGCACGACGCGCGGGCCGGGGGCCCTGCCTCCAGGGATGGACAGTGGCACGGCGTTGCGTCGCCCGAGGATGCGCTCGCCATGGCGCAAATGGGCTATCTGCACTGCGGGCCGAACGGCGCCGGACACTTCGTCAAAATGGTGCACAACGGCATCGAGTACGGGGTCATGGCGGCCTACGCCGAGGGCTTGAACCTCCTCCAACATGCCGACGCCGGGCTCAAGCGTGAGGAGGCGGACGCCGAGACCGCGCCGCTTTCCAACCCGCGCCTCTTCCAGTACCGGCTGGACATCGCTGCGGTGGCGGAAGTCTGGCGGCACGGCAGCATCATTTCCTCGCGCCTCCTCGATCTCACCGCCGAGGCGCTGGCCGCCGATCCGGTCCTCGGCCGATTCGGCGGCCGCGTGTCGGATTCCGGTGAGGGACGCTGGACGGTTCAGGCGGCCGTTGAGATCGGAGTGCCCGCGCACGTGCTGTCCGCTGCGCTTTACTCGCGCTTCGAATCGCGTGGACGTGCGGAGTTCGCCGACAAGCTGCTCTCGGCCATGCGGCTCGGCTTCGGCGGCCACATCGAAAAACCCGCAGGAGCGGGTTTTGACGGCGAACGCCGGCCCGCAGGGCTCGGCGCAGGGACGGGGCCCGAGCAAAAGAAATCCTAATCGCAGGAGGGGTACGGATGGAGCGGCGAGACAGCGATACCCTGGTGCTCTTCGGGGCGACCGGAGACCTCTGCTACCGGAAGATATTTCCGTCCCTCTACAACCTGGTCCGCCGCGGACTGCTCCATGTGCCCGTGATCGGCGTGGCGCGCGCGGGTTGGAACCTGGAGCAGCTCGCCGGCCGAGTGCGCGACAGCATCAAGAGCTTCGTTTCCTCGCCTGATGAGCAGGCGGTCTCGCGCCTGGTGAGCCTGCTGCGCTATCACGACGGTGACTACCGCGACCGCGAGACCTTCGTCGCGCTGCGCCAGGCGCTCGGGGACTCGCAGCGCCCGCTCTACTACCTCGCCATTCCGCCGAGCATGTTTCCGGTGGTGATCGGTCACCTTGGCGCTTCGGGCTCCGCTCGGGGCGGGCGTGTGGTCATCGAGAAGCCGTTCGGGCGCGATCTCGCTTCGGCGCAGGCCCTCAATCAGGTGCTGCACAAGGAGTTCGCGGAAAGCTGCATCTTCCGCATAGATCACTATCTCGGCAAGGAGGCGGTGCAGAACCTTCTTTACTTCCGCTTCGCCAACTCCTTCCTGGAGCCGATCTGGAACCGCAACTACGTCGCCAGTGTGCAGATCACGATGGCGGAGACGCTCGGTGTCGCGGGGCGCGGCAAGTTCTACGAGGAGACCGGCGCCATCCGCGACGTGATGCAGAATCATCTGCTGCAGATCCTGGCGCTGCTGACTCTGGAGCCGCCGGTCAACTCCGAGGGCGAGGCGCTGCGGGACGAGAAGGTGAAAGTGCTGAAAGCGGTGCGGCCCGTACACCCGGATGGCGTGGTCCGCGGGCAGTTCGCCACCTACCGGCAGGAGCAGGGCGTGTCACCCGACTCCAAGGTGGAGACATACGCGGCGATGCGCCTCGAGATCGATTCCTGGCGCTGGGGCGGCGTGCCGTTCTACCTGCGTGCCGGCAAGTGCCTGCCGGTCACGGCGACGGAGGTGGTCGTCGATCTCAAGCCGCCCCCGGCGCTCGTGTTCGGCGAGCTCGGTCCGGATTATCCCAATTACGTCCGCTTTCGAGTGGGACCGGATATCGCGATCGCACTCGGCGCGCACGCGAAGAAGGCCGGGCCGGCAATGCAGGGCAGGGAAGTGGAGCTCTTCGTCGCGCAGCAAGATGCGGACGTCATGGATGCGTATGAGCGGCTGATCAGTCTGGCGCTGATCGGCGATACATCACATTTCGCACGACAGGATGAGGTGGAAGCGGCGTGGGCGATAGTGGACCCCGTCCTGGGTACGGGTGACACCCCGCACATCTACACGTGCGGGACGTGGGGGCCGAAGGAATCGGAGCGGCTGCTGACCGGTTCCTGCGGCTGGCACAATCCGGGCGCCGAGCCGCAGGGTTGGACCCGCTCCTGCGCGCCCTCGCGCGTGCCGATGGGACAATTCGCCCCGTAGTATCGGGCGGCTGCCGGCTATTGCGCCGGCTCGATACCGCAGCGGTAGAGCCGCTCGGCGCCGGGGCCGAGGCGCAGCGCATCGGCCCATTCCGGCCGGTTGAAGGCGTTGGCCATGCATTCCATCGGCTCCAGCGCGATCGAGCGCCGCGCACCCTGCTGCAGCGTATCGCCGGTGAATGCATGCATCACGCCTCGCTCCTGCCAGACCGTCACATGGAACCCGGCTGTTGGATCCGTCAGCCGTGTATGGATGCGGCCGTCCGCATCCGCGATCAGGTCGGTATAGCCTTGATCGAGAATGCTGCCGCCGATCGGGCGCGAGCGCCGGAAATCGAGCGCGGGCACATCTTCCAACGGCGCGTAAGCTGCGTCGCCTGCCAGCGCGATGAGGTTGCTGTCGGTGCCGATGAGCGTTCGCGCAGGTATCTGCAGCGTCCAATCGTCCACGGTGCCGTCGCTGACGCGGAGGTACGGATGCCATCCGAAGAAGCACGGCGCGGTCTGCTCGCCGGCGTTTCGCATCCGCGCTTCGAGAGTGAGGCCGGCGGTATCGAGAGTGAAGCTCACGGCAAGATCGATGGCGAAGGGATAACCCGGTACTTTGCGTATCGACGTGCTCAGCATCGCCCGGGCGCAGGCGCGGCCGGCAACGAGCTCCCCCACCGCAAAGTCGCTGTCGCGTACGAAGCCGTGGCGGGACTGCCGCTCTCCAGGGGCTGCCGCGGGCCGCAAGTCGTAGTCGCGCCCGTCGAAGCGGTAGCGCGCATCGGCAATACGCCCGGCGAAGGGCGCCATCACGGCAAAGCGCGAGCCCGGGCGCGCGATGATCTCGGCGGCATCGCGATAGCCGGCCGCGACATCGAACGGCCCGCCGTTGCGTGGAACCTCGAAGCCGATGAGCGTGGCTCCGTGACAGGCGATCCGCACGCGCCGGCCGGCATCGTCCTGAAGCACGACGATGGGCCGACTCCCCACCGACGAGCGCTCGACCGTGTAGCTCATTTGCCCTCCGGGGAGGTGAGCTCCGAATCCCGCTCCATCCACAGCTGCGCGCGCGGGCAGCCGGCGACGGCGCGCAGGGCAATGAGATCGGGATCCTGGCGGATGAATGCGGCGATGGCATCGTGCTTGCCGCCGCCTGCGACGGCGAAGAGGGGATCCGTCACGTTCCTCAGGAACTCGGGGGTGACGCTGATGCCCTGCATGCCGTCGGGGCGTTGGACTGCGATCGCGAGCCGGCCGCGCGACTGCTCCAGATGCTCAGGACGGAACAGTGAGGCGGTGTGCCCGTCCGGTCCCAGACCCAACAGGGCCAGGCCGAGGCGCGCGCCCGAGTCCAGCAGGGCGCGCAGGCGGCGCTCGTAATCCCGGGCGGCGTCCTCGAGCGGCAGCTCCGTCCTGACGCGCAGGATCTGATCCTCGGGCAGCGCCAGGCTCTCGAGCAGCGGGCGCGTCGCGTGGTAGTTGCTGGCGTCGGAGTCCGCTGGCACGTAACGGTCGTCGGAATAGATGATCGTGAGATTCCCGGCCCGCGGCGGGCGGCGGCGGGCGACTTCGCGATAGGCGGGCAGCGGAGTATGGCCGCCCGAGAGCATGATGACCTCTCTGAGACCCGCCCCTGCGAGGTGAGGTGCCTCGGGAAACGGACCGCCTCCCGGCCCGGCGGTGGCGCGGATCGCCTGCTCGAGACGATCGGCGAGAGCGCTGTCGAGCTCCGCGCGGGTGGAGAAACGGCGAACGTCGATTTTCGGCATGGTGGCTCCTTCTTTAGCCGGTGGCGGTGCGCGGCCGCTCGGCGACCCGCACTCTCACATCGAACTGGCTGTTGCCCCGCTGATCGTGCAGCGTGAGCGTCGAGCCGGGCTTGCGGCTGGCGATGCGGGCGCGGGCATCCTCGGCGGAGGTCACGGGGACGCCGTCGATGGAGAGCAGCAGGTCCCCGGGCTTGAGCCCGGCCTGCTGGCCGGGGCTGCCCACATAGAGATTGGCGACGACCACCCCGCCATGGGCCAGGCCGAGCTGCTGCGCCTGCGTGTCGGAGATGTCTTCGGGCACTATTCCGATCCAGCCGCGGATGACGCGGCCGTACTTGATGATGTCGTGCAGTACGCCGCGCACCATGTCGACGGGAATCGCAAAACCGATGCCTTCGACCCCGAGGCTCTTGGCGACGATGGCGGTGTTGATGCCGACCAGCGCGCCGCTGGAATCGACCAGTGCTCCGCCGGAATTGCCGAAATTGATCGGTGCGTCGGTCTGGATGAAATCCTCGAAAGTGGTGATCCCGAGCTGGCCACGGGCGGTGGCGCTGACGATGCCGTGAGTCACGGTCTGCGAAAGACCGAGAGGATCGCCGATGGCGAGGACGATGTCGCCGACGCGAAGCTGATCGGATCGGCCGAAGGTGATGACCGGCAGATCCGACAGGTCGATCTTGAGTACCGCCAGATCGCTGTCGGGGTCCACGCCGACGACTTGCGGATTCGCGACCCGGCCATCCGCGAGCTGCACGCGGATGGCGCCGGCATTCGCGATCACGTGGTAATTGGTCACGATGTGCCCGCTCTCATCGACGATGACGCCCGAGCCGAGGCTGCGCTCGACGCGCTGCCTGTATTGGGGCAGCACGTTGCCGAAGATCTCCCCGAGGGGCGAGGGATCGATGCGCTCGGTGACCAGGCGGGCCGTATATATGTTGACTACGGCGGGGGCGGCGCGCTGTACCGCCGCTGCATACGTGAGGCGCTCGGGCCCGCGGGCGGCAGGTACGCTCGCAGCGGGTGCCGGCGGCGATGCCGCCGCCCGCTGCGAGGCGCCGTCCCCGCGGATGAGGTCTGGCCGCAGCGCAACGATCACGAAGGCGAGGGCCAGCCCGCCGACCACCGATCCGGCAATGAACGTCAACCCGCGGCTCAGTCGCTGCAGCATTTGATCCTCCTCTCGCTGTGTATAATGCCGCGCTACCGCGGGAATTGGGGAGCCTGCCGAATGAGCGAATGCCTTATGGGAGACGCCTGATGGCCACGACCGAGCGCGGCACCGAGCTGCGAGCCCCGGGCGAGCCTTTGCCGCCTGGCGCGACGCCCGTTTCGAAGAAACGGGGCTTCTGGGCGTGGCTGAACAAGCGCCTGCCCGTCGACGAGTTCATCGCCAACCAGCTGACCGGCTACTACGCGCCGAAGAACTTCAATATCTGGTATTTCTTCGGCTCGCTGGCGCTGCTCGTGCTGGTGATCCAGCTCGCCACCGGCATCTTCCTCGCGATGTTCTACAAGCCGAGCGCCGCGCACGCGTTCGACTCCGTGCAGTACATCATGCGCGAGATCGACTGGGGCTGGCTGATCCGCTACATCCATTCCACCGGCGCGTCGTTCTTCTTCATCGTCGTCTACCTGCACATGTTCCGTGCCCTGATGTACGGCTCCTACCGGCAGCCGCGGGAGCTGCTGTGGGTGGTCGGCATGCTGGTGTACTTCGCGCTGATGGCCGAGGCGTTCATGGGCTACGTGCTCCCCTGGGGCAACATGTCCTTCTGGGGCGCGCAGGTGATCGTCAACATCTTCGGTACCGTGCCCGTCATCGGGTCGGGGCTGGTGCAGTGGATCCGCGGCGATTACGGCATTTCCGATGCCACGCTGAACCGCTTCTTCGCGTTGCACGTCGCGGCCGTGCCCATCATCCTGCTGGGGCTGGTGATGCTGCACCTGGTCGCGCTGCGGCGGACCGGCTCGAACAATCCCGATGGGATCGAGATCAAGGAGCGCACGGGCGCCAACGGCAAACCGCTCGACGGCATTCCGTTCCACCCGTACTACACGGTGAAGGACGTGGTCGGCGTCGGCGTGTTCTTCATCATCTTCGCGATGATCGTGTTCTACGCCCCGACGGTCCATGGGCTATTCCTCGAGCAGCCGAACTTCGAGCCGGCAAATCCGCTCTCGACGCCCGCCGAGATCCACCCGGTGTGGTACTTCACTCCGTACTACGCCATTCTGCGCGCGGTGCCGAACAAGGGCATGGGGGCGCTCCTCATGCTGCTCGCCCTGATCTCGCTGCTGGTTCTGCCCTGGCTCGATCGCTCGCCGGTGAAGTCCATCCGCTACAAGGGCTGGATCTCGCGCGTGATGCTCGCCGTGTTCGTGATCTCCTTCGTGGGGCTCGGGTACCTGGGCCTGCAGCCCGCGGAGGGTGTGTACGTCCTCCTGGCGCGCATCTTCGCGATCTGCTACTTCGCCTTCTTCTGGCTGATGCCGTTCTACTCGCGCATCGACCGGGTGAGGCCGGTGCCGGAGAGAGTGGTTTACCATGCCCATTAGCGCTCCTTTGACGAAGATCCCCGCGCTGCTGCTCGCGGTGGCGCTTGCGGCGGGGGCGGCTGGCGCCGCCCGTGCTGTGGCCGCGGACGAAGGGCCCTCGGACGCGGACTGGCAGAGCTGGACGGCGAATGCCAACGTCACGGATATCGCCTCGCTGCAGCGGGGGGCGCGCGATTTCGTCGGGCATTGCCTCGGCTGTCACTCGTTGAAGTACGAGCGCTGGTCGCGCCTCGCG
>DASVWT010000150.1:0-23188 GCA_036393055.1 Steroidobacteraceae bacterium
GTTGTCCTCCAGACCCGCGAAATTGACCCAGCTCACCTTGGCGTGACCCTTCAGGTAGCGGGCGATCGCGAGCGCGTTGCTGCAGTGACGCTCCATGCGCAGCGGCAGGGTCTCGATGCCCTGCAGGATCAGGAATGAGTTGAATGGCGAGATCGCGGCGCCCATGTTGCGCAGCGGCACCACGCGGGCCCGGCCGATGAAGGCCGCAGGACCGAAGGCGTCCACATAGACGACGCCGTGGTAGCTCGGATCCGGGACGTTGAGCTGCGGGAAGCGGGCATTGCCCTTCCAGGAGAATTTGCCCGAATCGACCAGGATGCCGCCGATGCTGTTGCCGTGGCCGCCCATGTACTTGGTCAGCGCATGCACGATGATGTCGGCGCCGTGCTCGAAGGGCCGGCACAGGATCGGCGTCGGCACCGTGTTGTCGACGACCAGCGGCACGCCGGCCCGATGGGCGACTTCGGCGATCGCCGCGATGTCGGCCACGTTGCCGGCGGGATTGCCCACGGATTCGCAGAAGACCATCCTGGTATTGCCGTCGATCGCGGCTGCGAACGCCGCCGGGTCGCGCCCATCCACCAGGCGCACCTGCACCCCCTGGTTGGGCAGGGTGTGACAGAAGAAATTATAGGTGCCGCCGTAGAGCTGCGAGGTCGCGACGATGTTGTCGCCGACCTTGGCCAGGGTGTGCACGCACGCGGTGATCGCGGCCATGCCCGAGGCGAGCGCCAGGGCGCCGACGCCGCCCTCGAGCTGGGCTACACGCTGCTCCAGCACGGCCGTGGTGGGGTTCATGATCCGCGTGTAGATGTTACCCTCGACCTTCAGGTCGAAGAGATCGGCCCCGTGCTGGGTGTCGTCGAAGGAATAGCTCGTGGTCTGATAGATCGGCACGGCCACGGAACGAGTGTGCGGATCTCCGGCAAAGCCCCCGTGGATCGCGATGGTTTCCCGTTTCATCTGGGTTCCTCTGCAAAGCGTGGTTCGTCGCGAACAGCATACACGCTTCATGGGCGTCGCCGCGGGTACATAGGCATTTGTCCGGACTGGCGCCTGCAGGAAACCACGATGCGAACGGCCAATGCGCGCGCTATGGTGCGCACATGACAGGCGGCGATAGAATGGCAGCGGATTCCGGGGCTCGGCAGTCGGCCGGCCCGGCAGCGGCGGGCGGCGCGGCGGTCATTCAGGTCGAGCCCGGCGAGACGCTGGTCAGCCTGCTGGAGGCGAGCTGCATGCGCTTCGCCGGGCGCCCCGCCTATCACAATCTCGGCGTCACCCTGCGGTTTTCGGATCTCGAGCGGCTCTCGCGATGCCTCGCCGCCTATCTGATCGATCTGGGCCTCGTCCGCGGAGATCGGATCGCGCTCATGATGCCGAACGTGCTGCAGTACCCCGTGGCGATGTTTGCCGCGCTGCGCGCCGGGCTCACGGTCGTCAACACCAATCCGCTTTATACCCCGCGCGAGCTGCGCCATCAGCTCGCCGACTCGGGTGCAAGCGCCATCGTGATACTGGAGAACTTCGCCCACGTCCTGGCGCAGGTGATCGATGATACCGCCGTGCGCCACGTCATCACCACCGCGGTCGCGGATCTGGCTCCCCTGCCCAAGCGCACCGCCGTGAATTTCCTCATCCGGCGTGTCAGGCGGATGGTGCCGCCGTTTCGCCTTCCGCAGGCCGTGCGCTGGCGCCGGGCTCTCGCCCGGGGAGCGGCCATCCGTTTCGCCCCCCCGGCGGTGCGGCCGGATGACATCGCCTTCCTTCAGTATACCGGCGGCACCACGGGCACGCCCAAGGGAGCGATGCTCACGCATGGCAACATGGTTGCCAACCTCACGCAGATGCGTGCCATCTGGGGCGGGCTGCTCGAGCCGGGGCGCGAGGTGATGATCACGCCGCTGCCGCTCTACCACGTCTTCTGCCTGACCTGCAACTGCCTGCTGTTCCTCGAACGGGGCGGCCTCAATGTCCTCATCACCAACCCACGGGACATCGGGGGCCTGGTGGCCGAGCTTGCGCGCTGGCGTTTCTCCCTGATCACGGGAGTCAACACCTTGTACGCGGCGTTGCTCGCCCATCCCGGGTTTTCCCGGCTGGATTTCTCGCGCCTGAAGCTCGGAGCGGCCGGAGGAGCGGCACTGCATCCGCGGGTGGCGCAGGAGTGGCAGGGCGTCACCGGTCGTCCGTTGCTCGAAGGGTATGGGCTCACCGAGGCCTCGCCGGTCGTCGCCTGCAATCCGCCCGAGGGGTCTCGGGTCGGCACTGTGGGTGTGGCGCTGCCGGCGACGGAGATCAGCATCCGCGAGGACGGTCTCGAGGTTGCTCCCGGGCAACCCGGGGAGCTTTGGGTGCGCGGGCCCCAGGTGATGCGCGGCTATTGGCAGCGCCCGCGGGAGACCGCAGCGGCTATCACCGAGGAGGGGTGGCTGCGCACGGGTGATGTCGCGGTGCTCGAGCCTTCCGGATACATCCGCATCGTCGACCGCAAGAAGGATCTCATCAACGTCTCGGGATTCAAGGTCTTTCCCAACGAGGTGGAGAGCGTCGTCGGCGAGCATCCGGCGGTGCTCGAATGCGGCTGCATCGGTGTTCCCGATGAGCGTACGGGCCAGGCAGTCAAGATCTTCGTCGTGCTTCGTCCGGGAGCATCGCTCTCGGCGGAGGAGTTGGTCGCGTTCTGTCGGGAGCGCCTGACCCCCTACAAGGTTCCGCGACAGGTTGCGTTCCGGCATAGCCTGCCGAAATCGCAGATCGGAAAGGTGCTGCGGCGGGAGCTCGAGCGGGAGGAGGCCGGAGCGGCTGCCGCATGAGGCGGCACCGCGCGCGGGGAGGTTACTTGCGCACGAGCAGGCCGAGGAAGCGGCGCAGCCGTCCCCCGTAGGGCGGCCGCAGACCGATGAGACCCGAGAGGTCGAGCCGGGTCTGCCGGTATACGGCGCGCGCGTGGCTGAGCTGCCTGAAGCCCTGCTCGCCATGGTAAGCGCCCATGCCGCTTGCGCCGACACCCCCGAAGGGCAGGTTCTGAACCATGAAATGCGCGGCGACATCGTTCACCGTCACTCCGCCCGAGACGGTCCGGTCGAAAATCTGATCGAGCTCGCGCCGCTCGGTGCCGAAGTAGTAGAGGGCGAGCGGGCGTGGGCCTGCGCCGATCCGGGCGAGCGGCTCCTCGAGCCGGTCGTAGGCCACTATCGGCAGGATCGGCGCGAAGATCTCCTCCTGCATGATGCGCATGCCGTCGGCCGGGTCGAGCACCAGAGTAGGCGCGAAGCGCCGCTCGTCAGCGGTGGGCTGCTGCTCTCCGCCGAGAGCGACTGCCCGGCCGCCTCTTGCGATCGCATCGGCGAGCAGCTCGCGGGTACGCGCCGCATGCCGCGTGGAGATGAGGCTCGTGTAGTCGGGATTGGTCGCCCAGGCGGGATACGCTCGCTGCACCCAGGATCGAGCCGCCTGGACCATCGGCTCGATCATCTCCCGGGGCACAAACACATGATCGGGAGCAAGACAGACCTGACCGGCATTCGCGAGCTTGCCGAGGAGGATGCGATCGACCGCGCGATCGAGATTGGCCGAGCGGCCGATGATGACGGGGCATTTCCCGCCCAGCTCCAAGGTGAGGGGCACGAGGTGCTGCGCCGCCGCCGCCATGACCCTGCGGCCGATCTCGGTGGACCCGGTGAACATCAGGTGATCGAACGGCAGGCGCGAGAATGCCTCCGCCACTTCAGGACCGCCGGCCACGGCCGCCACCTCGGACGGATCGAAATATCTGGAGATCAGCTCCTGCATGAGTTGTGTGGTCGCGGCGGTGACTTCAGACGGCTTGAGCAGGCAGCGATTGCCGGCCGCAAGAGCGGCCGCCAGCGGGCCGAACGAGAGCGCGACCGGGAAGTTCCACGGGCTGATGATTCCTACGACCCCGAGGGGTTGAAAGCGGATCTCGCTGCTCGAGCCGGGAGCGGCCAGGGGCACCCCGGTGCTTACCCGGTGCGGGCGCATCCAGCGTCGCAAGTGGCGCCGCGCGTGGCGCAGTGCCTGCACTGCGGGATAGATGTCCATGAGCAATGTCACGCCGGGCGGGCGCTTGCCATAGTCCTCCTGGAGCGCATCGCAGAGCCGCTGCTGGTGAGTGACCAACAGATCGAGCGCGCGACCGAGCCTCTCGATGCGGACACGCGCCGTCACCGCTCCTTCCGCGATGAAGGCCGTCCGCTGCCGCTCGAGCAGCAGAGCACCCTGCGTGCCGGGAGGCGCCACGGCCGGCTGCCGGGCGGCCTGCGGTTGGGTCTGCGGGCTCATCGCCGTGCGCCGTGCAACAGCGCCGCGATTGCCAGCACCTCAGGCTCCAGACGATCCTCGGCGCCCGGCGCGCCACCGGCGGCTTGCGACTCGGGCAGCAGCCGGAAGCTCTCGCTCATGAAGGCCCGGTTCAAGCCGGGGGCGACTGCCTCGACCCATTGTGCGAGCCTGCCGAGGGGAGTGGCGAGCCGCTCCGGACGCCTCACGACGGCATCGCAAACGATGTCTGCGGCCTGCTCCGGCCGCAGAAGCGGGAACCGCTCGTAAACCCGGCTCGGGGCGACCATCGCAGTACGTACCAGGGGCATGTTGACGACGGTGAAGCGTATGCCGCGGTCATGATACTCCGCGGCGGCGCAGCGCGTGAATGCCTCGAGAGCCGCTTTGGATGCGTTGTATGCCGCGAATCGCGCCGCGCTGCTCAGGACTCCGATGGAAGAGATGCTGATCACGTGTCCCGCGCCGCGTGCCACCATCGAGGGTAGCAGAGCGAGCGTCAGACGCAATGCCCCGAAATAGTTCACCTGCATCAGCCGCTCGTAGTCATGAAAGCGATCGTAGGTGCACTCGACGGCGCGGCGGATCGAGTGGCCGGCGTTGTTGACCAGAATGTCGACGTGCTGGTCCTCCGCAAGCACTTTCGAGATGAGTTGTCCGCACGCGCTCGCATCGGTGATGTCGCAGGCGTAGGCCGTCGCCTGCGCGCCGAGGCCGCGGATCTGCGCAGCAACCGCCGCGAGCTTCTGCGGGTCGCGGCCAACGATGATCACCCGCGCGCCGGCCTGAGCGAGCTTCAGCGCAGTCGCGCGACCGATGCCCGAGGAGCCGCCCGTGATCAGTACCGTCTTGCCATGCACCGCGTGCGCAAGCCGATCGCCACCCGAGCGCTGTGGATCGAGCTGCCGTTCCCAGTAGTCCCAAAGGCGCCACGCGTAATCCTCCAGGGGCGGCGCCTGGATGCCGGCACGTGCGAGCAGTGCATCGGCACGGCCGGGGTCGAACACTGTCGGATAGTCGAGCAGATCGAGGACCGAGGATGGAATGTGCAGATCCGCGAGAGCCTGGCGGGCCATGCGTGCCGCCGCAGGCAGGAATGCGGCGCCCCCGGCCCGTACACCCGCTGCCAGCGCTGCGAGGACGACCGGCTCGAGCCGCAGCGACATCGTCGGCGCATGCGCGGCCTCGGCGAACAGATTGAGCACCTCGCCGACCCGTCTGTCCCGGCGGTCCACCAGATGGAAGCACGCGCCGTCTTCGCCCGGGAGATGGACGAGATGATCGAGGGCCGCGACCACGTAATCCACCGGAACGAGGTTGATGTGGCCCCCCTCGAGGCCGATGAGCGGCATCCAGCGAGGCAGCACGTCGCGCAGCAGTTGAATGAGCCTGAAGAAGTAGTACGGCCCATCCACCTTGTCCATCTCCCCGCTACGGGAATCCCCGACGACCATGCCGGGACGATAGATCCGCCACGGGAGGCGACAGGTGCCGCGCACCAGGGCCTCGGACTCGTGCTTGGTGCGAAAATACGGATGCGCCAGGTCCTCGGCCTGCGCGAACATGGTGTCCGTGAAAGTCCCGGGATAGCGTCCCGCGGCTGCGATCGAGCTCACCAGGTGAAAGCAGCCTGCCTGCAGCTCGTGCGCGAGGCGCAGCGCCTGCCGCGTCCCGAGCACGTTCACCTGCTCGAGCCTCGCGGCCGGCGCGGCGAGATCATACAGGGCCCCGAGATGGAGGAAATGACGGATCTTGCCCTTCAGCGAGTCCCGCGTCGATTGCTGGAGGCCCAACCAGTCGGACTCGAGGTCACCCTCGATGGCCACCAGCCGCTCGGCTGCCGCGCCGCAGTCGGCGCGCAATCGCTCGAGTCGCTCACGCGAGCCCGGCCTGAGCAGCAGGTATATCGTCTCGCCCCGTGAGGCGAGGCGCGCCACGAGACGTCTGCCGATGAATCCCGTTCCGCCGGTTACGAAATAAGACATCGTTCGACCTCTGCGTCCACGCCGAGCCGAAGGGCTACGCTACGCCCCTCGGGAGTCGATTCGTATCGTGGCAAACCGAAGCACCGCGGGAGCGCCGCTCGCGCGACACTACGCCGATGGCAACCAGTGAGCGCCTCTCGGCGGTCGATCGGGCATGGCTGTTGATGGACAGGCCGGAGAATCCCATGATCATCGTCGGCCTGATCGTCCTCGGGCGAAAGCTCGGCCGGGCCGCGCTGCGCGGCCTCATCGCACAACGGCTGCTCGCCTTCGACCGCTTCCGCTGCCTGCCGGTGGCCGACACGCTCGGGGCGGCCTGGATCGAGTCAACATCATTCAACGTGGACGACCATCTGATTTCCGCGGCGCTGCCGGCTCCGCGCGGCCAGAGCGAGCTCGAGGCGCTTGCCGGTGAGCTGGCGAGCACGCCGCTGCCAGCCGGGCGGCCACTATGGACGTTTCATCTCATCGAGCGCTACGGCATGGGCAGCGCCATCATCGTGCGGATCCATCACTGCTACGGCGATGGAATTGCGCTCCTCTACACGCTGCTCTCCCTTGCCGACCCGCCGCGGCGATTGCCGGCATCCACCGCGCGCGCGTCGCTGCCTGTCGGCGCGGCGTTGCCGGCGCCGGCGGCGCCGCTATCGCTCGCAGACGGTCTGCCTGGCTGGAGCAGCGTCGCAACACTGCTCGAGGGTGGGGTGCACTATGCTCTGCATCCGGGTGAAGCCTCGGCGGTCGCGCGCGAGGCGCTCACGGTCGGCACCGAGCTTGGACGCATCGTGGCGATGTCTGATGATCCGGCGACTCGTTTGAAACGCCCTCTGTCGGGAACCCGCCGCGTCGCCTGGACGCAGGCGCTGTCGCTCGATGAGGTGCGCGCCATAGCGCGCGTGCTCGGATGCACGGTGAATGATGTCCTGATATCTACACTGGCCGGAGCGCTGGGCCGGTATCTCGCCGCCCAGGGGGATTGCGTCGCGGGTGTGACGCTGCGCGCCGCGGTCCCTGTGAACCTGCGTCCGAGCGCCGAGCCGCGACAGCTCGCCGGCACGAAGACGCTCGGCAACTACTTCGGACTGGTGTTCGTCGATCTTCCCGTCGGTGTGCTCCATCCGCTGGAACGGCTGTACTCGGTGCACGCCGCCATGCTGGCGCTCAAGGGATCCGCCCAGGCGCGGGCCACTCTCGGGCTGCTGTCGCTCGTCGGCGGCCTGCCGCCGCCGGTGGAAGCATTCGCGCTGTCGATATTCAGCGCGAAGGCGAGCCTCGTGGCCTCGAATCTGCGCGGTCCGGACGAAATCCTGTCGTTCGCCGGCAGCCCCGTGACCGAGGTGTTGTTCTGGGTGCCGCAATCCGGGAGCATCGGCACGGGGGTGAGCATGCTCACCTACCGCGGACGGGTGCAGTTCGGCGTGACTTCCGACCGCGCCCTCATTCCCGATCCGGTTCGCCTCGTCGAGCAGCTCGCAGTGGAGTTCGAGCGTCTGGTGTTCCTGGTGCTGCTCGGCGCCGGCTCGCTGCTCGATTAGCGTGCGGCCCCCGCCTGTGCCGCGAGTCCGCGCCTGGCGCGCGCGACATCGAGCCGCTCCATCTCATCCGCGGGGACGCAATCGGCGGCCTGTGCGTACAGCTCTTCGGCCTGGCGCTGATTGCGCGCGGCATCGAGGAGCAGCAGGCCGTTTGCATACTCCATCCGCACGATGGGCGAGGAGGGGGCGAGCGCGAGCGCCTGCCGGAAGTGCTCCAGGGCCGTGCTCGCGCTGGCGCCGTATGTCAGGCTCGCGGCGAGCGGGCCGAGCTTGCCGATGATCTCCGCATGGTAGAGGCCGGAGGCGAGATGGGCCTCGGCATGGCGCGGCTCGAGGGATAGGGTGCGCTCGAGATGCTCGCGGACACGACCGGCGAGGCCGGCGGCGAGCGCCTTGAGGATCGAGATCCGTTGACTGTAGCGCCCGATGACCAGCGCCAGCGTGTAGTGCGCGTTTGGGTAGTCCGGCAGCTCGGCAACGGCCTCATCACCGCGCGCAATGGCCGATTCGAGCGCTTTCAGCAGCGGCGCGGCGCCGCGTTTCGAATATAACGACTCGATGGCGGCCGCCTTGTTGGCCGCGGCGGCGCCGAGGGGTCCGAGCTTCTCTCCCGCGATGATTGCGCGGGGGAATGCGCCGGAATGAAATGCGCGCCACGCATCCTGCAGAGCCTGCGCTGCCGCTGCCACGCCTCCCTGCGCTTCGATCGAGGCGGCGAGCCGCGCATGGCCTCTGGCGAGCTTGCCGATGGCGCGCGCATCGGGCCAGGGCTCGCGATCGGTTTGATGGAGCCGGCCCCAGTGCTTGCGCAGCTCATCGCCAGGATAGCGATCGGATTCCTCTTTACGCATGATGGCGTCCTCTTGCGGGAAATACGAATTCAAGACCTGGCCTGCGCCTCCTATCGTACGACGGTCGTTTCAGGCGCCCAGTCGGGCAAATACGCATGCGGCAGCGGCCGCGAGGGGAACACATGGCAAGATCCAGGCGAAAAGTCGGCAATGGTGCCGCAGCGGGCGCACCAGCCCGCCTCCTAGGTGCCCTTCATCAGGTCTATCTCGCCGGCCTCGGCGCGCTCTCGAAGGCGAGCAATGGCGCACCGCAGCTCTTCGAAGATCTGGTGGTCGAAGGGGCGCGCGTTCACGCCAACACCCGTGGAGCGGCCGAAAAGGCGCTGCAGGGAGTCATGGCGGGGGTGCAGGACAGAGTCGGCGCGCGCGTCGGACAGGTGCGTGGTCAGGCGGTCGATGTGCTGGACGGCCTGGAGAAGGTCTTTCAGACACGCGTACATCGAGCCCTCACGCAACTCGGAGTGCCGAGCGCGGAGGAAGTCACCGCGCTCAGCAGGCGCGTGGATACGCTCAATGACAACATAAACAAGATGGCGCGTCAGGCGCGCAAGGCGCCCAGACCACGCCGTGGTGCCTCGCGAGGGGCCGCATCAAACGCGGCAGCCTGACACATGCTGGCCATCGGGCCCGCGCGAAGGCGCCGCACGGGCCGCGGCAAGCTTGCGATCGCCCTCGCAGGCGGTGGGCCGCTGGGCGCGTTCTATGCGCTCGGCGCCCTGCATGCCCTCAGCGAGGCGATCGCCGGGCGGGCGCTGACGGGGTTCGATGTCTACGTCGGGGTCAGCTCCGGCTCGCTGGTCGCCGCGGGCCTGGCCAACGGCTTCGACACGACGACGCTGGGGATGACTTTCATCCACGACGAGTCGACGCTCTTTCCATTCTCCCCGGGAGCGCTGCTGCGCCCGGCCTTCGGGCAATACGCAAGCCGGCTCGCGCGCATACCGCAGGTCCTCGCCGGCATCGCGCGCCAGCTCTCCCGCGATCCGCTGCACAACGGCTGGGCGGCGATCATGGGGGCTTTGGGTGAGCTCGTACCGGCCGCGTTGTTCGATAATGCGGGCCTCGAGCGCTACCTTCATGCCGTTTTCACGTCCGAAGGGCACACGGACGACTTCCGTCGCCTGCCCGGCCAGCTGCACGTCGTCGCGACGGATCTCAACACTGGAGAGCCGGTTTTCTTCGGCGATCGCAGGCACGGCCGCGTGCCGATTTCCCGCGCGCTCGTGGCGAGTGCCGCGTTGCCGGGCCTGTATCCGGCAGTCGAGATCGATGGACATCATTATGTGGACGGTGCGCTCACGCGCACGCTCGATGCGACTTTCGCCCTGGAAGCGGGCTGCGGCCTCGTGATCTGCATCAATCCGCTGGTTCCGTTCCACGCTTCGGGCGTGCCCAAAAAGGCCCGGATCAACCTCGCCGACCGCGGGCTCCCGGTCGTGCTCAGCCAGACATTCCGTGCGCTGATACATTCGCGCATGCAGATCAAGATGGCCGATTACGCCGCGAGCTACCCGCGCGCCGACATTCTGCTGCTGCAGCCGGACCGTCGCGACGAGCAGTTCTTCTTCACGAACGTGTTCCGCTATGCCGGGCGACGACGGCTCGCCGATCATGCCTATCAGCGGACCCGCCGCGATCTGCTCGCGCACGCGAGTACTCTCGCGCCGCTTCTCGCGCAGCACGGCCTCTCCCTCGACACGAGGCGCCTGCGCGATCCCGAGCGCAAATTCTCCACGGCGGCACGGGAGAGAAGCGCTCACGTGCGGCATGTGACGATGCGTCTGGGTCGGGCCCTGGGGCGACTCGAGGACATCGTCGCTGCGCAGCATCACCCGAGGTGAGGCGCGGTGGCGGCCCGATGGTCGGCGATCGCTCTGGGCTGTCAGTTGCTTCTGGGCGCGGGTCTCGCGGCAGCGCTCGCCACGGGATCGCGCCTGAGCGCTCTCGCGGTCGCGGCGCTGGTCATCGGGGAGCTCTGCTGCGTCGCTTTCCTGTTGGCCGCCGCTCCACTGGCGCTCGGGCAGGCAATGGCCGCTCCGGGCTGCACTCCTCGGGGGCGCGGGACACGTATGCTCGAAGCGCTGTGGCGCGACGCGTGGGCGCTGGATCTCGCCTTGGGGCGCATGGCCCTCGAGCCCTGCCGTGCGCCGGTCAAATCCCCGCAGGCCACCGCTCGGTCGCCTGCGCACCCGGTAATGTTGGTTCACGGCTTCGCCTGCAGCCGCGCCGTGTGGCGGCCGCTGCTTGCGCGGCTCGGCGCTGCGGATGTCGGGCCGGTGCGCGCAGTGAGCCTCGAGCCCCTTTTTGCCGGGATCGATGCATACGCGGCGCAGTTGCTCACGGAGCTGGAGGGTCTCGGCGCGCGCAGTGGTGGCGGCGCCGTCACCATCGTGGCGCACAGCATGGGAGGGCTCGTGGCCCGTGCGGCTCTGCGAAGCGCGCGCCCGGGGCTCGTCGGCCGGATCATCACGATCGGGGCGCCTCATCACGGAACCACGCTTGCGTGCTGCTTTCGCTGGCCGAGCGCGCGGGAGATGTGCCCGGGCTCGAGCTGGCTGGCGGAGCTCAATGCGTGTCAGGAAGGGCGGCTGGATATTCCCATGACGACTCTTTACAGCCTCGATGACAATTATGTCGTCCCGGCAGGAAGCGCCCGGTTTCACGGAGCGCGAGCGATCGAGCTGCGGGGGATCGGTCATTTGGGCCTTCTGGACTCGAAGGCTGTGCTCGGGCAGGTCGTGTCGGAGTTGGCCGAATGAGCCCTGCGGATGCCACCGGCGGGCTGGAGCGGTTGATCGAGCGCAAGAGCGAGCTGGCCGCTCGCGCCGCCGGGCCGGCTGCAAAGCGGCTGCGGGAGGTGCGGGCCTGGCAGGCGGCGCGTCTGGCAGGGACATATGAGGATCTGCGGCGGCACGATCCGTCTGTCGGCGATGCCCTGACCTTCTTCCTGAGCGATCTGTATGGACCTCAGGACCTCACCGAGCGCGATCAGGGCGTGGCCCGCGCCTGGCGGCTGCTCAAGCGGGCCTTGCCACCGCGCATGCTCGAGGTACTTTCCATGGCGATAGAGCTTGAGGTTCTCAGCACCGAGCTCGATCTGCAAATGGCTGAGCGGCTGCCTCCTGGCCCGCTGACCGCGACGGCCTACGCGGATACCTATCGAGCCGTCGGACGGCCGGAGGCTCGCCGACGCCAGATCGCACTGGTGGCGGAAACGGGCAGGGCTCTCGCGGGTGCTGTTCGAATGCCGCTCGTCCGTCTCGGGTTGCGCGCCGCGCATGGACCGGCAATTGTGGCCGGCTTCGGTGCTCTGCAGGATTTTCTCGAGCGCGGCTTCAAAGCGTTTCGAGGATTGCCGGATCCCACGCAGTTTCTCGCGGTGATCGAGCAGCGGGAATCGCAGCTCATGGAAATGCTGCTGGCGGGCGGCACGATATCGGCTGCATCGCCCTCGGCGGCCGAGGGGGGTTCCTCTTGAGACACGACACGTTCGATTACGTCATCGTAGGTGCGGGATCCGCGGGCTGTGTGCTCGCCAACCGGTTGTCGGCGCGTGCGGACCTGCGGGTGCTGCTGCTCGAGGCGGGGGGCGCAGACTCGAGCCCGTGGATTCACATGCCCGCCGGGCTGGCGCGGCTCGTCAACGATGCCCGTATCGACTGGCGTTACTACACTGAGCCGGAGCCCGAGCTGCAGAACCGTCGCCTCTATTGGCCGCGGGGCAGGGTGCTCGGAGGCAGCAGCTCGATCAACGCGATGTGCTACACCCGTGGTCATCCTCTCGACTACGAAGAATGGGCGGAGCTCGCGGGAGAGGAGTGGGGTTACGGTGGCGTGCTGCCGTACTTCATCGAGGCGGAGGATCAGGCAAGGGGGACGGACAGCTACCATGGCACAGGCGGTCCACTCGCCGTCGAGGACCTCCGGTTCCGCAATCCGCTGAGCGCGGTATTCCTGGCGGCCGCCCAGGCGTGCGGGCTGCCGCAAAATGACGATTTCAACGGCGGTACGCAGGAGGGCGTCGGGTACTATCAGGTGACGCAGCGTCGTGGCCGGCGGTGCAGCGCCGCGGTCGCCTACCTCGCCCCCGCCCGGCATCGGGGAAATCTCGAGATCCGCACTCACGGCCTGGTTACGCGCATTGTATTCGCCGCAACCCGCGCCATCGGTGTGGAGTATCTGCGGGAGGGTCGTTCCGAGCTCGTCCATGCCGAGCGCGAAGTGCTCCTCGCGGCGGGCGCGGTCGGCTCCCCGCAACTGCTGCTGCTGTCGGGGATAGGGCCGGCGGAGCATCTGCGCGACATGGGGCTCCCGGTGGTGGCTCACAGCCCGGAGGTCGGCCGCAACCTTCAGGATCACCTCGACTTCTGCACGGTGAGCCGCTCCACGCAAGCGATCAGCTACGACTTCACCCGGCTGGAGGAGCTCGGGGTCGCGCTGCGCTACTTTCTCACGCATTCCGGGCCTGGAGTGAGCAACATTGCCGAGGCCGGAGGGTTCGTGCGCAGCCGGCTCGCTCCCGATGCGCGTCCGGATCTGCAGCTGCACTTCGTTCCGGCGCAGCTCGATGACCATGGCCGCAACCGGCTGCCTGGACACGGGTTCACCGTGCATGCCTGCGTCCTGCGTCCGCGCAGCCGGGGAACGATCACATTGCGATCCTCCAGGCCGCAGGATCCGCCGCGGATCCAGGCAAGTTATTTGAGCGGGGCGGGTGATCTGCAGGCTCTCCTCGAGGGAGTCGGCCTCGCGCGCGACATCATCCGCGCGGTACCGTTCGATGCCTACCGTGGCGCGGAGGTGTTTCCGGGCGAGGCTGTTACGACGCGAAGCGAGCTGGAAGCGGTCGTCAGGCGCAAGGCGGAGACTATCTATCACCCCTCTGGCACCTGTCGCATGGGGCGCGATGCCAACGCCGTCCTGGACGCGAGCTTACGCGTGCGTGGCATCGAGGCGCTACGGGTCATCGATGCCTCGGCGATGCCGAAGCTCATCGGCGGCAATACCAACGCGCCGACGATCATGATCGCGGAGAAAGCCGCGGCGCAGCTCCTGCACGGGTGAAGCCCTGGATGGAATACGCGCAACCACGTAGCCGGAACTAAGTAGATCTGCGCACGACGGGCGGATCCTTGCCGGCTAACTTGCGCAGCATGGGTAATTCGCGAACGGATCTTACGCCAGTCGTCGATTTGCTCGCCGAGCCCGGCACCGGGCCCTATCGGGCGCGGCGACCGGTGTATCGGGATCTGCTGCCTCCCTGCAATCATGCATGCCCGGCAGGTGAGCGCGTGCAGACGTGGCTCGCGCATGCTGCGGCCGGACACCCTCGAGAGGCTTGGGAGGCGTTGGTGCAGGACAATCCGTTCCCGGCCGTGCAAGGACGCGTTTGCTATCACCCGTGCGAATCCTCGTGCAACCGGCAGGAGCTCGATGGCGCCGTCTCCATTCACGCCGTGGAGCGCTTTCTCGGGGATCTCGCTCTGCGAGAGGGTTGGCCGCTGCCGCCCGCCGCGGAGCCTCGCGCGGGCGCCGGCAAGCGTGTGCTCATCGTTGGCGCCGGCCCGGCCGGGCTGGCGGCGGCGTATCACCTGAGGCGGCTCGGCCACATCGTCGAGATTCACGATGCCGAGCCGTTGCCGGGCGGCATGATGCGCTTCGGGATTCCGGCGTATCGGCTGCCGCGGGACGTGCTCGCGGCGGAAGTGCGCCGGATAGAAGCCCTGGGCGTCAGAATCATTCCCGATCACCGCGTCGAGGATCTCGTGGAGGAGAAGGAAGCCGGCAATTTCGACGCGGCATTCGTCGCCATCGGCGCGCATGTATCGCAGCGCATCGACCTGCCCGCGCAGGATGCGGCGCGATTGCTCGATGCACTGCCCTTGCTGCATGGCGTGAGTCTCGGGGAGCGGCCCCAGCTCGGCCGGCGTGTGGTCGTGTACGGCGGAGGAAATACCGCGATGGATGCTGCGCGCACGGTGATGCGCCTGGGCGGCACCGAGCCTCTCATCATCTACCGGCGCGATCGTGCGCACATGACGGCGCACGCCTTCGAGGCGGCGGAGGCCGAAGAGGAGGGGATTCGCTTCCAATGGCTGACGAGCATCCGAAGGTTCACGGGCGGCGAGCTGACCGTCGAGCGCATGGAGCTCGATGCGCAAGGCCGCCCCCAGCCGACGGGTCAGCTCGATAGGATCGCGGCGGACAGCGTGGTTCTCGCCGTCGGCCAGTCCAGCGAGAGCGCATTCCTCGGCAATGTGCCGGGAGTGGTGCTCACGGCGGGCGGGACGCTCGAAGTCGGACCCCATATGATGACCGGGCGAGCGGGCGTTTTCGCCGGAGGCGATCTGGTGCCGGGCGAGCGTACCGTGACTGCGGCCATGGGGCATGGCAGGCGCGCCGCCCTGCACATCGACAGCTGGCTGCGGGGGAGGGAATACGTCCCGGCCCCGCTTCCGCCCGTGGTATCGCGGGCCATGTTGCATCTGCCCATCTTCAGCGACGTCCTCCGATCGGAGGAGGCGAGGCGCCCGGCCAGCAGCCGTGCCGGCGATTTTGCGGAGGTCGTCGCGAGGCTTACGGAAGCGCAAGCGCACCGCGAAGCTGCGCGATGTCTGTCCTGCGGTACCTGCTTCGAGTGCGATACCTGCTACGCCGCCTGTCCCGAGCGCGCGATCGGCAAGCTCGGCGCCGGCCGGCGCTACGAGATTCACTACGAGCGCTGCACCGGATGCGCGGTGTGCTTCGAGGCTTGTCCGTGCCACGCGATCGACATGGTCGCGGAGCCGGGATAGCGCACCATGGCCACATCGCCGGGCGAAGAGCCTCGGACCGCGGTGCTCGACGGCAACGGCGCGGTCGCCCATGTCGCCTACCGGGTGAACGACGGCTGTGCGATCTACCCGATCACGCCCGCATCGGCCATGGCGGAGCTGGCGGACGAATGGGCATCCCAGGGGGTGGCCAATATCTTCGGGCAGGTCCCCTTCGTCGAGGAGCTGCAGAGCGAGGGCGGCGCGGCCGGTGCGGTGCACGGCGCGCTGCAATCGGGAGCGCTGACCACGACGTTCACCGCCTCGCAGGGACTGCTGCTCATGTTGCCGAACATGTTCAAGATCGCAGGGGAGCTGAGTCCCACGGTCTTTCACGTCGCGGCGCGCGCCGTTGCGACCCAGGCGCTGTCCATCTTCGGCGAGCACTCGGACGTCATGGCCGCGAGGATGACCGGATTCGCGCTCCTGTCCTCCGCCTCGGTGCAGGAGGCTCACGATGCGGCGTTGGTCGCGCAGCTCGCCACCCTGCAGTCGCGCATCCCATTCCTGCATTTCTTCGACGGCTTCCGCACCTCGCACGAGATCAACAAGATCCGAGTGCTCACCGATCGCGAGCTGCGGGCGATGATCGATCCGGAGCTCGTTCGTGCTCATCGCGCCCGCGCGCTCTCGCCGGCGCACCCGGTGATCCGGGGGACTGCGCACAATCCCGATACCTTCTTCCAGGCGCGCGAGGCCTGCAATCCCTATTACGCCCGCGTGCCGTCGATTCTCGAGACCGCATTCGCGCGCTTCGCCGCGCTCACCGGCCGCAGCTATCGTCTCTTCGAGTACGAAGGCGCGCAGAACGCCGAGCGCGTGATCGTCATCATGGGGTCGGGCGCGGATACGGCGCGCGCCACCGCCAGAGTGCTCCGCCGGCGCGGCGAGCGGGTAGGGGTGCTGCAGGTGCGGCTCTATCGGCCGTTTTCGGTAACACATCTGCTGAGCGCCCTGCCCGAGACCTGCCGCGTGCTCGCCGTGCTCGAGCGCACCAAGGAAGCGGGCGCGCCGGGTGAGCCGCTCTATCTCGATGTGCTGACCTCGCTCGCGCGCGAGGTTGGCGCGGGCCGCAGGGATACCCTGCCCCGTGTCATCGGCGGGCGTTACGGGCTCGGGTCCAAGAACTTCAACCCTGCGCAGGCAAAGGCGGTGTTCGACGAGCTCGCCAGGCCCGATCCCAGGCACGGCTTCACGGTCGGCATCGACGACGATGTGTCAGCGACGAGCTTGGGCGTGGATCCTTCCTTCTCCCTGGAGCCCGAAGGTGCCGTGCGCGCGCTCTTCTACGGTCTCGGATCGGACGGCACGGTGGGTGCCAACAAGGCGAGCGTCAAGATCATCGCGGATGACCCGGATCGCTTCGCTCAGGGGTATTTCGAGTACGACTCCCACAAGTCCGGCGCGCAGACCATCTCCCACCTGCGCTTCGGTCCGCGGCCGATCCAGGCGCCCTACCTCATAGAGTCGGCGACCTTCATTGCCTGTCATCATGCCGCGTTGCTGCGGCGGACCGACGTGCTGCGGCGGGCCGCGCAAGGCGGCACGTTCCTCCTCAATACCGCACACGAGCCCGCAGAGGCGTGGGATCGGCTGCCGAGGTCGGTGCAGCGGCAGATCATCGCCCGTAAGCTGCGCTTCTTCGTCATCGATGCCTCCCGTGTAGCCCATGAGGCGGGACTCGGCACACGCATCAATACCGTGCTGCAGACGTGCTTCTTTGCAATCGCGGACATCCTGCCGCGCGAGGAGGCGGTTTCCTGCATCAAGGCATCCATCGAGCAGGCCTACGGCGCCCAGGGTGGCGAGGTCGTGAGGCGCAATTTTGCCGCGGTCGACGGCGCCCTCGCGGCCCTGAGCAAGGTGGAGGTGCCCGAGACGGCAACGAGTCTCACCGAGCGAGCGGCCCTGGCGCCGGTCGCGGCCCCTCGCTTCGTGCACGAGGTCACCGCGAGGATGATGCAAGGCCGTGGAGATGAGCTCCCGGTGAGCGCTCTGCCGGCCGACGGTACATACCCCTGCGGCACAGCGGCTTTCGAGAAGCGCAATGTCTCCGAGACGGTCGCCGTGTGGGACCCGCAGCTGTGCGTGCAGTGCGGGGAGTGCAGCTTCGCCTGTCCGCACAGCGTGATCCGGGCGAAATACTTCCACGAAGCGCGCCTCGCCGCGGCGCCGCCGACCTTCCGCTCCGTGCCGATCAACGTGCGGGGATTCCCGCAGGTGCGCTTCGCGCTGCAGCTTTACCCGGAGGACTGCACGGGATGCGGCATCTGCGTCGAGGTCTGTCCGGCCACGAGCCCGCTGGATGCGACCGCCAAGGCGATCCGTCTTGCCGAGAAGGCGCCGATCCTCGAGCAGGAGCGCGCCAACATCGGATTCTTCGAGCTGCTGGACGTCAACGATCGGGCGCGCGTGGATTTCGCCAATGTGCGCGGCGTGCAGTTCCTCAAGCCCTTGTTCGAGTTTCCGGGCGCCTGCGCCGGGTGCGGGGAGACACCGTATCTGAAGCTCCTGTCACAGCTCTTCGGCAATCGCGCCCAGATCGCCAATGCCACCGGCTGCTCCTCGATCTATGGCGGCAACCTGCCGGTCACGCCCTGGACGCGCGGGCCCGACGGACGGGGGCCCGCCTGGTCGAACTCGCTCTTCGAGGACAATGCCGAATTCGGGCTCGGCTTCCGGCTCGCGGCCGATCAGCATCGTAAGCAGGCGCTGGCGTTGGTACGGGCGCTTGCTCCGGGCGTCGGCGATGACCTCGCCAGGCAAATCCTCGAGGCGCCGCAGGTGCGGGAGTCGGAGGTGCGGGCGCAGTGCGAGCGTGTCGAGGTCCTGCGGCGCCGGCTGGAGGCTCTCGATGACGAGCGGGCGCGCGAGCTGCTCTCGCTCATCGATCACCTCGTGCGCCGCAGCGTCTGGATCGTGGGCGGCGACGGTTGGGCGTACGACATCGGATCGGGAGGGCTCGACCATGTTCTCGCGAGCGGCCTCGACGTCAATATCCTGGTTCTCGACACGGAGGTCTACTCCAACACGGGCGGCCAGGCGTCGAAGGCAACGCCGCTGGGGGCCGTGGCCAAGTTTGCTGCGGCGGGCAAACGCACCGCAAGGCGCGACCTCGCGCTTCAGGCGATCGCCTATGGCAACGTATATGTGGCGCAGGTCGCAATGGGCGCCAATCCGCAGCAAACGCTGCTCGCGTTCCGCGAGGCCGAGGCCTATCCCGGCACCTCGCTCATTCTCGCCTACAGCCACTGCATCGCGCACGGATTCGACCTGCGCCATGGCATGCGCCAGCAGCGGCTCGCCGTCTCGAGCGGGTATTGGCCGCTCTTTCGCTTCGATCCCCTCATGCGAACGGTCGGCGAGCGGCCCTTCCGGCTCGACTCCCCGCGGCCCACGATTCCCTTCGAGGCGTACGCGCTCAACGAGCTGCGCTACCGTGCGCTCGCGACGTCGCATTCCGATGTGGCCGGACCGCTGCTCGCGCAAGCCCAGCAGGTGGTCATCGAGAAGTACCGCCAGTACGAGGAGCTCGCCACGCGTGGCGGCGAAAGCTTCCATCCGGCGGCCGTGCTCCCGCATACATGAAAATCACGTTCCTTGGCGCCGCGGGCGCCGTGACGGGCTCGAAGTATCTGGTCGAGATCGGTGCGCGGCGGATCCTCATCGATTGTGGGCTCTTCCAGGGCGTGAAGCGCCTGCGCGAGCGGAACTGGCAGCCGCTTCCTTTCGATCCGCGGTCGATCGATGCGGCGCTCCTGACACATGCCCACATCGATCACTCGGGCTTTCTGCCCGTGCTCGTGCGCGAAGGCTACCAGGGTCCGGTCTACTGCACCGACGCGACCCGCAGACTCCTGTCGCTCATGTTGCCGGATGCCGCGCGGCTGCAGGAGGAGGAGGCGCAATACGCAAACCGCCACAAATTCTCGAAGCACTCCCCGGCGCTGCCTCTCTATACGGAAGCCGATGCCCGCGCAGCGCTCGAGCGGCTGCATCCGGTCGCGCTGCCGTCGGACATCGCCCTGTCTCCCGACATCCAGGCGGGCTTCTCGCGCGCCGGCCATCTCCTCGGCGCGGCTTCGATCCGCCTCGATTCGCATGGCGAGCGAATCCTCTTCTCCGGCGATCTCGGCCGCACGCACGATCCGCTGATGCGGGAGCCGGCGTCGCCGCCGGCGGCCGACTGGGTGGTGATCGAGTCGACGTATGGGGACCGGCTGCATTCGCCGCTCGACCCGGAGACGGAGCTGGCCGGGCCGGTGGCACGTACGCTGGCGCGGGGCGGTGTCGTCATCGTGCCGACATTCGCGATCGGGCGCGCGCAGCTCCTCCTGCATCTCATCAGGCGGCTGAAGGAGAACCATACGATCCCGGCCGTCCCCGTCTATCTCAACAGCCCGATGGCGGAGGATGCGACGCCTCTGTACCAGGACTACCCGGGTGAGCACCGGCTCAATGCCGAGGAGCTCGCCGCGATGAGCGGCGTTGCCCGTTTCGTCACCGGTGTCGAGGAATCGAAGGCGCTCAATCGCCGGTCAGGGCCGATGATCATCCTGGCCGCGAGCGGCATGGCGACGGGCGGGCGCGTGCTGCATCACCTGAAGGCATTCGCCCCGGATCCACGCAATCTGATTCTTTTCACGGGTTATCAGGCCGCGGGCACGCGCGGTGCCGCGATGCTCGCCGGGACGGAGAGCATCAAGTGTCACGGAGAGTGGGTACCCCTGCGCGCGGAAGTCGTGCAGCTGCACGGCACCTCGAGCCATGCCGATTATCGCGGCCTCACAGCCTGGCTCGCCTCATCCCCCAGTGCGCCCAGGCGGGTCTTCGTGACACACGGTGAGCCGGCGGCCGCGGATGCGCTGCGCCAGCATCTGCGCCGGGCTCTGGAGCTCGATGTGACGGTACCCGAGCAGGGCGAAAGTTTCGCCTCGCACTAGGGACCTGGCCGGCAAGTCGCGTGTCGTTCTTCACGTCAGCGGTCCAACGGCAGCCTGACGATGAATTCGCTGCCGCATCCGACACCGCGGCTCTTCGCCTCGATGGTTCCGCCGTGCAGTTGCACGAGGCGCCGCGTCAGCGTGAGGCCCAGCCCAAGCCCGCCGCGCGCGGTCTTTGCCGGATCGCTGCCGCGAAAATAGGGGTCGAAGACGTGCGGCAGGTCCGCGGACGAGATTCCGTCGCCTTCGTCCCGAACTGACAACACGGCCTGGCCGTCCTGCTGCGACAAGGCCAGCACGATGCGTCCTCCTTCCCCCGAGTACTTGCTGCTGTTCTCGAGAAGGTTGCCGACGATCTGCTCCAGGCGGGTAGCATCGCCCCGCACCCACAGAGCCTCGCCGAGGGGCCGCAGATCGACCATCTGCCCCCGGGCCCGGACCTCCTGCTCGAGGTCCTGAGCGGCGTTGAGGACCACGCGGCCGAGGTCCACCGGGACGCGCTCCAAGGGCAGCTGCCGCTCGCTCAGCCGCGTGAGCTCCATCAGGTCGTTGACGAGCCGCAGAGCCTTTTTGACCTGTCGGTCGAGAACGTCTCCGGCTGCGGGCATCGCCGTTGGGGCGATGCTCGTCCGGCACACCCGCAGCACGTTCGACATCACGGAGAGCGGGCTGCGCAGCTCGTGCGCAATCCGTGCGACGACGTCCTGACTGAGGGGCTGTACGGGATTCCGATCTCCAGTTTGCCGCGCGTGTTCCGCTTTCGGTTCGGGTTCGCAAGTCATGCCTGAAACTTCTCTGGTTGATACCCGGAGAGTGCAAGCAAATCACCTTGCGCCTGCGCGCGCCATAAGGAAAAACCGATGGCAGGGTCGTCGCTATTGCGCCGTATAGCCGCCGTCGATGACGAGCTCCGCGCCGGTGACGAATTTTGATTCGTTCGAGGCGAGATAGACTACGCCGTACGCAATG
Organism: Steroidobacteraceae bacterium; assembly: GCA_036393055.1. Classification (GTDB taxonomy): domain Bacteria; phylum Pseudomonadota; class Gammaproteobacteria; order Steroidobacterales; family Steroidobacteraceae; genus 13-2-20CM-66-19. The sequence continues at coordinate 21,398 of DASVWT010000150.1, forward strand.
TCGTCGGGCTCGCCGACGTGGCCCACGGGGTGCATCGCCGCGATCTCCCTGCGACCGGCGGCGACATCTCCGTCAGCCCGGGAGCGCAGGTAGTTTTCGACCATCGGCGTCCAGATGTAGCCTGGATGGATCGAGTTGACGCGTATATCCAGGCCGGCTCTGGCGCAATAGAGCGCGACCGATTTCGTGTAGAGCCGCACCCCGCCCTTGGAGGCATTGTACGCGCCCAGGTGCGGGTCCCCGACCAGGCCCTCGATGGAGGAGAGATTGATGATGGAGCCGCCGCCTCCTCCGGGGGGGTAGGCCTTCATGGTGAGTATCGCGTGTTTCGTGCCGAGAAACACGCCGTCCAGGTTGATGCTCATCAGCCAGCGCCATTGCTCCAACGTCTGCTCCTCCGGAGCCGCACTGGCGGCCACGCCCGCGTTGTTTACTAGCACATTCATCCGCCCAAAGCGGGTGAGCGTGCACTCTACGAGCGACTTCCAGCTCTCTTCGCTCGCGACGTCGTGATGCACGTAAAGCGCCTGCCCGCCTGCGGCCTCGATCTCCTTCTGCAGCGCCTGACCCTCCTTGTCCTCGATATCCGCAAGAACGACGGCGGCGCCTTCGCGCGCAAGCATCCGCGCCGAGGCTGCCCCCAGCCCCAAAGAGGCACCCGTGACGATTACGACTTTATCCGCGACCCGGTTCATATGCTCCTCCTCCATCTTGAGCATGAGTCCATGCCAAGGCTCAGACAATCACGGAGAGTACTGATTGCATGCGGCTGGCGGAGGGCCGAGGCCCTGGCGCCGGGGGGCGGCAGCTGCAAGAGATCCAGATGCCGACGAGGCTGTCGGCTGATACTGGGCGGCGCGATCGGCCAGCGGCGCCGTGCGGCGCTGGGCCTTCTGCCGATACATGGCACGATCGGCATGCTTGAGCAGTGTCCTGAGGTCTGTGCCGTCTTGCGGAAATGCGGCCACTCCAACACAGCACGAAATCGTGATCGACTGCCCGTGCAACCGGATCGGCTGCTCGACTCGGTACTTGACGCGGTCGATGACCGAAGCCAGAGAGTGGAAGCCATTCGCCTCCCGGAGCAGGAGCACGAACTCGTCTCCGCCAATCCGGGCGATGAGATCGCCCGGCCTGACGTCCCTCGCCAGCCGCGCTCCCACCGCGCAGAGCACTTCGTCGCCGGCTGCGTGGCCAAAGGTGTCGTTGATGAGCTTGAAACCGTCGAGATCGATGAGGGCAACCCCGAGCAGCCGATTTTCGCGCGTGGCATGGGCTATGGCCCGGGCTGCGCTCTCGGTCAGCAGCCGTCGATTGGGCAGACCGGTGAGTGGATCATAATGGGCCTCATGCTCGAGGCGGCTTACATATTCGCTATTTGCGGTCCGGTCGCAGAGCACGCCGATGGCATATGCGGGTGTGGCGCCCTGATCAACTACAGGCGATACATGCAACCCGACATTCGATATCACGCCGTTCTTGGTGCGCCGTGCAAAGGCACGGTCTTTCCGTGGGTGCGAATCCCACCCGGCAACTGTCGCTCCAGCCGGTAGTAATCGGAGCAGTCGTGGAGGTGACGAAGCGGCTGAAGCCTTCGGTGTAAAGGACCCTGTAAGGGGTCTCGCGAGTATGCAGGCTGTAACGTGAGTGAACGCTGAGCAAGCCTCGAAAAGTGCAATGCGGAAGCCGACCCGCTCGAGAATCCGGGGAAGGCTGCCATCGATGGGGAAGAGAGCGATAGAAGGCACCCATCGATTCCGCCGGGGTAGTGGCGACGGCATGTATACAAGA
>DASVWT010000151.1:0-7330 GCA_036393055.1 Steroidobacteraceae bacterium
TCGAGGCGCGGCATCATGATGTCGACGAACACGATGTCGGGCTGGTGGTCGGCGATCTTGGCGAGCGCATCGAAGCCGTCGATCGCCGTGAAGACCTCGCACCCTTCCTTGGCGAGGAGGGTCTCGGCCGTGCGGCGGATCGTCTTGCTATCGTCGATTACCAGGACCTTGAGGCCCTGGAGTTTCGTGTTGCTGCCGGTCACGGTCAGGCAACTCCTTCAACTTGACTGGAGGCTCGGGCTCGCCGCCCCGGAACGGCCCACAGGCCATGGCGACGAGCTTCTGGCGCGCCGGAGACTACACGCAATGCCCGTCGCTTTGCCATCGACCCCTTCGCCTCCGAAACGAGGCGCTGGCGTTTTAACATATCGGACACCCCCCCGCCATGCCATGCAGTTCACGTTTCGTACAAATCGCACGTCGCCAGTAGCTTAGGCCGCTGGCATTATGTCCATCATGCCGCAACTCGTACGCCTCGGGGTCGTCATGGACCCCATCGCCGCCATCCACTACGCCAAGGACTCCACGCTGGCCATGCTGCTCGCGGCACAGGCTCGCGGCTGGACGCTCTTCTACATGGAGCAGCGCGACCTCTCCCTGCGCGACGGCATCGCCCGCGCGCGGCTGCGGCCCCTCACCGTCAAGGCCGATCCGCAGCGCTGGTTCGAGCTCGGCGAGGCGCGGGTGGAGCCGCTCGGCGGCCTCGACTGCATCCTGATGCGCAAGGATCCCCCATTCGACACGGAATACATCTACAGCACCTACGTTCTGGAGAGAGCCGAGCAGCAGGGCGCGCTCATCGTCAATCGTCCGCAGGGGCTGCGCGACATCAATGAGAAGGTCTATACGGCGTGGTTCCCGCAATGCTGCGCGCCGACCCTGATCACGCGGGACATGGCGGACATGGAAGCCTTCCTGCGCGAGCACGGCAAGATCGTCTGCAAGCCGCTCCATGGCATGGGCGGCCGCTCGATTTTCGTGCTGGAGCAGGGCGACAAGAACATGAGCGTGGTGTTCGAGACGCTCACCGACTACGGCCAGCGCTTCGCCATCGTGCAGCGCTACCTGCCGCAGATCGTCGAGTCCGGCGACTCGCGCGTGCTCCTCATCGACGGGCAACCGGTCCCCTACGCGCTGGCGCGCATCCCGCAACCGCACGATAACCGCGGCAACCTCGCCGCCGGGGCGCGCGGAGTGGGCCGGCCGCTCGAAGAGCGCGACCGCTGGCTGGCCGGTGAGATCGGACCGGCGCTCGCGGCCAAGGGAATGCTTTTCGTGGGGCTCGATGTGATCGGCGGCTTCGTCACGGAGATCAACGTCACCAGCCCCACCGGCATCCGTGAGCTGGAGAAGCAGTTTCACATCGACATCGCCGGCCAGCTCATGAGCGCGATCGAGCGGCGGCTGGTCAGTCGGCCTGCATAGGCGGGTAAGCCGCAGGAAACCCCGAGCGCAACGATGGCCGGCAGAAGAGCTTTGATGCTGCGCGAGGGCCGGGCTCCCGTCTGGGACCGCCTGCTCGCGATGCTTTTCTTCGTGGCGCTGCTGCACGGAGTCATCATCCTGGGGCTGACGTTCAAGTCCCCGATTGCCGGCAACGACAGCGCCCCCGGCCTGCAGGTGCTGCTGGTATCCGACGAGGTGCCGGCGGCGGACCGCAACGACCACGCGAGCTACCTCGCGCAGCGGACGCAGCTCGGCGCCGGCAACACCCGGGAGGAGGTCACCCCCCGTAATCCTGCGCAGGCTCCGCTGCTGCCGGCGCAGCAAGGGACTGCGCAAGGCACCGCGCTGTCGGCGGATGCGCAGGCGGCCGGCTCCCGCGACCGGCGCATACTCACCACCTCCGGCTGGAGCACGGTCGTTCAATACATGACCGACGAAGGCAGCGCCGGGACTTCGGCGGAGCAGCCGGTGCTGCTCGATCAGCAGCCCTCGGCACAGCCAGGTCCCGATGACGAGTCCGGACCGGTGCGCCTGCGCGGGCCGAAGCGCGATGAGCTCTGGGTTACCCCGGACACCCGCGCGGCCATCGTCGCGCCTTACCTCGTGGCCTGGCGGGCCAAGGTCGAGCGCATCGGCACCTTGAATTTCCCCGCGGCCGCCCGGCACGCCGGCACCAACGCGAGCCCGGTGATCGAGGTGGGCATCGATGCCAGCGGGCGGCTCGTGACCGCCTCCATCCGCCGCTCGAGCGGCGACCCGGAGCTGGATCAGGCGGCACTCACGATCCTCAAGCTCGCCAGCCCCTTTGATCCCTTCCCGCCGCAGCTCGCGCGCCACTACCGGGTGCTGCGCTTCGTTTATGAGTGGCAGTTCGTCGGCGGGCGGGTCGCCGCCGGATCCGTGACCGCGGCGCCCTGAGCGCCGTTCCTTGAGCCCGCGGCGTTCCGTCCCCATACTTGGGGTTTATGAGCGAGCACAGCAGCGAGAGCACGGCGGGCGGCGGTGGATTGCTCGCAGGGCTGGCCGGCGGCAGCCAATGGAAGGGCGGCGGCCTCACCAACCACCTGCTGATTGCCATGCCCTCCCTGCTCGATCCGAACTTCGCACAGACCGTGGCGCTCGTCTGCGAGCATACCGATCGCGGCGCGCTCGGCATCGTTCTCAACAAGCCGCTGCCCATGTACCTCTCCGACGTGTTCTCGCAGATGAAGCTAGAGCCTCTGACGAAGGACATCGCGGCCAAACCGGTATTGCGGGGTGGCCCCGTGCACACCGACCGCGGCTTCGTGCTCCATCGGCCGGGCGGACAGTGGGACCACACACACAAGGTATCGGAGGCTATCCAGGTCACCACCTCGCGGGACGTGCTCGCAGCGATGGCCCGCGGCGAAGGCCCTACCGACGCCTTCATCGCCCTCGGCTATGCGGGTTGGGAGTCCGGACAGCTGGAGCGCGAGATACGCGAGAACGCCTGGACTTCGATGCCAGTCGATGCGCGCGTGGTGTTCGAGCTGCCCTACGAGGAGCGCTGGATCGGCGCCTGGCGGTTCTTGGGGATCGATGTGGACCGGCTCAGCCCCGTGGCCGGGCATGCCTGATCAGCCCGTCGAGGCCGTTCTGGCTTTCGACTTCGGGCTCAGGCGCATCGGCATTGCGGCCGGCGACACGCTGACCGCGACCGCTGCACCACGCCCCGCCGTCTTCGTCACCCACGCCGGCCCCGACTGGCCGGCGATAACGCGCGAGGTCGATGCGCTCAAGCCGCGCCGGCTCGTGGTCGGAGCACCGTATAATGCGGACGGCACACCGGGAGCGCTCGGCCCGGCCGCCCGCCGGTTCGCCGGCGAGCTCGAGCGCCGCTTCAAGCTTCCCGTCAGCATGGTCGATGAGCGCTGGTCCTCACTGGAAGCCGGCGCCGCGCTCAAGGCGCGGCGCGCAGATGGCGGCCGGCGGCGTATCCGTCGGGAGGACATCGACAGCGCGGCGGCGGCGGTCATTCTCGAGCGCTGGCTGGCGGGCGAAAGCGGAGAGGGTTTGAAATGACAATTATGATGCGCCGTGCGCGTATGCTCACTCGCTGCGCACCGAGTGAACCTCGGCGATGATCACACAAGTTCGGGCCAACGGGACGCTACGGCACCTGATCACGCTCGAGGGCCTGTCCCGCGATACCCTCGAGCGTCTGCTCGAGCGCGCCCAGGGCTTCGTCAGGCCGCTCGGCGCCCACCCCCCGGCCAGCCGCTCCCTTGCCGGCCGCACCGTTGCCAACCTTTTCACCGAGCCATCCACCCGCACCCGCGTCTCTTTCGAGCTCGCCGCGAAGCGCCTGGGGGCTGATGTCGTCAATCTCGAGGTCCAGCTCTCATCCCGTGTGAAGGGTGAGAGCATGCTCGACACGGTTTATACCCTGCAGGCATTGCACGTCGACGCGATGGTCATCCGTGATGCGGAAGCCGGCGTCCCCGCCCTCGTTGCGGAACACGTCGCTCCGCATGTCAGCGTGCTCTCTGCTGGCGAAGCGCATGTATCCCATCCAACCCAGGGCTTGCTGGACGCATTGACCGTGCGGCAACACAAGAAGCGCCTCGAGGGCCTGAGCATCGCCATCGTTGGCGACATCCGGCACTCGCGCGTCGCACGCTCCGACTACAACGTATTTCGCGCTCTGGGCTGCTCCGACCTGCGGATCGTTGCGCCCGCCGCCCTGATGCCGGCACCCGATGAGTTCGCCGGCTGCACACGCCACACGTCTCTCGAAACAGGATTGAAGGACGCTGATGTCGTGATGATGCTGCGCATCCAGAAAGAGCGCATGGGCCAGGCCGACCTCCCGGACGCTGACCGCTACTTCGCTCAATACGGTCTCACGCCGGAGCGTCTCTCGGTCGCCCGCCGCGACGCCATCGTCATGCACCCGCAGCCCATGAACCGCGGCATCGAGATCTCCTCCGACGTGGCAGACGGCCCGCAATCCGTCATCCGCGATCAGGTACGCAACGGCGTCGCAGTCCGGATGGCCGTACTCGAGGAAGTGTTGGCTTCCGGCGCAGGCGCGGCATGACAAAATCGTCTGGAACGATTTTGGACGGCGACAGCCGGTCCCGAAGGGACGAGGCCCACGAGGGGCCGAGCACAAAATCGCCCGGAGCGATTTTGGACGGCGACAGCCGGCCCGAAGGACGAGGCGCAGGGACGGGACCTCGCACCCGAGAGACCCGCGGTACGCTGCACCTCGAAGACGCGCGCGTAATCAAGCAGACGGCGTACGACGGGGACCAGTTCGTACTGCGCCTCGCAGCCCCGGCTTGCGCCGCCGGCGCGCAGCCCGGCAGCTTCATACACCTGACCTGCAACTCGGCGATACCCATGCGGCGCCCGCTCTCCATCATGCGCGCCGACCCCGCCCAGGGCTGGATCGAAGTTCTCTACAAGGTACTCGGCCCCGGCCTGCACGCCCTGGCCGCCGCCAAGCCAGGAGACACCCTCAGCCTCATCGGCCCCATCGGCAAGCCCTTCACTCTCCATCCGGAGCGCCCGCGCCCCCTGCTCATCGGCGGCGGCGTCGGCATCCCCCCCATGGTCTTCATCGCCGACCGCCTGCGAGAAGCCCTCGCCTCCCCCGGCACCGCGGCTGGCGGGAGCACCTCCCAGAGCGGCCGCTACAAGCCCCTGGTCCTGATGGGCTCCGAGATCCCTTTTCCCTTCCGCACCCGCCCTTCATCCATCGTCGTGGCCGGCATTCCGACGGGCACCATTGCCTGCATGCCGCTACTCGACGAATGGGGCATCGCCAGCCGCCTCGCCAGCCGCGCCGGCTTCCCCGGCTGCTACGAAGGCTTCGTCACCGAGCTGGCCGATGAGTGGCTGAAAACCCTGGAGCCCGCTCAGCTCGCCGAAGTCGAGATCTTCGCCTGCGGCCCCACCCCCATGCTGGCCGCCGCCGCAGCCGTAGCGCGCCGCCACGGTGTCCCCTGCCAGGCCTCTCTCGAAGAATTCATGGCCTGCGCCGTCGGTGGCTGCGCCGGCTGCACCGTACTGGTGCGCACCCCCGAAGGTCCGGCCATGAAACGCGTGTGTGTAGACGGCCCGGTATTCGACGCGCTGACAGTGTTCTGAGCGGGCGCAGGCCGAAAGCACGCCCCCAGCCCCTACCCGAAATTGATCTTCGCTTCCAGGTTAGCGCGCGAGTCGGCGTTGGCGAGAGCCTCCGCCATCTCCACCCGCCCGTCTTTGTACAGCCCGTGCAGCGCCACATCGAAGCTCTGAATCCCCCCCTCGCTGCTCGCCGAGATCGCCTCCTTGATCCCGATGACATCCCCTTTCTTCACCAGCTCCGAGATATGCGGCGTATTGAGCATCACCTCCATCGCCGCCACCCGCCGATTATCCTTCCCCATCACCAGCCGCTGCGCCAGTATCGCCTTCAGGTACTGTGACAGGTCCAGGAAGATCTGCGTGTGCTGCTCCCGCGGGAACATGTTGATGATGCGATCCAGCGTCTCAGCGCAGTTGTTGGCATGCAGCGTCGCCATCACCAGGTGCCCCGTGCCCGCGAGGTTGATCGCCGCCTCCATGCTCTCCCGGTCGCGCACCTCGCCGATGAGGATCACATCCGGCGCCGCCCGCATCGCCCCGCGCAGCGCCCGAGCGTAGGACTTCGTATCGAGCCCCACCTCCCGCTGGTTGATGATCGAGCGCTTGTTGGTGTGCAGGAACTCGATCGGATCCTCGATGGTGATGATGTGGTCCGAGGCGGTCTCGTTGCGCAGGTTTATCATCGCCGCGAGCGTCGTCGACTTGCCCGACCCCGTGCTGCCCACCACCAGGATCAGCCCCCGCTTCAGCAGCGCCAGATCCCCGATGGCCTCCGGCAGTCCCAGCGAATCGAGCCGCGGCATGTCGGCCGTGATGTAGCGCAACACCACGGCCGGATAGCCGCGCTGCATGAACACGTTCACGCGAAAGCGCCCGAGGCCCGGCTCGGAAATGGCGAAATCGATCTCGAAGTCGCCCGCGAACCGCTCGCGCTGCTCCGGGCTCATTAGGGCGAACGCCGTCTGTCGCACCGTCTCCGGCGAGAGCACCTGCTTGTTCACCGGAAAGATCTGTCCCTCGATCTTGATCTTGATGGGCGCGTTGCAGGTGAAGAAGAGATCCGAGGCCTTCTTCTCCACCATCAGCTTGAACAGCGGCTTGGTGTTGAGTTGCGGCTGGAACCCGGTTGCCGCCGCCGGGGCTGCCGGGAAGCTTCCCGTGGCCGCAGGCGATGGATACGTTCCCGTCGCTGCGATCGGGCTTTGCGGCCCGGTCGCGCTCACCCTGGGGTCCGGGGCGTCTTTCAAGGTCATATGGGCCGGCCGTCTTCCTCTTCGACGATCTTCAGCGCGCCGCCATCGTCGATGGCCTTGTTCTCGCGCTTGCTCTCGAGCTTGATCCGCAGGCGCAGCTCGTTCTTCGAGTCGGCATTGCGCAGCGCGTCCTCGTACGAGATGAAGCCGGTTTCGTAGAGCTCGAACAGCGACTGATCGAAGGTCTTCATGCCGAGCCGCGTGGAGCGCGCCATCACATCCTTGATCTTGGCCACCTCGCCCTTGAAGATCAGGTCCTGGATGAGGGGCGAGTTCAGCATGATCTCCATGGAGGCGATGCGGCCGGAGCCGCCTTCGCGCGGCACCAGGCGCTGCGAGATGAACGCCCGGATATTGAGCGACAGGTCCATCAGCAGCTGCGTCCGCCGCTCGTCCGGGAAGAAGTTGACGATACGGTCGAGCGCCTGGTTGGCGTTGTTGGCGTGCAGCGTCGCCAGCACCAGGTGCCCGGTCTCGGAGAACTGGATCCCGTACTCCATCGTCTCCCGGTCGCGGATCTCACCGATCAGGATGAC
>DASVWT010000152.1:0-2434 GCA_036393055.1 Steroidobacteraceae bacterium
CTGTGGATAACTCTGTGAGTGAGCATCCTGCCCTGGGTAAAATTTCCCGGTTATATTGCATATTTATTGCAATGGCTAAAAAATGACCAGCCATTTTTGTACTGCTTTTTCAATAGCTTACGAGCACATCATTGACCTACATGGGTGGTTTGGCGGCTAATTTGCTCATTTTACGTTGCCCCTCTCCGCACCTGTGAATAAAGCGCGTGCGGCAAGCGCTGGCGGGGGCGGCGGAGCGGTTGACAATTCGGATTGATCGGCGCTTTTCGGGATTTCCGTCACAAACCGTAACAGCACGTCATTGAGGAATCTCAGGCCGAGCGGGCTCGCCCGATAGCATGTCCCGGAGGCAGCGATCAAGCCCTCGGCAACGAGATTCCCGATCGTCTCGCCGACGATCTCCCAGGGCAGTCCGGTCCGGCTGGTGAAGGCGCGCACTTCGAACCCGTCCACCAGCCGCAGCGCATTCAGCATGTATTCGAACGGCAGCTCTTGTGGCGGAACGGGCGTACGCGTGAACGTCCCGCGTCCCGCAGACGACAGGTAACGTCGCGGCTCCCGCGACTGGGTGGTGCGCAACACCTGTCCAGCAGCGGGCACGGTCAGCTTGCCGTGTGCTCCGGCGCCGATCCCGAGATAGTCGCCGAAGGACCAGTAGTTGAGGTTGTGCCGGCAGCGCTGGCCAGCGGCCGCATAGGCGGACACCTCATATTGCGCGTACCCCGTGGAGTCGAGACGCTCTCGGCAGGCATCAAGCATGGCATCTGCCACATCGTCATCGGGCAGAGTCGGCGGACACCCCGCGTAGACCGTACCCGTCTCGATCGTGAGCTGGTAGTGGGAGAGGTGGCTCGGCCGAAGCGCCAGGGCCTCTTCGATGTCCCGCAGCGCCGCACCGACGTCCTGGCCCGGCAGCCCGTACATCAGATCGATGTTGAAGTTATCGATGCCGGCGGCGTGCAGCTCCGCCGCGGCGCACCGGGTCTCCTCGGCGCTGTGGATGCGGCCGAGCGCCGCCAAGCGGACATCGTCGAAGGACTGCGCGCCGAGCGACACCCGATTGACCCCCGCTGCGCGGTATTCGGCGAACCGGCCGCGCTCGATGGTGCCGGGATTGGCCTCCAGGGTCACCTCGAGGTCGGCGGCGAGCGTGAGGTGCCGGCGCGCCGACTCGAGCAGGTGCGCCACGGCGGCCGGGGAAAACAAGCTCGGCGTGCCGCCGCCGAGGAACACGCTGATCACCTCCCGGCCGGCGACCTCGGGGGCCTGCGCCTCGAGGTCCTGCTGCAGCGCCTCGATGTAGCGCCGCTCCTCGAGCTCCCCATGCAGGGTGTACGAGTTGAAATCGCAGTACGGGCACTTGCGCACGCACCAGGGGAAATGCACGTAAAGCGCAAGCGGTGGGGTTTGGAGCACGGCGGTAAGAGATTTGGACAGTGCGCGGTCGTCGGGGTTCCGCCCCCGTGCGAGCAGAGGTGACAGCCGGGGTATTTTACCCGCGAGTAGGCTGGCCGGCGCAATTGCGCCTTGATTCGCAACGCGGTCCGTGTAAACCTTCCGTTTCTCCCCCGCTGGCGCCGACGGCCGTTCCCGAGACATCGGCAACTCGCGATGGCGGGTCTCAGGGCGTATCCCGAGGCATTGGCCACTCGGGACGACGCGACTCAGGGCCTTCTTAGCAGAGCGTCCACCGAATGACAGAGAAGACATTCGAGCTCGTCGATCGAGCCTCCGACCGCAAGGTCACGCTGCCCGTCCGTCCGGGCACCATCGGCCCCTCCGTCGTGGACGTCGCGGCCCTCAATAAGGACCTCGGGGTCTTCACCTACGATCCCGGATTCGGCGTCACCGCCGCCTGCGAGAGCCGGATCACCTACATCGACGGCGACAAGGGCGTGCTTCTCTATCGCGGCTATCCTGTGGAGCAGCTCGCGGAGAAGAGCACGTTCATGGAGGTGTCCTACCTGCTGCTGCACGGCAATCTGCCGACGCGCAAGCAGCTCGAGGAGTTCGAAGGCAGCATCCGTCATCACACGATGATCAACGAGTCGCTGCTGCGCTTCTTCCACGGATTCCATTACGACGCCCACCCGATGGCGATGGTCTCCGCGGTGGTGGCTTCGATGTCCGCGTTCTATCACGACACGATGGACATCTATAACCCGCGCCAGCGGGAGATCTTCGCGCACCGCATCATCGCCAAGATCCCGACCATCGCCGCGGCCGCCCACAAGCACGCCCTGGGGCAGCCCTACGTCTATCCGCGCAACGACCTCGACTACTGCAGCAACCTGCTGCACATGCTGTACGCGGTGCCGTGCGAGCCGTACCACGTCGATCCCGTCGCCGCCCAGGCGCTCGACCTCCTCTTCATCCTCCACGCCGATCACGAGCAGAACGCCAGCACCTCGACGGTGCGGCTCGCGGGCAGCAC
>DASVWT010000153.1:0-3613 GCA_036393055.1 Steroidobacteraceae bacterium
GCGATCGTCACCAACCGCGGCGGCCGCACCTGCCATGCGGCGATCATCGCGCGTGAGCTCGGCATCCCGGCCGTGGTCGGCTGCGGCGATGCCACACAGCGGATCCGCGAGGGCCAGGAAGTCACCGTTTCCTGCGCCGAGGGCGATACCGGATACGTCTACGCCGGCCTGCTCGAGTACGAGCGCAAGCAGATCGAGCTCGATTCCCTGCCGCCCATCCCGGTGAAGATCATGATGAACGTCGGCAACCCCGATCGGGCATTCGACTTCGCGGCCATCCCCAACCGCGGTGTCGGGCTCGCGCGGCTGGAGTTCATCGTCAACCGCATGATCGGCGTGCATCCGCGGGCGCTCCTCGAGTACGAGCGGCTGGATGAGGACCTCCAGGCGCAGATCCGCGCGCAGATGGCCGGCTATGCCGACCCGGTCGGCTTCTATGTGGAGAAGCTCGCCGAGGGCATCGCGCAGATCGCCGCCGCGTTCGCGCCGGAGCCGGTGATCGTGCGCCTGTCGGACTTCAAGTCCAACGAGTACGCCAACCTCATCGGCGGCGCCCGCTACGAGCCGGACGAGGAGAATCCCATGCTCGGCTTCCGCGGCGCCTCGCGCTATGTCGATGAGAGCTTCCGCCCCTGCTTCGAGCTCGAATGCCGCGCGCTCAAGCGCGTGCGCGACCTGATGGGCCTCGGCAACGTGCAGGTGATGGTCCCCTTCGTGCGCAGCGTCAGGGAAGCGAAGAAGGTCACGGAGCTCCTCGCCGAGAACGGCCTCGCCCGCGGCGAGAACGGCCTCAAGGTCATCATGATGTGCGAGCTGCCGACCAATGCGCTGCTCGCCGACGAGTACCTGGAGCACTTCGACGGCATGTCCATCGGCTCCAACGACCTGACCCAACTCACGCTCGGGCTGGACCGGGACTCGGCAATCGTGGCGCAGCACTTCGATGAGCGCGACGCGGCCGTCAAGCGGCTGCTCGCCATGGCCATCACGGCCTGCCGCAGCCACGGCAAGTATGTCGGCATATGCGGCCAGGGCCCCTCGGATCACCCCGATCTCGCGCGCTGGCTGGTCGATCAGGGCATCGAGAGCATGTCCTTGAATCCCGACACGGTGGTCGAGACATGGCTCTTCCTCGCCGGGGAGTCGGGAAAGGCGGTGAGCTAGCGGGTGGTCCCGGAATAAGCCGGGGCGAAGAGCCGCGCGCGGTAGTAGCGCAGCTCCTCGATAGACTCGCGGATGTCCGCGAGCGCGAGGTGCGCGCTTTGCTTGGTGAGGGCCGCGGCGAGGTCCGGCGCCCAGCGCCGGGCCAGCTCCTTCAGGGTGCTGACATCCAGGTTGCGGTAGTGGAAGAACTTCTCCAGCCGCGGCATGTGGCGCGCGAGGAACCGCCTGTCCTGGCAGATGCTGTTGCCGCACATCGGCGAGGCGCCGGCCGCGACCAGCGGGGTCAGGAAATCGAGCGTGCGGGCCTCGGCCTCCGGCGTGCTGATGCGGCTCGCACGGACGCGCGCCAGCAGGCCCGAGGTGCCGTGCTGGCGCTGGTTCCAGTCGTCCATCCGCTCGAGCGCCTCATCCGGCTGGTGGATCGCCATGACGGGGCCTTCCGCGAGGACGGTCAGCTCCTTGTCGGTGACGATCGTGGCGATCTCGATGATAGAGTCCGCGTCGGGCTTGAGGCCCGTCATCTCCAGGTCGATCCAGATCAGATTCTCGGCGCTCGGCATACCGTGAGTGTAGCAACCTTCGACGCGCGCGTGATCGCCGCTTTCGGCCGGCACCTGCTGGTGCAGGAGGCCTCCGGCCGCACGCTGAGCGCGCGCCCCTTCGGGCGCGACCTCGGCGCGGTGTGCGGCGACGAGGTCCGCTGCCGCAACGATCCTCGCCACGGCGAGGTGCACGTGCTCGAAGTGCTGCCCCGGCACACCGCGCTTTACCGCTCGAATGCCCGCGGCAGGGTCGAGCCGGTGCTCGCCAATCTCACCAGGCTGTTGGTCGTCATCGCCCCGGTGCCCCCGCCCGACCCATTCGTGGCCGACCGTTACCTGGCCGCTGCCGAGTCCGCGGGTATTGCCGCCACGCCCGTGCTCAACAAGGTGGAGCTCGGCACGAGCGAGGCGGTGCGCTCGCAATTGGAAGCCTACGGGGCGGCCGGTTACCGCTGCCTCACGGCTTCTGCCACCACCGGCGAGGGTGTCGAGGTGTTGCTGGCGGCATGCGCCGGGCAGACTGCCGCGCTCGTCGGGCAGTCGGGGGTGGGGAAGTCATCGCTCGTGCGCCGGCTTGCTCCCGATGCCGAGGTTGAGATCGGCGGGCTGATGCGCGAGGAGGAAGGACGCCATACGACGACCGTCTCGCGATCGTTCGAGTTGCCGGGCGGGGGAAGGCTGATCGACTCCCCGGGCGTGCGCGACTTCGCGCCCGCGGTCGATCATCTCGACCCGCGGCATCTGGGGTTCGTCGAGGTGGCGCGCCTCGCCCCGGGGTGTCGCTTCCAGGACTGTCGGCACATGCGTGAGCCGGGATGTGCCGTGCGGCAGAGTGTCGAGTCCGGATCGATGGACGCCCGGCGATACGAGAGCTATCGGCGGCTGCGGCGCCTCTTCGAGGAGCTGACAGCGGTCAGAGGGCCGAAACAGAGGCGCTGAGCGGCCGAGTGCGGCGCCCGGCTTTATCAGACAACCGTCTGCCGTCCGGAGAGCGCATGAGCCAGCGTGCTGCCATCCACGTACTCCAGCTCGCCGCCGATCGGCACGCCGTGCGCGATCCGGCTGGCGCGCAGCCCGCGGCGAGTAGCGAGCTCCGCGAGGAAATGCGCGGTGGCCTCCCCTTCGACCGTCGGATTGGTGGCGAGGATCAGCTCGCGCACCGCGCCTTCCGCGAGAATGGCCTCGAGGTCGCGGATGCCGAGCTGCTCCGGGCCCACGCCATCGAGAGGCGACAGGTGGCCCATCAGAACGAAATACCGGCCGCGGTAGCTCCCCGACTGCTCGATGGCGACGACGTCCGCCGGCGACTCCACCGCGCACAACAAGGAAGTATCACGCTGCGGGGCCGCGCAGATCGAGCACAACTCCTCCTCCGTGAGCATGCGGCAGCGCCGGCAGCGCGTCACGGAAGCGAGCGCGCCGTCGAGCGCCTGGGCGAGCGTCCGCGCCGCCGGCCGCCCATCCTGCAACAGATGGAAGGCCATGCGCTGCGCCGTCTTCGGGCCGACGCCAGGCAGCGATCGCAGGGCCTCGATGAGCTGGGCGAGTCGGGGAGAATGCTTCAAAACTGCAGTTTCATTCCGGGGGGCAGCTGCAGTCCGGCCGTCATGGTGGACATCTTTTCCTGCACCTTCGCCTCCACCTTGTGAACGGCATCGTTCACGGCCGCGGCGATCAGGTCCTCGAGCATCTCGCGATCCTCCCCGATCACGGCAGGCTCGATCTGCACGCGGCGGGTCTCGTGCCGGCCGGTCATGGTCACCTTCACCATGCCGCCGCCGGCCTCGCCGATCACCTCCAGGCCCGCGATCTCCTCCTGGACCTTCTGCATGTTGGCCTGCATGGCCTGGGCCTGCTTCATCAGATTGTTGAAGTTACCTTTCATGGACTCTCCGGCTGAATCTGGC
>DASVWT010000154.1:0-4752 GCA_036393055.1 Steroidobacteraceae bacterium
CGATCTGGCGGCCGGCGGAGTCGATGTACGACACCACGGTGTTGCAGAGCACGGCATCGGAGCGCTCCTCGAGCGTGCGGCAGGTCTTGGCGAGGTAGGACGGCAGCATCCGGTCGTCGTGTCCCAGCCACTTGAAGTAGCGGCCGCGGGCGTGACTGAACGCGAGGTTGTAGTTGGCGGCGGCGCCGAGGTTGCGCGGATTGCGGAAATAGCGTACCCGCGGCTCGCGAGCAGCGTAATCGCGGCAGATATCGGCAGTCCGGTCGGTCGAGGCGTTGTCGGAAAGGATGAGCTCGAGGTCATCGAGCGTCTGCGAGAGCGTCGAGCGGATTGCGTCCTCGAGGAAGGCCTCCCCGTTGAACACCGGCACCCCAACGCTGACCCGGGGCACCTCGGCCGCGGTCTCTGAATCCTGGCGCATCACACCCCTCACGCTGTCGCACGGCGCCTCGCGCCGCGAAGGGTTCAACGCGTCATCGGCACTTTGCGTTCCGCAAAGACCTAGCTTTCAAGGGAACTTGATCTTCCCACCGCCCGCGGGGCCACCTGGTGCGGGTCCGATGGCGCCCGCGCCCACCTCCGGCACGACGATGCGCGAGGCCGACTCCCGGCGCATCTCGCGCGCCTCCTCGATGGCCTGCTCCAGGGCCGCGTTGACGCCATCCGGGAATTTGGCCAATGCCTCCTCCAGAGTGCCCGCCTCGATCTCGAACACGAGCGGCAGGACGCCCGCGGGGGTGAGGAGCTGCGTCTGCCCGGAAAAGAGCACCGGGCGCTTGGAATCGGTGGCGCCGTCCACGGTCACGGGTGTCAGCCTGCGGACGGTACCGGCGCGGCGATCGGTGAAGATCTCCTCCCGGTAGAGGCCGGCGGGGTCGAGTCGCACATCCGGAAGATCGCTCTTCGCTGCCATGGGGGATCCTGTCTGACTGTCTAGGGAGGCGGCAGCCATTGTACCAGCGCGGCCACGAACGGACGGTCCGCCTCGAGGATGTCCTCGCTGGCAAGCTCCGTGCGCTCCACCCACTTGAGGCGTTGCCCATCGAGCGGCTGCGGCTCGCCACGGTAACGGGCCACCATCCACAGGGAGAGCTCCACTTCGCGGTCGGGATAGCGATGGGTCAGCCGCATCATGGGCGATGCCTCGACCAAAGTGATCCCGAGCTCCTCCCGGAGCTCGCGCGCCAGGGCGGCCTCCTCCGACTCGCCCGGCGCCACCTTGCCGCCGGGGAACTCCCAGCGGCCGGCCATGTGCTTGCCCGCCGGCCGTTCGGCAATGAGCACTCTTCCCGAGGGGTCGAGGAGCGCTGCGGCAACGACGAGAATCAAGTCACTCGACGCTCGATAACGCGCCGTGGCAGTGCTTGTACTTCTTGCCGGAGCCGCAGGGACAGGGCTCGTTGCGGCCAATCTTGCGCTCCCCGCGCACGAAGGTCCCCTGCGAGTCCGCCGGCGGCGGCGCCGCAAACGCATCGGCGCCCCCAGGCGCACGCAACCCGCCGCCCATCATCGCCGCGCGCGCAGCCACGGCGGCCGCGGCTTCCTCCGGCACCTCGCCGCCTCCAGAGAGGGGAGAAAGCGCCTCCGCGTGCTGCGCCTGCAATGCCCGCATCAGCCGGCGGCGCCGCTCCTCCTCCTCGCGGTCGACCTCCTCCTGAGTACGAACCTCGATCTGCATCAGGCGCGTCACCGTCTCGAACTTCACCCGATCGAGCATCGCGGTGAACATCTGGAAGGCCTCGCGCTTGTACTCCGTGCGGTAATCCTGCTGCGCATAGCCGCGCAGGTGGATTCCCTGGCGCAGGTAATCCATGGCCGCCAGGTGATCGCGCCAGTGCGCATCGAGGGTACGCAACATGACATCCTTCTCGATGTGGCGCATCAACACCGCATCGATACGGGAGACTTTCGCATCGTATGCCTGCCGCACCTCGCGGGCGAGCCGCTCGCGCAGCGCCGGCTCCTCGAGCTCCGGCTCCTGCTCGAGCCAGCTCTTCACGCTCACGCGCACGTTGAAGTCGCTCTCGAGCGCCTTGCCGAGGCCCTCCAGGTCCCAGTCGCCCGGCATGGCGTGCTTGGGCAGGTACTGATCGACCAGCACGCCGATCGCCTCCTCCAGGATGCCGCGGATCGCCGCCGACACGTCCGCCGTGCCCATGATCTCGGTGCGCTGCTGATAGACGACCTTGCGTTGGTCGTTGGCGACGTCGTCGAAAAGAAGCAGCTGCTTGCGGATGTCGAAGTTGTGCGCCTCGACCTTCCGCTGCGCCTTCTCGATCTGCCGGCTCAGCATGCCGCTCTCGATGACCTCCCCGTCCTTCATGCCGGCCATCTTCAGCAGGCGCTGCGTGCGCCCCGGATCGCCGAAGATACGCATCAGGTTGTCTTCCATGGACAGATAGAATCGGCTCGATCCCGGGTCTCCCTGGCGTCCGGAGCGGCCGCGCAACTGATTGTCGATGCGGCGGGACTCGTGCCGCTCCGTGCCGATGATGTGCAGGCCGCCCGCCGCCAGCACCTTCTCGTGTCGCGCCCGCCACTCGGCCCTGACCTGCTCGCGCGCCGCCTCCCCTAGCTCCTCGCCAGCCTCCTCGGCCAGGGCGGCGAGCTCCGCCTCGGCGCTGCCGCCCAGCACGATATCGGTGCCGCGGCCCGCCATGTTGGTGGCGATGGTCACCGCGCCGGGGCGGCCAGCCTGCGCGACGATGTGCGCCTCGCGCTCGTGTTGCTTCGCATTCAGCACCTGATGGGGGATGCCCTCCTTCTCCAGCACGCCCGAGACCAGCTCCGAGGTCTCGATCGAAGTCGTGCCGACGAGCACCGGCTGCTCGCGCTCGACACACTCGCGGACGTCCTCGATGATGGCCTTGAACTTATCGCTCTGCGTCAGGTGCACGAAATCCGCCATGTCCTTGCGGATCATCGGCTTGTGGGTCGGGATGACCGTGACCTCCAGGCCGTAGATCTCCAGGAACTCCGGCGCCTCGGTATCGGCGGTGCCGGTCATGCCCGAGAGCTTCTTGTAGAGGCGGAAGTAGTTCTGGAAGGTGATGGAGGCGACGGTCTGGTTCTCCTCGCGCACCCGCACGCCCTCCTTTGCCTCGATCGCCTGGTGCAGGCCATCGGACCAGCGCCGGCCGGGCATGGTGCGGCCCGTGAACTCATCGACGATGATGATCTCGCCGCCGCGCACGATGTATTCCACGTCGCGCTTGTAGAGGGCGTGTGCCCGCAGCGCCGCGTTGAGGTGATGCATCAGGCGGATGTTGGCGGGATCGTAGAGGCTCTCCCCATCGCGCAGCAGGCCGGACTTGAGCATCAGGGCTTCGACACGCTCATGGCCATCCTCCGTGATGTGGACCTGCTTCGTTTTCTCCTCCACCGCGAAGTCGCCCGGCCCGTCCTCCTCCAGCTGGCGCGTGAGGCTCGGCACCAGTTGGTTGATGCGCAGGTACAGCTCCGTGCTCTCCTCGGCCGGTCCCGAGATGATGAGCGGGGTACGCGCCTCGTCGATCAGGATCGAGTCGACCTCGTCCACGATGGCATATGCCAGCGAGCG
Organism: Steroidobacteraceae bacterium; assembly: GCA_036393055.1. GTDB lineage: Bacteria > Pseudomonadota > Gammaproteobacteria > Steroidobacterales > Steroidobacteraceae > 13-2-20CM-66-19. The sequence continues at coordinate 3,560 of DASVWT010000154.1, forward strand.
CTGCACCCGATCCTCCAGGCTGAAGGCCAGGTTGTCGCGCAGATAATCGAAGCCGAGCTCGTTGTTGGTCGCGTAGGTGATGTCGCAGGCGTAGGCCTCGCGCTTCTCCTGCGGCGATTGGGAGTTCTTGATCACCCCCACCGTGAGCCCGAGGAACCGGTGCACCGGCCCCATCCAGTCGGCATCGCGCTGCGCCAGGTATTCGTTCACCGTGACGATGTGCACTCCCTCGCCCGTCAGCGCATTGAGGTAGGCGGGGAGCGTCGATACCAGCGTCTTGCCCTCGCCGGTGCGCATCTCCGCGATCTTGCCCTGGTGAAGCGCGATGCCGCCGATGAGCTGGACGTCGAAGTGGCGCATCTTGAGCGTGCGCCAGGCTGCCTCCCGCACTACTGCGAATGCCTCGGGCAGCAGATCGTCGAGCGTCGCGCCCTCGCGCAGCCTTCCCCGGAACTCCTCCGTCTTGGCGCGCAGGGCCTCATCGCTCAGGGCCTTGAGCCCGGGCTCGAGCTCCTTCGCCGCGCGGATATACCGCCCATAACCGCGGATCAGCCGGTCGTTGCGGCTGCCGAAAATACGCTTGAGAGTGTCGAGCAACTTGGGATCCTACTGAAAAACAGCCCCGAGCCCCGCCCCCGCAGGGTCCTCTGCGGCCCGCCTCAGCGGGACTTCAGGCACCGGGAACGGACGCTGGGAAACCGGGTATTCTACGCGGTAATTCGCTGGCGCAAATCGCTCCCGGCGTTTTGCTCGGGCCCCGTCCCTGCGCCGAGCCCTGGGCCGCTTCTTCAATCGCTTTCGGCCTGGTTGGACCGCATGGACGGCCGCAAGTGCCGCGGCGCGACCGAATCTCCGTCTAGTCCTGCCCGTTGGCGCTCGCGCTGAGCGGCGCCTTGCCGGTTGCCACATGGACCGGGCTCATGCCCGCAAATGCCGTCGAGCCCGCCCGCAGCGCCACGAATCGCGCTGGATTCACTTCGTGGCCGTTCTTCAGTACTTCGAAATGCACGTGCGGCCCGGTCGAGCGACCGGTGTCCCCCACCAGGGCGAGAACGTCGCCGCGATTGACGGTCTCACCCACGTGCACCAGGATCTTGTAGGCGTGTCCGTACCGCGTGGCGTATCCGTTGCCATGGTCGATCTGCACCATGTTGCCATAGCCGCCCCGTGGGCCTGCCCAAGTCACGATGCCG
>DASVWT010000155.1:0-11866 GCA_036393055.1 Steroidobacteraceae bacterium
AGGTGATCGCCGACCGCGAGATTCGGCACCTCGGCGATCGGCAATGTCTCGTGCCCGCGGCTGACGCTGACCTGCAGGTCGGGACCCGCGAGATCGAACGGCGCCACGCCGGCCTGCGCGCGCAGGGCGGTCAGAGCGGCCAATGAGGCCAACAGGGCGGCAAGCCCCGTCAGACGAGACGAGGGAGCGGCCCTGGTCCGCTTATTCGATCGCTTTCGCATGTCTCAAGATTGTAGGCTTGCGAGAAAGCGGTCAATTGCCCCGAGGACCTCGGGCTCATCGAGCAGCGGCACATGTCCGCGATTGCCGACAGTCACGCGCTCGAGATCGGGCTTCTCGTGCTGCATGCGCTCGAGCGTGCCCACATTGAGGATGTCCGAGAGCGCGCCGTGGACCACCAGCATGGGAATCGAATGCAGTCGCGCGAACACCGGCCAGAGGTCGCCCACGGGCCCGGATGCAGCGCGCACGGCCTCGCCGACTCCCGGATCGCAATCGGGCACCGGTACGCCGCTGGGATCCGCCCGATAGCTGCGGCGGACCAGAACAGACCATTTCTCATCGGCGAGATCCGGCCACGCCTCGCCGTACACGGCACGCAGCTGGCTGACCGCCTCCTCCCAGGTGCGTACGGGCGGCAACAGCCCCGTGTAGCTCTTGATGCGCTCGATACCCCTCGGGTCGACCTCCGGCCCGATATCATTGAGCACGAGTCCCGCGACCCGCTGCGGGGAGGCGGCGCCGAGCATCATGCCGAGCAGCCCGCCGAGTGAAGTGCCGATGATCGCCACGCGCTCGATATCGAGCGCCTGCAGCAGCCGCTGCAGGTCCGCGATGTACGTCCCGGGATGATAGTTCCGCCACTGCGGGTCGCGCGCCGAGAAGCCGCGGCCTCGCAGATCCGGACAGACCACGCGATAGCGCGCCGCCAGATGCGGCGCCAGCGCCTCGAAGTCCCGGCTGTTGCGCGTGAGGCCCGGTAGACACAACACCGTCAGGCGCTGCGGCAATGGGCCCGCGTCGGGAGCGGGAGCGGCGCGCTCCTGCGGCTCGTAGATCCGGCAATAGAGCTCCAGACCCTCGGCGGAGGCGTAACGCTGCTCGCGGTATGGGACGGTGGTCGTCATCGTTCAGGGCTCCTTCGGGCCGTGGCCGGCACCCGGCCGCCATCATGATCCAGGGCCGGTCCGCGCATGGTCACGGCGACCAACAGCCAGACGACGGCCACTGCGCTCGCGAACAGGAACACCGCGGCCGTCCCGGCCGCCTCGTGCACCCAGCCGCCAATGATGCCGCCGGCGAATATGCCGAGGAACTGTGAGCTCGAGTAGATCCCGGTCGCCGTGCCTCGGGAGCCGGCCGGCGCAGTCTTGGTGACGAGCGAAGGCAGGCTCGCCTCCATGATGTTGAACCCGGAGAAGAACACCACGAGCCCGGCGAGGAGGACATAGGGATCGCCGCCGCCCACCGCCAGCATGAGCTGACTCACCGCGAGCGCCGCCACCCCGCCCACCAACACACTCTTCATGCGCCGGTGGCGCTCCGCGACGATGATCGCGGGCACCATCACCGCGACCGATACCAACAGCACCGGCAGGTATATCAGCCACTGCTCGCGGCTGCTGATGGCGAGCGTGCCGTGCAGCAGCGCCGGCACCACGAGAAAGCTCGCCGTGAGCATGGCGTGCAGCGCGAAGATGCCGAAGTCGAGGCGCAGCAGCTGCGGATTGCGCAGGCTCGCGCCGATCAGCGCCGGTACCGTCTCCGCCTCCGGTTGCACCCGCGGGCGCGGCGCCGCGGGCACGATGAGCAGCGTGATCGCGATGCCGGCGAGCGCGAGCGCCGCCATCAGCCAGAAGATGCCGCCCACGCCGATCCACCCGCCGATCGCCGGCCCGGTGACGATCGCCACCAGGAAGGAGAAGCCGATGGTCATCCCGACCAGCGCCATGGCTTTGGTGCGGTTCTTCTCCGCCGTGAGATCGGCGACGAGAGCGAGGATGACCGAGCCTATCGCCCCCGCCCCCTGCAGCAGGCGCCCGATGATCATCCCGTCGATGCTGGCTGCGCTCGCCGCGACGGCGCTGCCGACCCCGAAGAGGGCGAGGCCGATGACGATCATCGTCTTGCGTCCGATCCGATCGGAAAGCGTCCCAAAGGGTATCTGCAGCGCGCCCTGACTCAAGCCATAGATACCGAGCGCGACCCCGATCTTGTAGGGAGTGGCGCCGGCCAGGTGGCGGGCGAAGGCGGCGAACACCGGGTAAATCATGAAAAGACCCAGCATTCGCACGGAGAACACCGCCGCGAGGGATGCCGCGGCGCGCAGATCGTGCTTTTCCATCATCGCCCGCGAGCTTACTGGGTCGGCGCCGGGTTGGCCACGCGCAGGCCCGGGACGCCGAGTCGTTGCCCGGCGCCGCCGCGGCGCTTAGACTCAATCTCGGCCCAGCGGAGCAGGTTTCCGATGCAAGGCTCGCTTTTCCGTTTCTACGTGCACGAAGGCCACCGGCACCGCGGACGCGTGGCGTGGGAATGGCTGCTCGAGGAAGGCAACAAGCTCGGTATCCGCGGCGGCTCCGCCTTCAAGGCCATGGCCGGCTTCGGCCGCCACCACATGCTGCACGAGGCGCGCTTCTTCGAGCTCGCCGGCACGCTCACCGTCGAGGTGCAGTTCATCGTGACGCAGGAGGAGGCGCAAAAGCTCCTCGACCTGCTGCATCGGGAGAAGCTGCGCCTCTTCTACGCCTACACGCCCGCCTCCTTCGGTGTGATCAATCCGGATATCGCGGATCCGCCCGTCCTGAAGGATGGCTGACCCTGTCGAGGCTGTCGCAGCTCCCCGGCCGGCTCGGTGCGCTCACGGCGCTCGCGGCGGCCGCTTGCCTGTCAGGATGCGTCTCCTATCGTCCCATGCACATCGATGCGCGGCGGAGCCTGGCGGCGTTCGAGGCGCGCCGGCTCGATGCGCCGGGTCTTCGGCACTACCTGGAGCAGGCGCTTCATCGCCCCGTGAAGACCTGGCCGCTGCAGTCGTGGGATTTCGAGCAGCTCGTCGCGGCTGCGGACTATTACAGCTCCGATCTGGCGGTCGCCCGCGCCAGGCTCGATGGGGCCGAAGCCGCGGTCGTGAGCGCAGGAGCGCGGCCGAATCCGACGCTATCGCTATCTCCCAGCTACGACACCAGCTCGGAGCCCGGGATCTCGCCCTGGACACTCGGGTTCACGCTGGATGTCCCGATCGAGACGGCGGGCAAGCGCGGCTACCGCATCGCCGAGGCGCGGCAGCTTGCGAATGCGGCCACCCTGGCGGTCGCGAGCGTCGCCTGGCAGATCCGCGCCCGTCTGCGCGACAGCCTCGTGCAGCTGCAGGCGGCCGAGCGCTCCCAGCAAATCCTCTCCCGGCAGCTTGCGGCCGGGAGCGAGGCCGCGAGACTCCTCTCGGATCGCCTGCAGGTCGGCCAGGCGTCCGCGACCGAGGTGGAGGTCGTGAGAATCGCCGCGGATAGATCGGCGCTGCAGCTGCAGGACGCGCAGGGCCAGACGGCCCAGGTGCGACTCGCGGTGGCTGGCGCTCTAGGCGTGCCCGAGGCGGCACTGGACCGCATCCAGCTCAACCTCGCCTCGCTCGAGCGCTTGCCGAAACCTCGGCAGGCTGCGCCCTCGCAAGAGCAGGCCCTGCTCGATCGGACGGATGTGCTCGGGGCACTGGCCGATTACCAGGCGAGCGACTCCGCGCTTCGCCTGCAGATCGCGCGGCAGTATCCAGACCTGGATATCGGGCCCGGCTTCTCGCACGGGTACACGGCCCGCGACCTCGAGAACTCCCTGACCATCGGCGTCTCTCTCACCTTGCCCATCCTCAACCACAATCAAGGTCCGATCGCTGAGGCTGCGGCACGCCGGCGCGAGGCCGCCGCCAACTTCAACGCCGTGCAGGCTCGGGCCGTGGCGCAGGTCGATGCGGCCCTGGATCGATACCGCTCATCCCTGGCGAAGCTCGATACCGCCGATCATCTGCTCGCCGAGCAGCGGACCCGCATGACCTCGGTCCAGGCGCTCTTCGATGCAGGCGAGACGGATCGCCTGACACTGGCGCAGGGGCGCAGCGAGCTCGCCACGGACGAGCTCGCCCGACTGCAGGCCTTCACGCAAGCACAGCTCGCGTTGGGAGCGCTGGAGAGCGCGATGCAACGGGTACCCAGCGCTTCCGGTACGCAATCTCCCCAACATCCATGAAACGACAGCATTCCGTCATCGCGGCGGTGGCCGTGGTCCTGGCCCTCGCGGGAGTTCTCATCTGGGGTTTCCTTGCGGGTCGCTCCGATGCGGCGGCGGACGCCGAAAGCGATGAGCCCGTCACCCCCGCCGTGCAGGTCGCGCACAACCCACTCGGTCCTCCCATTCTGACCGTGAGTCCCGCGCTGCAGAAGCAGGCCGGCATCGAGGTACGCGATGCACGGCCCGCTCCGTACCAGCAGCGCGTCGAAGCGTATGGCAGCGTGCTCGAGCTGCGGCAGCTGACCGGCGTCGCCAATACACTAGCAACCGCCAACGCCCAGCGCGCCATCGCGTACGCAAAGGCCGCCGCCTCGCGCGCCGCTTTGAAGCGAGCGCGGCTCCTCTTCAAGGATGATCAGAACTTCTCCCGGGCACAGCTGCAAGCGGCGGAGGCGGCCTACCAGACCGATGAGGCGAGCCTGCGCGCAGCTCAGGTGCAGGCGGGGAATGCAACCGCCGAGGCTTCTCAGGCCTGGGGGCCCGTGCTCGGACGATCGCTGGCTTCCAACAGCCCGCTGGCTCAGTCGCTGCTGCAACATCGCGCGGTCCTGATCCAGGTCACGCTGCCGCTCGATGTCTCGATGCGCGAGCCGCCGCAGACCGCCGCGATCGCCACTGCCCGCGGCAAGCCGGTCCCGGCGCGGCTCGTGTCCGCCGCCATGAGCACCGATCCGCGCATTCAGGGCGCAAGTTACTTCTTCACGGCCGCCGCGAGCGGCGAGCTGCTTCCCGGCATGAACGTCATCGCCCTCCTGCCCGCGGGACATCCCAGCCAGGGAATCGCAGTTCCGGCATCGGCGGTGGTCTGGCTGGATGGCCACGCCTGGATGTATCTGCAAACCGGGCGCAATTCGTTTACCCGCCGAGAGATTTCAACAGCGCAACCGCAGTCGGATGGCGGCTACGTCGTGGCAGCGAAATCCTTGCCTGCAAACGTGCCGTTGGTGGTTCAAGGTGCACAGATGCTCCTGTCGCAGGAGTTCAGCGCCGAAATCGACGTGAGCGACTGACGTGCCCCTGCCCCCCGGCGCCCGAGCCACAGGCCTTCAGGCTGCGATCATTTCCTTGTCAGTGCGCTACCGGGGAGCGGTCATCGCACTCGGCTGTTTACTGCTCGCCTACGGCGTCGCGAGCCTCCTTGGCGCCAAATACGACGCCTTCCCCGAATTCGCGCCGCCCACGGTCAGCATTCAGGCCGAGGCACCCGGGCTCACGGCAGAGCAGGTCGAGATGCTGGTGACCACGCCCATCGAGACCCAGGTCAATGGTGTTCCGGGGATCCAGCGCCTGACCTCGGCCTCCATTCAGGGTCTCTCGCTGATCAACATCTACTTCGATCCGTCCAGCGACATCTACCGCGATCGGCAAGTGGTCGCGGAGCGGCTCGCCATTGCGGCACAGCAACTGCCTCAGGGTGTCAGCGCGCCTGCCATGACGCCACTGACAACGTCCACCGGTATGGTACTGGTCTTCGGCCTCACTTCGAAGAGCCGCTCCCTGATGGACCTCAAGACTGTGGCGGAGTGGACGCTCCGTCCTCGGCTGCTCGCAGTTCCAGGCGTTGCGAGCGTCTCCATATTCGGGCGCGATACCCGCTCGCTGCAGATCCAGGTCCGGCCGCAGCAGCTTGCGCGCTACGGACTTGGCATGAACGACGTGCTCGCAGCAGCCCGGAAGGCTACCGCGGTGCGCGGGGCCGGCTTCATCGACACGGCCACCCAGCGGATCGTCTTCCAGAGTGAGGGGCAGTCGGTGACCGCCTCGCAGCTCGCGGACACCGTCGTCGTAGCCCACGGCGCGGCGCGGGTGACTCTGGGCGATATCGCCGATGTCAAGGTCGCACCCGAACCCGCGATCGGCGCAGGCCTCATCAACGGCAAACCCGGCGTCGTGCTCAATGTTTTGGAGCAGTACCAGGCCAATACGCTCGATGTCACGCGGGATGTCGAAGCGGCGCTGGCCGACATGGCGCCAGGCCTGAAAGCCCAGGGGATCGATCTGCATCCGGATCTCTTCCGCGCCGCGAACTTCATCGATACCGCTCTGAGTAACATCCGCTCGTCGCTCTATATCGGCGGTGCGCTGGTCGTCATCGTCCTCACGCTTTTTCTCTTCAACTGGCGCACAGCCGCCATCAGCCTTGCCGCGATTCCTCTCTCACTGCTCTCGGCCATCATCGTTCTCTCACGGCTCGGAGGCTCGATCAACACCATAACCTTGGCCGGTCTGGCGATTGCCGTCGGGGTGGTTGTCGACGATGCCGTAATCGACGTGGAGAACATCATCCGACGCCTACGCGAGAACCGACAGCGACCGGATCCGATGCCTGTCGGTCGCGTCATCGTCGAGGCTTCGTACGAAGTGCGAGGCGCCGTCGTCTATGCCACCTTCGCAGTGCTGCTGGTATTCGTGCCCATTCTGCTGCTCCCGGGAGTGTCGGGTGCGCTTTTTGGACCGCTCGGCATCAGCTACAGCCTGGCCACCCTCGCCTCTCTCGGTGTCGCGCTGACTGTCGTCCCCGCGCTGGCCATGGCCCTGCTCTCCGGGCAGACTCGACAGGACGAGCCTCCATTACTCGTGCGCTGGCTACGCAAACGTTACGAGTCGCTCCTCGATCGGATCTCACGGCGCCCACGCGCGGTCATCGCGCTGGCCGCGGTCTTTACCGTGATCGGGTGCGCCACCCTGCCCCTGTTCGAGTCGAGCTTTCTGCCCGATCTCAAGGAGGGTCACTTCATCATCCACATGTCGGCTGTGCCCGGCACCTCCCTCGACCAATCCCTGGTCATCGGCCGGCGCGTGACAGATGCGCTCCTCAGGATTCCCGCGGTCCGCTCCGTCGCACAGCGAGCCGGCCGCGCCGAGCTCTACTACGATGTCTACGGCACGCAGTACAGCGAGCTCGAGGTCGATCTCAAACCTGGCCTCACAGGCGATGAGCAAGACGAGGCCGAAGCCGAGATCCGCAAGGCCCTGTCCGGTTTCGTGGGCGTCAACTTCTCGATCTTTACCGCTCTGGGGGAGCGGATCGAGGAGACCGTATCCGGCTATACCGCCGCGATGGCGGTCAATATCTTCGGCAATGACCTCGATACGCTCGATCGGACGGCACGGACGGTCGCGAGAGTGCTGAATGGAGTGCACGGCGTCACGGAAGTCACGGTGCAGTCGCCGCCCGGCCTGCCGCAGCTGAACATTCGACTGCGCAAGGCAGCTCTCGTGCGCTGGGGCTTCGAGCCCGCGGACGTGCTCGATGTGATCCGGACCGCCTACGCGGGTGACACGGTCGGTCAGGCATACCAGGGCAATCAGGTCTTCAACGTGATTACGATTCTGGATGCCAAGGACCGCCGGAGCGTGAGCGAGGTCGGCAAGCTTTTGCTGCGTGCACCCGACGGTACGCTGGTGCCTCTGGAGCAGCTAGCCGACATCTACGAGAGTGCGGGTCGCTATCAGATCCAGCACCAAGGCGGCCAGCGGCTGGCAAGCGTCACCTTCAATGTTGCCGGTGCGTCGACCTCCGCCGTGGTGCGGACCGTCCGCAGCCGGATCGCTTCCCAAGTCAAATTGCCTCCGGGCACCTACATCCAATTCGCGGGCAGCGCGGAGGAGCAGGCGCGCGCGCAGAGCAACCTCATCCTGAATTCGATCATGGCCGCGGTGGGCATCGTGATCCTCCTCTCCATCGTGACACGCAACTGGCGCAATCTCCTGCTCGTCCTCGCCAATCTACCCTTCGCCCTCGTAGGCGGCGTCCTTGCGGTGTTCGGCACCGGGGGGTTGCTGTCGCTCGGCTCCATGGTCGGATTCGTCACGGTGTTCGGAATCACCGTCCGCAACTCCATCCTGATCATCGCCCATTACGAGCATTTGGTAGCGGTCGAGGGCATGCCCTGGGGGCCCGCGACTGCTATTCGGGGCGCAGCCGATCGCCTGACGCCGATCCTCATCACCTCTCTCGTGACCGGTCTCGGGCTGCTGCCGCTCGCGATCGGCAGCGGCGAGTCTGGGCGTGAGATCGAGGGGCCAATGGCGATCGTCATCCTGGGCGGCCTCCTCACCTCGATGGTCCTGAACCTCCTGGTCCTGCCGACGCTCGCCCTGCGGTTCGGCCGGTTCGAGGCTGCGCCCGATGAGCTCGGCGAGCATCACGAACTCCCGACCTGAAATGATGGCGGAGTAGACTGCGGACATGCTGGGCAAGACCGTCGTCATCACTGGCGCAACCTCGGGAATCGGTGCCATCACCGCCAGGCGTCTCGCCGGAATGGGCGCGCGCATCGTCTTCGTCGCCCGCGACCGGCAACGCGGCGAGGCAACACTGCGGGAGCTGCGCGCCGCGAACGCCGGAGAGGCGCACACCGCGCTCTACGCCGACCTCTCAAGCCTTCGAGAGATGAAGCGCGTGGCCGCCGAGATCGCCGCCGCAGCGCCAACGATCGACGTGCTGATGAACAACGCCGGCCTCATCGCCTCGGGCAACGAGAAGACCGAGGACGGCCTCGAGCTGATGTTCGCCACCAACCACCTGTCGCATTTCGTGCTCACCAACCTCCTTCTCGATCGGCTGCGGGCCGCAGGCGCCGCCCGCATCATCTCGACCGCATCCGAAGCTCATCGCCGGGGCAGACTCGACTTTGCCCGCCTGCAGCCGCTCAAGGGCGCCTCGGGCTACGGCACGACCAAGCTCTGTAACATTCTCTTCACGCGGGAGCTGGCGCGCCGCATTGCCGCGACCGGCGTAACAGCCAACTGCCTGCACCCCGGATTCGTTGCAACCCGCTTCGGCGACAACACCGGCGGCGCCCTGCGCGCCGGCCTTGCCGTTGCCAAGCGGCTCTTCGCCCTCTCGCCGGAGGATGGGGCCAAAACCATGGTGTATCTGGCAAGCTCGGCGGAGGTGGCCGGCCGCAGCGGCGGCTACTACGACCACTGCGCTCCGTCCGAGCCCTCGCGCGCAGCGCAAAACGATGCGGACGCGAAGCGGCTGTGGGATCTGTCGGCGGAAATCACCGGAATCGGCGCCGAGGTCGACTGACGGCACTCAGGTCCCGGTGGCGTGGGCGTCCTGAAACGCGTGGGCCGCCGATCGGTTGAGGTTGCGTCGTACGAAGCGGATGTGCTCCCGCAGTTGATAGAGCTGCTCGGCGTGCGAGCCGGGGATCTTGCGCAGGATGACCGAGCGCTCGATCTCATCGAGGCGCTCGAAGAGGGCTGCGCGCCGCTCCGCCGTGAGGACCCCGAGGGACTCGCGCTCCAGCGCCATGAGCTCGCCGTAGCGGCGGTGAATCCGGCTGTCCACGCGCCAGGTGTAGAGCTGCGGCAGGTAGCGCAGCCCCGGGATCAGGATGACGATCAAGGGTACGAGCACCACTGCGATGCGGCTGACGAGGCTCGCCAGCCAGAACGGCAGGTAGCGATAGGCGAAGCCCTTGTTGCCGGATCTGTAGTAGCGATCCGCTTCCGGGTCCAGCGCGAACGTGTAGGTGAAGGCGCTCGGGAACTCGTGCGCGGACTGCAGCAACCCGGGGCGGCCGTGCACTTCCCGGGCGGCTTCGATCAGCAGATCGCAGAGCGCCGGGTGCAGATCCGAGTGCGCGATCAACTCCACGCCGGGGGCGAGCAGCGTGAGCGGCCTGGCCGGCAGGTTGGCGCCGAGATCGAAGGCTCCTTCCGGAATCTCGAGCTTGTGTAGATAGGGAAAGCGCCTCGTGTAGGCATTGGCCTGGGGAAAGCCGAACATCAGCACGCCGCGCGTGTGCAGCAGAGCGCGAATCGTCGCCAGAGGCGCGGAATCGCCGGTGAGGAAGATGGCGTCGACCTGATGAGCGAGCAGCGCCTGGCGGGCGGCCTCCCCGTCGAGATCGAGGAGCTGCGTCGGGCCGTGCAGGTCGATGCCGTTGCCATCGAGCAGGGTGAGCGCGAGCAGCCGCGTGCCGCTGCCCTCCTTGCCGATCGCGATGCGCTTGCCCTTGAGCTGTGACAGCCGGGAGATCGGCCGCCGGCCGCGGTAGAAGACGACGAGCGGCTGATAGAACATGGTGCCGAGCGACACCAGATCACGGGTGTTGCCGCCCTGCCGGGCGGCCGCCGCCTCGGTGATGCCCGCCTGTACGAGCGCGATGTCGAAGCGCGAGTGAGGCTCGCTCAGTCGATCGAGATTCTGCAGAGAGCCTGCCGACGGAACGATCTTCAGGTCGATCCCGTTCTCGGCGAGGATGGCACGGTAGCGCTCGGCATCCCTCTGGAAGGAGCTTCCCTTCGGCCCCGTGCTCATGGTCAGCGTGTGCGGCGGCGCCGGCCGCACGAAGTGCAGTGCCAGCCAGATGGCCGCCGCGCTTGCGAGCAGAATCGGTCCCAGGGTATGGGCGAGATCCCACCAGGAGATGATGGTGATCTTCAGGGGCAGACGGAGCTTCGCGCCGCGGCGGCGGGGGGTACCGCCGGATTCAGGGTTCGATTCCATCGCGGGGCGCGAGTCTAGCATCGCGATATGATGACCTTCTACCGCCCACGCCCACGCCTGCCCGGGCGGTATCAGCCCCGTCCGTACACGGGCACCAGCGCGCCAGTCACGGCAGATGCCTGCTCCGAAGCGAGAAACACGATCACCGAAGCGATCGCTTCCGGCTTCACCCAGCGCGAGAAATCCGCATCCGGCATGTCGGCGCGATTGCGCGGGGTATCGATGATTCCCGGCAGTACGGCGTTTACGGTGATCCCCCGGTCCTTCAGCTCCGCCGCCAGGCTCTCCGTGAGCTTGTGGACTCCCGCTTTGGATGCCGTGTAGGCGCCCATGCCGATGCCCGCCGGCCGGGCGGCCGCGCCTGCGCCGACATTGATGATGCGGCCGCCGGGCTTCTCGAGAAGCTGCGCCAGTGCCGCCTTGGTGCTCACGACTGCAGTCTTGAGGTTGACGGCGAACATCGCATCCCAGCCCTCGACGTCACCCTGCTCCACGGTTTGCCAGCGAAAGCCGCCGGCGATGTTGACGAGCACGTCGATGGAGCCCAGCGTCGAGCGGACGGTCTCCATCGCGGTACCGGCACTGGCGGCGTGCGTCAGGTCGATCCCGCCGAGCACACAATGCGGCGCGGAGAACTCAGCCGCGACCTGCGCCGGCGGTTGCCCGCGGCCGAGGAGGGCGACCCTCGCGCCCTGCTCGCGGAAGGCGCGCGCGACGGTCACGCCGAGGCTGCCGAATGCGCCTGTCACCACGACCGATCGTGCGCGAGGGGAGCTCGAGGCCATGGCGTGTCACTCCGGCAAAAAGGGTACCCGTCGGCGGATGATATTCCTGGTGCCGCGCCCGCGCATTCAGGGCCGGGCCGTGAAGCCGTGCGAGAACGCCTCGCGCAGGTGTTCGACCACGCACTGTACGGCACGGGGCGTGCGCGGTGCCCAGGGCCGGATGGCCTGCAGCCGCTCGCCGAAGAAGCCCACCGGCCGCCATTGCGGCAATACGGGCACCAGCTCGCGCGACTGCGCGCCGCTCCATGCCGTGAAATCCGGCAGCAGGCCTACGCCCATGCCGGCGGCCGCCGCCTCGCGCAGCACCTCGCTGTTGTTGGCCTTCAATGGCCCC
>DASVWT010000156.1:0-4010 GCA_036393055.1 Steroidobacteraceae bacterium
TGGCGCGACATCTCGAGCAGACCGAAGCGCGACAGCTTGCCGATCTGAATGCGCGCGCGGTCCATTCTCACCGCATCGCGCAGCCGGTCCTCGACCTCGCGCTGGTTCCTGCTCGACTCCATGTCGATGAAGTCGATGACGATGCTGCCGCCCGAGGGCAGCTGGACCTTGTGCGCGTAGGCGGACTCGATCTGGCTCTCGATCTGGTAGCGCGTGAAAAGCGGAATATCGTCGGCGTAGAGCTTCAGGCGCCGCTGCGCATCCGAGGGCATGAAGCGCTGCATGTATTCCTGCGCCTTCTGGAAAGCGGCCTGGTCGTCGACCAGCACCTCGCCGATGTCGTCGGAGAGATAGTCACGCAATGAGCGCGTGACCGCATCGCTTTCGCGGTAGACGAGGAATGGGGCGACCCGATCCTTGGCCGCGGCGGAAATCTGCTCCCATTGCGCGTTGAGGTTGTCCAGATCCCACTGCAGCTCCTCGGCGCTGCGACCGACGCCGGCCGTGCGCACGATCGCGCCCATGCCGTCGGGGATTCTCAGCTGATTCATCACCTCGCGCATCTGATCGCGCTCCTCGCCCTCGATGCGGCGCGAGACTCCGCCGGCGCGCGGATTGTTCGGCATCAGCACGAGGAAGCGGCCCGCGAGGCTGAGGAAAGTCGTGAGCGCCGCGCCCTTGTTGCCGCGCTCCTCCTTCTCCACCTGCACGATGACCTCCTGTCCCTCGGCGAGGAGCTCGCGGATATTCATCCGGCCGCCCTGCGGCTGTTGGCGGAAGTACTCGCGAGAGACTTCCTTCAGCGGCAGAAAGCCGTGGCGCGCGGCGCCGTAATCGACGAAACAGGCCTCCAGGGAAGGTTCGATGCGTGAGATGCGTGCTTTGTAGACGTTCGCTTTCTTCTGTTCGCGAGAGGGAATCTCGATGCTGAGATCGAAGAGCTTCTGTCCGTCAACCAGTGCGACCCGCAACTCCTCTTCCTGAGTCGCATTCACGAGCATTCTTTTCATGTGCCCCTACTATCAGATGTGGGGCCGGCAAGCAGGCGGGAGTCCGGGGCGCGAGCGCGCCACGGCGGCGAAGATTCCTCACACTCGGCGCATGCGCTCGAGTCGCGATGTACGCGTCGATGCCCGCCTCACGCGGGGCGGGGTGCTGGAAAAGCTTCGGTGCTCTCAACCGATGCCGCGGCCCGCGGAACCCTGAACTAAAGGGTTCGACGCCGGCTGCGCGATCTTGTCGGCCCAATACGATGGCCTCTTAACCCGAGGTCCAACTAACATGCGGCGCGGTGCGCCGCTTACCATTGGCGCGTCCGAACAGCGGACGGCGCGCGGAGTATACTGCAAAGATCACTGTAGAAACAGCGCCTTACATTGAGGATTCACGTGCCAGAGGACTATTCCCGGATTTCCGGGGCTGAAACTGCCCACGCGAGCGACGGCCCGGCCGGGGACAACCGGGGCCGGGGCCACGGGGTGCGGCACTTCGAGGTCGAGGAAGGGGAGGCCGGGCAGCGCCTCGACAAATACCTGGCCCGACGCCTGGGCGATGTGCCCAGAACGCGGATATTCCGCATCATCCGTAAAGGGGAGGTACGCGTAAACGGCCGCCGGGCCGGGCCGGAAGCCCGACTGAGCGTCAACGACCGCGTCCGCGTGCCACCCGTGTGGGAGCAAGCGGAGCCGGGAGCCGCCAGGGTGCAGCGCGGGCCCCCCGCGGCCATGGCCGAAGCCGTCGGCCGTGCCATCGTGCAGGAGACGGACCGCCTGCTCGTCCTCGACAAGCCGGCGGGCGTTGCGGTTCATGGCGGCAGTGGCATCAGCTTCGGGGTGATCGAGGCGCTACGGGCGCTGAAGCCCGGTGAGCCGCTGGAGCTGGCGCATCGGCTGGATCGGGACACCAGCGGCTGCCTACTCGTGGCGCGCGATGCCGCAACGCTGCGGACCTTGCATGCCCTGCTGCGGGAAGGCCACTGCGACAAGCGCTACCTTGTCCTCGTGGCCGGCAAATGGGATCTCGGCCAAAAGAGGATCGACGTTCCCCTGCGAACCGACACCCGGGTGGGAGGCGAGCGGACGGTCCGCGCCGACGCCTCGGGGAAGCCGTCCATCAGCGAATTCCGTCCGGTGCAGTTCTTCGGCAAGGTGGCCACACTGCTGGAAGTGGCCCTGCATACCGGCCGTACGCACCAGATCCGCGTGCACGCGACCTATGCCGGCCACCCCGTGGCAGGGGATGAAAAGTACGGAGACGCCGAATTCAATGCGCGGATGCGTGAGCACGGGCTGACGAGGATGTTCCTGCACGCCCACAGCATGAGCTTCGAGTGGCCTCAGGGCGGTACTTTCAGCGCGAGCGCGCCGCTGCCTCAAGACCTGGCCACCGTCCTCGACCGCCTGCCGTCCAAGAGCAAACGATGAAGCGGCCCAGGGCCGTTCCCTGGGCCGCGGGACGAATCCCTGTCACGTGGCTGGCCGCTAAAAGCGCCGCAGGCGACTTTTGGCCAATGGTCAAGGCAGCTGGAAGCCGGCGCGGCGGAGCGCGCACGCCAGCCAGATGAGGGGCAGGCCGATGAGCGCAGTCGGGTCCCGACTCTCTATGCTCTCGAAGAGGGAGATGCCGAGACCTTCCACGCGAAAACCGCCTGCGCAGTCGAACGGCCGCTCGCGTTCCACGTAGCGGTCGATCTCCTGGTCGGTGAGGCTGCGGAAAAACACCGTCGTCGTGTCGATGTGCACCATGCGGATGCCCGCCTGCGGCGCGATCACCGCGCAGGCGGTATGAAAGCGCGCACTCGAGCCGCTGGCGGCCGTGAGCTGGGCCCGGCATCGGGCGGCATCGCCCGGCTTGTCGAGGACCTTGCTGCCGACCGCGGCGACCTGGTCGCTGCCGATGATCACCGCGTCCGTTCGGCGCGAGGCGATGGCCTGGGCCTTGGCCACCGCGAGCCGCAGCGCGCGGTCGGGAGGCAGCTCTCCCGGGAGGGGATCCTCGGGTGTTTGCGGGGGCAGGGCGGTGAACGGGATGCCCAGCCGCTCGAGCAGCGAGCGCCGGTAGGGGGAGGTCGAGGCGAGAATCAGCTCGGGCATGTGGTTTCCCGGAAATCGTCCGCACGAAACAAGGACTTAACGCTTGCAGCGGATTTTGACTTGCCGACAGCTGCTACCTATTATACGCGGCCCATGTCGCCGCCCTGGTCCCAGCCGCTCGATGTCGACCGGCTCGCCCGAGGCGAGGCCGAGATCGAGTTTGACGTTCCGCTCTCCGAGCTGCCGCGGCTGAAGTCGCGGATCGCCGGAATCGGCGGCAGCGTGCGCGGTACCGCGCGGTTCGGGCGGCAATCGGGCTTCGCGGTGGCGGAGCTGTTGCTCGCAGGCACGGCGATGCTGCAATGCCAGCGGTGCATGCAGGCGATGGCGCTTCCCATCGCGAGCACGACTCACGTGGCGCTGATCCTCGCGGAGGCCGACGCCGCCGAGGTGCCCGAGGAGCTCGAGCCGGTGCTCGCCCGCGAGGGACGCATCGGGATCGGGGAGCTGATCGAGGAAGAGCTGCTGCTCGCGCTGCCGATCGTGCCGCTGCACGAGGAGTTGCGCGAGTGCGCGGTGCCGCCTGCCGCGCCGCTCCTTGCCGAGGAGGCACCGGAGCACGTGACGCAGCGGCCCTTCGAGGGGCTCGGCGAGCTGTTGAGACGCAAGTAGTTGGTAAGGTTTGTTTGAAGTTAGCGCGCGCTTCGGGCGCACGAGGACATTATGCCTGTTCAGAAAAGTCGCAAGACGCCCTCCCGGCGCGGCATGCATCGTTCCCACGACGGGCTCACCGGGCCCGCACTGTCCACCGACCCGCAGTCGGGGGAGACGCATCTGCGTCACCGCATCACGCCGGATGGTTTTTACCGCGGCCGACGCGTGATCGAGAAGCCCGCCGAGGCGGACGAGCAGGAATAGCGCCTCCGCCGACGATCGTCGCCGCACGCCGACCGTGCTCCCCATCGCCATCGACGTGAT
>DASVWT010000157.1:0-6792 GCA_036393055.1 Steroidobacteraceae bacterium
GCGCTTCGCACGAAGTTGGGCCAACACGTGCAGCAGAAGGGCTCGCTCGTCGCCCCCGACCGGCTGCGCTTCGACTTCTCGCACTTCCAGGCCGTCACACCCGCGGAGCTCATCGACATCGAGCGGCTGGTGAACGAGCAGATCCGCCGCAACGCTCCCGCGGAGACCCGGCTCATGGGCTACGAGAGCGCCGTGGCGGCGGGCGCGATGGCGCTCTTCGGCGAGAAATACGAGAAAGACGTCCGGGTGCTGCGGATCGGCGAGTTCTCGATGGAGCTGTGCGGCGGCACGCACGTACAGCGCGCGGGAGACATCGGTCTTTTCAAGATCCTGAGCGAGGGCGGGGTCGCCTCCGGCGTACGCCGCATCGAGGCCATCACGGGCGAGGCCGCAGTGGAGTACGTCGAGCAGAACGATGCTCTGCTGCGGGATGTTGCCCAGCTTTTGCGCGGCTCCCGGGAGGACGTGAAGGACAAGGTGCAGGATGCTCTCGAGCGCATCCGTCAGATGGAGAAGGAAGTCCGTGCCCTCAAGGACCGTCTGGCTTCCGGCCAGGGCGCCGATCTCGCAGCGGGCGCCGTGGATGTGCAGGGCGTGAAGATCGTTGCGACGAAGGTCGAAGGCGCCGATGCCGGCGCACTGCGCAGCGCCGTGGACCGTCTGAAGGACCGCCTGAAGTCGGCCGTGGTGGTGCTCGCCTCGGTGGAGGGTCCGGAGAAGGTCGTGCTCGTGGCCGGTGTAACCGCGGATCAGACTGCCCGCATCAAAGCGGGCGAGCTCGCCGGAACCATCGCAGCCAAGTTGGGGGGCAGAGGCGGCGGCAGGCCGGACTTCGCGCAGGCCGGAGGCAACAACCCGGCGGCGCTCGATGCGGCGCTCGCCTCGGTGCCGGAGCTGGTGCGCGCGCGGCTCGGCGGCTGAGAGGAACAGAACCTCGATCCGGACCGTTTGGTCCGGGATGCCCATCGGTGTACCTGCAGCCGCGCGCGCTGCCTCAAGAGCGTGCGGCCTCGTAATCTTGCTCGCCTGCGGTGTGCTGGCCAGCGCCGCGCACGCGGCCAATCCCCAGTCCTACAACGTCGATTGGGTCTCCTCCGGGGAAGACCCGGTCGACGACACCATGAAGCTGACTTCGCAGCTCGAGACGCTGCGCAAGACCGCGCCGGTGGATCCGTTCGGCCTGATCGCGCGCGCGCGCGGCGACGTGCCGCGGCTGCAGGCGGTGCTTCAGAGCTTCGGGTATTACGACGGCTCGATCACGATCACCATCAACGGCATGGGGCTCGAGAGCGCGCGGCTTGCGGACAGCCTGGCGAGGCTGCAGACGGGGACCGACGCGCACGTCAAAATCGAGCCCAAGCTCGGGCCGCTATTTCACATCGGCCGCATCGATATCAAAGGCACTCTGCCCTCCGGAATGCGGCAGAAAATGAAACTCTCCTCAGGTGCGCCGGCGGTCGCCTCCGACGTGCTTGCCGCGGGCGGGAACCTGCAGACCGCGCTGCAGAACGCCGGCTATGCCTTCGCGACGGTGAAGAAGCCCGTCGCCTACGAGGTTCCGGCACGGCACATCCTCAATCTGAGCTACCAGGTGACTACGGGACCGAGGGTCAGGATCGGCGCGATCGACATCAAGGGACTGAAGGAGGTGCACGAGAGCCTCATCAGGCAGCGGCTGCTGGTGCACACCGGCGAGCTGTACGATGCCACGGCCATCGAGAAAGCGCGGCAGGACCTGCTTTCGCTCGGGCTCTTCACCACCGTCAGTGTGCATCTGGGCAGCGCCAACACCGAGCAGCGGGTGCCGCTCACGTTCATGGTGAAGGAAGCGAAGCGATATCTGATCGGCGTGAATGCCGCGTACTCCAGCGACCTCGGCGGCAGCGTCGGCATCAACTGGGCCGACCGCAACGTCTTCGGCGATGGACAGCAGCTCAATATCTCGGCGTCGGCCATCAATCTCGGCGGCTCTTCGAGCACAGGCCTCGGTTACGACGCGCAGATCGGATACACGATCCCCGATTTCCGCCGCCGCCACCAGTCCCTGCACTTGTTCGTGCAGGCTCTGCGGCAGGAGCTGCAGGCCTATGCGGAAAACGGACAGATCGTCGGCGCATCCCTGAGCCGCAAGCTCTCCACCGTGTGGAGCGCCACCGCCGGAGTCTCGTACGAGCACGAGGTGATCGGCCAGCCCGGGGCGACCTGTCCGCCGCCTCCCGGCACGAAGCCGAAGAGCGTGAGCGGCATCGCGGTCTGTCCCTTCTCTCAGATCCGCACGTACGAGCTGCTCCTGGTTCCGGTCAATGCCTACTACGATTCGACGAACCTCGCCTCGCCGCTCGAGGATCCGACCCATGGCTTCCGGATCTCACTCAACTTCACTCCCACCTTCTCCTACAGCAGCTCGGGGGCGGTGTTTCTCGTGAGCGAGGCGAGCCTCATCCACTACTTCGACGTGCACCATCTCTTCGCCCGGGATCCTCCCGGACGTACCGTCATCGCCACCAAGCTCATGGCCGGGCTCGCCGAGGGTGCCATCTGGTACAACCTGCCGCCCGATGAGCGCTTCTACGCCGGTGGAAGCGGCACCGTGCGCGGCTACCGGTACCAGGCCGTCGGACCCCAGTTCAAGGACGCGAATGGTGACCTGACCGGCATTCCCCAGGGCGGCACGACCATCCAGGTCGCGGACCTGGAGCTGCGGCAGCGCGTGGGCACGAATTTTGGTTTCGTGGTCTTCGCCGACGGCGGCGGCGTGAGCCAAAGCTCGAAGCCCTTCACGGGCGTCTTCCGCGTAGGCGTGGGTGCGGGCGTGCGTTACTACACCTCGATCGGTCCGATCCGCTTCGATGTGGCGATACCCACGGAGCGGGGACCGCGTGACGACAGCTTCGAGATCTACATCGGTCTCGGGCAGGCGTTCTGATGCCGCGGGCGGCACGCATCGCGGCATGGAGCCTGGGCGGGCTGATCCTTCTGGTGCTGATCCTCATCGCGGCGATGGTCGTCATCGGCAACACCGCGGCCGGGCGCAGACTGCTCGAGAGCGAGACGGCGAAGCTCACTTCAGGGCGGGTGCGTATCGCGGGGCTTGCAGGCAAGTTTCCGTCGGACATCGAGCTGGCGAGCCTCGAGATGAGCGACCCGAAGGGCGTATGGATGCGGGCCCAGGGCGTCTCGGTGCTTTGGTCGCCCTTCGAGCTCTTCGCCTGGAACATGCACGTCGAGAGCTTGAGGATAGAGTCGGCGGAGGTGCTCCGGCGTCCGGTCAGCTCCCCCCCGGCGGCGAAGCAAAACAGCTCGCGCTCCTCGAGCTCGAGCCTGCCCGCCATCAACATCGATCGAATGCAGATCGGCACTCTGGTGCTCGAGCCGGCGGCGGCGGGGCTGGCGGCGCGCCTGAATGTGCACGGGGATCTGCATTACAGATCCGCGAAGAACGTCCGGGGCAGCCTGGTGGCGCGCCGTACCAACGGCACCGGCGACTACGAGGTCACGTTCGGCATCACGCGCTCGACCCTGAGCGCCCGCCTGCGGCTCGAGGAGCCGGCGGGCGGGCCGCTCGAGCACTTGCTCAACGTTCCGGACCTCGGGGCGCTGTCGGTGGTCGCGAGCCTCGAAGGGCCGCGCAATGCGCAGAGGCTGGCTCTCGATGCACATGCGGGACAGCTGAGCGCCAACGCCAACGGAACGATCGACCTCGTACGGCGCGCGGCGGATCTCTCCTACTCGGTATCTTCTCCGGCGATGTCGCCGAAGCCGGGCCTCGCCTGGCGGCGCGTGCTCCTTCAGGGCCGTTGGGTCGGACCCGAGTCGGCGCCGCACGCCACCGGTGTGCTGGATATCGAGGGACTGGAGCTCTCCGACGGCACGCAGCTCGGCTCCCTGAAGGCGAATCTGAATGCCGATGGCCGGGTGCTGACGCTGCGCGCAACGGCAAGCGGCATCATCCTGACCGGCTCGCAGCCGCAGCTTCTTAAGGGATCACCGCTGGAAGTGGACGCGACGTGGCACTTGGATGCCGCGGGCCGCCCCCTCGAGCTCAAGGTGACCCATCAATTGCTCGACCTCACCGCGCGGGCCATCACGGCCGGATCGCGCAGCGCCACTTTCGACCTGCGCCTGCGCGACCTCGGCCCGCTGGCTGCCGCATACCACCAGAGCATTGGCGGAACCATGAGTCTGACCGGCAAGGTGGCCGAGCAGGGGTCCACTACCACACTGGACGTCAGCGGCACGGGCGACCTCGCCGGCTCGAGCATGGCCGCGAAGCTCCTCGGGAGCGATGCGCGGCTGCACATTGCGGGCAGCATGACGCCGGCCACGGTCAATGTCGATACCCTGAATGTCTCGGGTCGCGCGTTGTCGGTGTCGGCATTCGGCACTGCCGAGCGCTCGGGGCCCGGTGCGTCCAGCCAACTCATACAGTCGGTGCGCGCTCACTGGCAGGTTTCCCTCCCCAAGCTGGCGTTGATCTGGCCATCGGCCGTGGGCTCGCTGGAGACCAGCGGCACCGCCGACGGGCCGTTGCAGTCGCTTACCGCAAACGTGGAGGCGAGATCGACGGTAGCGGTGCGCGGGTCGCCGCCGGGTACGGTCCAGGCGACCTTGCAGGCGAAGGGCCTGCCGTCGTCGCCGAGCGCACGGGTGCAGGCGCACGGAACATTTGCTGGGGCGCCTCTGCGGCTGCAGGCGTCTCTCGAGCGTGCGGCGGGTAATACCTACCACATCGTCATTCCGCGAGTGACCTGGAAGAGCCTGGCCATCGATGCAGATCTGACAGCGGGCCGCAGCCTGGGGAGCGCCCGCGGGCACTTGCGTCTGGCGATGCTGCATCTGGCTGACCTGCAGCCGCTGGTCGGAGGAACCCTCCAGGGCGGTATCACGGCCAACATCGACCTCACGCGCGGGGCAAGCGAGCCCAACGCAAAATTCGTTCTCATGGCCAGCAACATCGTGGCGGGCGGGATTTCCGGCGACGCGCGGCTTTCCGCAGTGGGTCCGCTCGATGGTCTGCGCATGGAGCTCACGGCGCGGTCGCCCGATCTCGAGGGCGCGCCTGCCAATCTCTCGGCCGGCGCGCGGCTGAATGAGGTCAAGAAGGTGCTCGACCTCGATCGCTTCGAGGCGCGGTACCACGGCCAGACGGTACACCTGATCTCACCGTCCCGAGTGGTGTTCGCGAGCGGTATCAGGGTGCGCAAGCTGCGGCTGGGCGCGCAGCGCGCGATCGTCGCAGTCGATGGGGAGCTTTCGCCAGCACTCGACTTCAGGGCTTCGATCCAACACCTCGACGCCGCGTTGGTGGATGCATTCGTACCGCATCTCCTGGCGCACGGCGAGCTCAATGCCAACGCCCATCTGCGGGGAACGCGCGCCGCGCCGGTGGGAGCCGCTTCGCTTCGCCTCACGGGCCTCAAGCTCGCCAACGACGCGGCGCAGGGACTTCCCGCCGTGAACATAAGTGGCTCGGCGCGATTCCGCAGACGCACGACCCAGGTATTCGCCGAGCTCGATGCGGGCTCCGGGTCGCGGCTCACGCTGAGCGGCACCGCGCCGCTCGGCACGACCGGGGCGGTGGCGCTGAAAGTGGCGGGGAGATTGGATGTCGCGTTGATGAACCCGATCCTGGAGGCGCGCGGCGAGCGCGCGGCGGGCCTGCTCACGGTGCGCGCCTCGGTGTCGGGCACGGCCCACAAGCCGCAGATCGAGGGTGCCGTGCGGCTGGCGAACGGGGATCTGCGCGATTACGCGGAAGGCATACACCTGCAGGACATCAACGCGCGGCTCGTCGGCGGGCGCGGCGTCCTGAGGATCGCCAGCATGACGGCGCGCGCCGGACCCGGGCACCTCTCCGCCAGCGGCACGGTCGGCGTGCTGCAGCCGGGAATGCCCGTCGAGATATCGCTGTCGGCCCGGCACATCCAGCCGATCACCAACGACATCCTGACGGCGAATCTCGACACCCACATGAAGGTGGCCGGAACCCTGCGTAAGCGCCTCGACATCACTGGCGAGGTGCACGTCAACAAAGCGTCCATCACCATTCCGAACGGCTTCCCGCCGAGCGTACAGACTCTGGATGTGATCCGCCCGGGACAGGCTCCGCGGCCGGTGGCAGCGGTCACCCCGAAGCTGGTGATCGGTCTCGATATTACCCTCAATGCGCCGGACGCGATTTTCGTGCAGGGCCGGGGGCTCGACGCGCAGCTCGGAGGACAGCTCAAGGTGACGGGGACCTCGGATGATCCGCAGGTGAGCGGCGGCTTCAGGATGATCCGGGGCGCGTTCTCGCTGGCGGGCACCAACCTCAAGTTCACGAGCGGCAAGGTGAGCTTCAATGGGCAGGGCCTGAAGGGCAGGATCGATCCCTCGCTGGATTTCGTCGCTCAATCCAGTGTCATGTACACCGCGCCCACGACGGTCACGCTGAGTGTCACGGGGTTCGCGGATGCGCCGAAAATCTCGCTCTCCAGCACGCCACCGCTGCCGCAGGATGACCTCCTCGGACTGCTCCTTTTCGGCAAGCCCGCCTCGCAGCTCTCCACGGTGCAGCTCGCCGAGACCGGCGCGGCACTAGCCAGCCTGAGCGGTATCGGTCCCGGCGGGGGCAGCGGAGGGGGCAGCAAGTGGAATCCCCTCACGTGGATCAAGAAGGCCTTCGGCCTCAATACGCTCTCGGTCGGCAGTGCCTCGCCCCCGGGCGGGACCACCGCGGCCGGCGGCTCTCAGGCGAGCGGTGCGAGCATCACGGCAGGCAAGTACGTCTCCAAGCGGGTGTATGTCGCCGCG
>DASVWT010000158.1:0-8713 GCA_036393055.1 Steroidobacteraceae bacterium
GCTCTTCAACCAGCGCTCGCGGAATCTCGATGGGGTTCTCCGCATAGAGTGCATCGAGAACCTGGGTCCGAACTCTGTTGCGGATCACATCCGCGAGCTCCCGCTCCATGCTTTTGCGCACCTCCGCCCGCAACGCTTCGATCCCGCCCTGTTCGACACCGAAGCCGCGGCAGAATTCCTCATCGACGGCCGGCAGCGACTGCTCCTCGACGGTTTTGACGGTGAGCGCGAGCTCGGCCGTGTTGCCCGCGAGTGTTTTGTTGGAAAGCTCGGCCGGGAACGTCACCGTGACGGTGCGGCTCTCGCCCGCCACCGCGCCCTTCAGTCCCTCCTCGAGCTCCGGCCGCGACTGGCGCGATCCGATGATGATGGCGACATCCTTGCCCTCCCCGCCCTCGAAGGGCTCGCCGCCGATGCGGCCGGTGTAGTCCACCGTGACGCGGTCGGTCTCACGCGCCGGGCGCTCCACCGCGGTGAACGTCGGCCGCTGCCGGCGCATGCTCTCGAGCATCGCGTCGATATCGCCCTCGCCCACGGCTGCGCTCGGGCGCTCCACCGCGATGGCGGCGGGAGGCTTCACGCGGATCTCCGGCATGACCTCGAAGGTGGCCGCGTACTTCAGATCCGAGCCCGGGGCCATCGCGAGCGGCTCGATCCGCGGACCAGCCGCGGGCGTCAGCTTCTCGCGGGTGAGCGCCTCCGCGAGCGAGCTGCGCATGAGGTCGCCGACCACCTCGGCGCGCACCTGCTCGCCGAACTGCTTGCGGACCACGGGCAGCGGCGCCTTGCCCGGCCGAAATCCCTTCAGGCGCGCCGTGCGGGAGATCTCCTTCAGGCGCTGCTCGACCGCCGTGGCGACAGAATCGGCCGGCACGGCCACCTCCACGCGTCGCTCGAGGCCGGAGGTGGCTGACACTGAAACTTGCATCAAAGAATGTTCCTCAAGACAAAACCGAAGCGGGAATGCGAAAGGAGGGACTCGAACCCTCACGGGTTTCCCCACTGGATTCTAAGTCCAGCGCGTCTACCAGTTCCGCCACTTTCGCGAGGTAGCGGGCAGGAGAGAAAGAATTATAGCGGGATCAGGCTTGCCGCAGTCGCGCGCCGCAGACCGCGGACGGCACTGAAATGCGGCGCTTCGACACTTTAATGATGGACATCTTGGCGTGGGACATATCTTGGGACTACATTTGTGTGGACGTGAACACGGGACGCCGAGAAAGACAAGAGGCCGGAGGCTTTGCCGCACGCCTTCGGCAAGTGCTAAAGGCATATGGCAGCGCCAGCAGTCTCGCGACTGCCATCGCGCGCTCGGAGGGCGCGGTGCGCAAGTGGCTGCGCGCTGAATCCGAGCCCAATGTCACCGACCTGCGCGCCGTCTCCCAGGCGACGCAGACCCGGATCGAATGGCTGGTCACGGGAAGCGGACCGCGGGAGATGCCGGCCGAGCCGGACACCGGATCCGGAGTAAGAGAGATGCCACCCTCCTATCGGCATCCACCGCACGCAGCACTCGATCTGCCGCTGCTCGAGGCAGTGATTGCTGCGGCCGACGAGCAGCTGCGCGTAGCGGGCCTCGATCTCTCCCCGGCGAAGCGCTCGTCCTTGATTGCGGCCGCGTATGATCTCGCCCGCGGCCGCAACGCCGTCGACGCGGAAGCCGTCGCGCGGCTGGTGCGGCTCGCGCGCTGAAGCGTTAGCGGCCCGCGACCGAGCGTGCGACGACCGTCGCCACGGCCAGCAGAATGAGCGCAACGATGATCGCCAGGGCCACGTGCCGTGCGTGGGGTTTCATGAGGTGAACATACCATGACAGAGCTTTCTCCTTCTGCCCGAGGGACCCTCCGCGCGCCTCGCGGCAGCCGGCTCACGGCCAAGTCCTGGCTCACCGAGGCGCCGCTTCGCATGCTGATGAACAACCTCGACCCGGAGGTCGCGGAGCGGCCCGAGGATCTGGTGGTCTACGGCGGCATCGGCAAGGCCGCGCGCAACTGGGAGTGCTTCGATGCCATCGTCGCCGCGCTCACCGGGCTCGGTGAGGAAGAGACGCTGCTCGTGCAATCGGGCAAGCCGGTCGGGATCTTCACCACGCACGCCGATGCGCCCCGGGTGCTGCTCGCCAATTCCAACCTGGTGCCGCACTGGGCGAGCTGGGAGAAGTTCAACGAGCTCGATCGCAAGGGCCTGATGATGTTCGGCCAGATGACCGCGGGGTCCTGGATCTACATCGGCAGCCAGGGAATCGTGCAGGGCACGTACGAGACGTTCGTGGAGATGGGGCGGCGCCACTACCAGGGGAATCTGCGGGGACGCTGGATCCTGACGGCGGGCCTCGGCGGGATGGGAGGGGCGCAGCCGCTGGCGGCGACCATGGCCGGCGCGTCGCTGCTGGCGATCGAATGCCGCCAGTCCCGCATCGACAAGCGCCTCGCCAGCCGCTATCTCGACCGGCAGGCACGCTCGCTCGATGAGGCATTGACCCTCATCGAGGAGAGCAATCGCAGCGGGAAGCCGATATCCGTCGCGGTCTGCGGCAATGCCGCGGAGCTGGTACCGGAAGTCCTGCGCCGCGGCGTGCGCCCGGATGCGGTCACCGATCAAACATCCGCGCACGATCCTGTGCACGGATATCTGCCCGCCGGCTGGGGCGTCGAGCAATGGGAGACGCTGCAGCGGACCGACCCGCAGCGCGTGGCGGCCGAAGCCGGCGCCTCGATGGCGACACACATGCAAGCCCTCGTGGAATTCCGCAGACGCGGGATTCCCGTTTTCGATTACGGCAACAATCTGCGCCAGGTGGCCAGCGAGCATGGCGTGAGCGATGCGTTCGAGGTGCCGGGCTTCGTTCCGGAATACATCCGACCGCTTTTCTGTCGCGGCGTGGGCCCCTTCCGCTGGGCCGCCCTCTCGGGCGATCCGCGCGATATCGCCAGGACGGATGCAAAAGTGAAGGAGCTCATCCCCGAGGATCGCCACCTGCATCAGTGGCTCGACATGGCGGGCTCGCGCATCGCATTCCAGGGCCTGCCGGCGCGCATCTGCTGGGTGGGCCTGGGGCAGCGGGACCGGCTCGGCGTCGCCTTCAACGACATGGTCGCCTCCGGCGAGCTGTCGGCGCCCATCGTCATCGGCCGCGATCATCTCGACGGCGGCTCGGTAGCGAGCCCGAACCGGGAGACCGAGAGCATGCGCGACGGCTCCGACGCCGTCTCGGACTGGCCGATGCTCAACGCTCTTCTCAACACGGCGAGCGGCGCAACCTGGGTATCGCTGCATCATGGCGGCGGTGTCGGCATGGGATTCTCCCAACATGCCGGTGTCGTAATCGTCTGCGACGGCACCAAGGCTGCCGAGCGACGCATCCGCCGGGTGCTATGGAACGATCCCGCCACCGGCGTGATGCGACACGCCGACGCCGGCTACCCGGAGGCACTCGAGTGTGCGGCGGAGCACGGCTTGCGATTGCCCATGGCCGGGCCCATGGCGCGGCGGCAGCGCGGAGCGTTGCGGTGACCGCAGCGCGTCGTGTGGCAAAGGGACGCGCGACCGTGCGCACGGATGAGTTCTCCCTGACCTCGTTGCGGGCCGCGTACTCGCAGCCGGTCTCGGTGACGCTGAGCCGCGCACAGATGGCGCGAGTGCGCCGCTCCGCGCAGACGGTGGATCGGATGATCGCGCGCGGGGGCGCCGTTTACGGGGTGAACACCGGGTTCGGGCTGCTCGCGCAGACCCGTATCCCCTCGGGTCAGCTCGCCGCATTGCAGCGCAATCTCGTGCTCTCGCATTCCGCGGGCGTGGGCGCCTGGCTACCCGATGCGGTCGTGAGGCTCGTCCTCGTGCTCAAGATCGGCAGCCTGGCGCAGGGATTCTCGGGGGTGCGGCCGCAAACCCTGCGCGCCCTCGCGCGCCTGCTGGAAACGGACACTTATCCTTGCATCCCCGGCAAGGGCTCCGTCGGTGCCTCCGGCGACCTGGCGCCGCTCGCGCACCTCGCGGCAGCCCTGCTCGGCGTGGGACAGGTGCGCGCGGGTGGCCGGGTCATGCCCGCCGCCCAGGGCCTGCGGCGCATCGGGCTCGAGCCGCTCGAGCTGGCGCCCAAGGAAGGACTGGCGCTGCTCAATGGCACGCAGGTCTCCACCGCCCTCGCCCTCGCAGGTCTCTTCGCCATCCAGGACGTGTTTGGTGCCGCGCTGGTCGTCGGCGCACTGTCGGTGGATGCGCTCAAGGGCAGCGACGTCCCCTTCGACGACCGCATCCACGCTCTCAGGCGCCAGCCCGGGCAGCGGCGTGTCGCCAGCGCCCTGAGGCGCCTGCTCGCCGGCAGCCGCATCCGCGCCTCGCATCTGACCTGCGAGCGGGTGCAGGATCCCTACTCGTTGCGTTGCCAGCCCCAGGTGATGGGCGCTTGCCTGGACGTCATGGAGTCGGCGGCCCAGACCCTGGCGCGCGAGGCCAACGCCGTAACCGACAATCCTCTGGTGTTCGCCGCGGACGGTGAGGTGCTATCCGGCGGCAACTTCCACGCCGAGCCGGTGGCGCTCGCCGCCGATCAGCTGGCCCTGGCTGTCGCCGAAATAGGCTCTCTGAGCGAGCGGCGCACAGCGATCCTGATCGATCCGAAGATGAGCGGCCTGCCGCCCTTTCTGGTCAAGGAGAGCGGCGTCAACTCCGGCTTCATGGTGCCGCAGGTCACCGCCGCGGCGCTGGTGGCGGAGAACAAAACCCTCGCCACCCCCGCGAGCATCGACAGCATTCCGACTTCCGCCGGCCAGGAGGACCACGTCTCCATGGCGACTCACGGCGCACGGCGGCTGCTCGAGATGGCCGCCAACGCCGCGAGCGTGGTCGCCATAGAGCTGCTCGCGGCCGCGCAGGGCATCGAGTTCCACCGCCCGCTCACCAGCTCACGTCCCCTGGAGGCGGTGCTCGGGACCTTGCGGCGAGCCGTGCCGCGTTACGATCGCGACCGATTCTTCGCCCCGGACATCGAGGCCGCGAGGGCGCTGGTCAGCTCGGGGGCGCTGAGCGAGCTGGTGGCGATCTAACGCTCGCCGAACACCGCCACGCCGTTGGTGGTGCCGACGAAAACCATGCCGTCGGCAATGGTCGGAGTGATGAACTTGTTGCCGGCGCCGAAGTTGTCCCTGCCGCCGGAGGCCTGGTTGCTGTTGTAGAGCTCGTGCGTGAGGTCCGTCGCCTCATAGGCGTGAAGCACCGCGGGGTTGCTGTTCTCGATTGCCCAGGCGATGCCGTTGGCACTGCCGCTCGCGGATACGGCCGGCGAGGCCCCGGGGTACGGAAAGTCCGTGGTCGTCACCGAAGCCGGCTGGCTGGAAAGCTTTGCTGCCGTGACGGTGAACGCCTTCAGAGGCCCACCGACATCGGCGTAGTACACGGTCCCGTTGAAGTAGGCGGGCGATGAGAAGGCGCCGCCCGGCAGCGCGGCGTCGAGCTCCTGCCAGTCGGCATTGGCGGATGAGCTGAACTTGCCCATATCATCGCGATTGACGACGTAGAGAGTACCGTCCTTGCCCGCGCCGACGATCAGATGGCGCACGGTCCCGCCCGCATCGGTGAGGTCCGGCAGGAGCACCGCGCCGCCGGAGCCCAGATCCTGGTCTGCCGCCGACTCCGACACTTCATTGGACGGGGTGAAGTAATCCGCGACGGCGAGGCCGCCACCGGCGGTCGAGAGCTTCAGAAACGAATTGCCGTAGTCCCCGTATTGCGGCAGGCCGTTGGAATCGAGCGTCGTGTCGAAGGCGCCGTTGGCGGTAAGCAGGTAGATATTGCCGGCGCCGTCGGCGGCGAGGCCGCCGCCGCTCATCCATACCGAGGGTCCGGCATTGCTGTCAGCGGCTACATTGAGCACCGCCGTCTGCGCGAGCGTGCTTTCATTGAAGCCGACGATCCAACCGGAATAGGGCTGGAAGTCGCAATGCGAGGTCCAGCTCGTATAGATGGTCTGGTTCTCCAGAAGCAGCGCCGCGCGCTCCGCATACTGTCCCGGCGAGAAGGTCTTCTGCCCGCCTGCGGGGCTCGAGTAAGTGGGATCGATGTCCACCGGACCGCCGAACAGCTCCGCGCCGCTCGTGACGTCGAGCGCATGGAGCCGCTGGTGATAATTCGATGAGGCATCCTTCGACATGGCCACGAGGAAGATCGCCCCGTGCGGGCCGGCGGCCGGGTCGATGACGGGCGTCGACGTGACGCCGATCGTCGGGGTGATCTGGTCGCAGCCGCGGTTGTCGCTCGGAGTCTCGCCCGAGCCCAGCAGCGAGACATGCCAGAGAGTCGCGCCGGTGTGGGGATCGAAGGCATAGACGGAATCGCTCTCCGTCGCGACGAAGACCACATCGTGCGTGGCACCCGCGACCGGCAGCTGCGCGAGGTAAAGCGGCTGTGCATCGACCTTGCCGTCGACCGACAGCACGCGCACCAGCCCGAACGAGGAGGAGTTGACGTTGCCGGGGGTGAGCACGGACTCCGTCAGATCCGCGCCCGTCCGCCCGGCGTCGTCTCTATAGGTCAGCACATCCGTGTGCACGGTCGGCTGCGGCGCGGAAGCCGAGGGTGGCGAGGACGATTGAGGCGGTGAGGCCGAGCTCGAGGGCTGGCCCGGCGGGGACGAGCCCCCGCTTCCGCCACAATCCGTCAGCGATATCGTCAGGACACACGCAAGCAGCAGGGAAACGAGAGCGCGCTTTCGATGCACCGCAGTCCGATCTGGTCTTTCACGACAAATGTACCTTTTTCTTACGCGTGACGGGCGCCCCGGTTCCACGGGAGGTAACCGCCGAGCTGACGCCCCCGCCGGCCGCGCCGCTCGAGCTTCGGCCGGATGCGATCTCGATCCGCGGTTAGGAGTAAGATCGGCGATTGTCATTCCGACATGGAGATGCTCTACCGCAACTCTCTCAAGAACAAGAGGTATCTACGATGGCTATCAACGTCACAGATCTCAACAACCGCTGCGTCACGACCTCCACGGTCGGCTACATGGCGCTCGCCCTCACCGGCTGGATGCTGTCGATGACGTCCGCCGGATGGTACGACCATTTCTACATCGCCGGCACATCCCTCATGCTGCCGTTCGCGCTGCTTCTCGCGATCATCGGCATCCTGGCCTATCTGCACGGCCGCAGCCTGGACTCCATTGCCTTCTTCGCGTTCGCCGCGCTCTTCACGGCGGCGCACACGTCCATGGCATCCATGACGGGCGCCGTGGCCGCGGCGCCGATGAGTTATATCGGCTGGTTCTGGATCGTCTGGACGGTGTTCTTCGGCTACGTGTGGCTGGCCTCCTTCAGGGCGGAGCTGCCGCGGCAGCTGTTCCTGCTCGGCATCACGCTCACCTTCCTTGCCAAGGCGATCCACGGCTGGACTGACCTGCGGGTGCTGGAGCTCATCAGCGGATACCTCGGGCTCATCAGCTCCATCATCGCGGCGATCATCTCCGCCTCCGATGTGATCGTGTTCGGCCGCGAGGCCCATAGCCCCAACGACGACCACGTGGACCACGTCGCGGGGCACCCGCACGCGGTGTAACCGGGAGATACTTCACAGGGGCGGAAATGGCTTCCCGCCCCTCTATTCCCCGATCGGTTAAACTGGCTGGCGTGATCCCCGCATCCAGGATTTCATGAAGACCAGCCTGCTGCGCCGGCGCCTCTTCGGCTTCGGCCTACTGCTCCTCGCGTTGCCGGCTTTCGCCGCGACGCCGCCGTCCTCCTCACTGCCGCCCATGCTTGCCTCGCTGGCCGCATCCGGCAAGCTGAAGGTGCTCAGCCAGTTCTCCACCGAGGTGCCGGGCCTCACCGGCTACCTCATCAGCAACAAGGATGGCACCCAGGTGATCTACAGCGAGCACGGGTATCTCTTCGTGGGCCACCTGATCTCGCCGAAGGGCGTCGACCTCACCGACGATTATCAGCAGCGCTATGGCCCGAAGCCCGACTATGCGGCGGTCGTTGGCAAGCTCGATAGCGGCGGCCACCTGATCAGCGAGGGCCGCGCCACGGCGCCTCTCCTCTATGTCTTCGCCGATCCCAACTGCAGCATCTGCTATCGCTTCTACAAGATGGCAGAGCCGCTGGTCTCCTCCGGTAAGTTGCAGCTTCGCTGGGTCATGGTCGCTTTCCTGCAATCCAGCAGCGCCGCCAAGGCAACCGCCATCCTCTCGTCGCGGGATCCGCGCGGTGCGTTGCACTCCGACGAGGATCGCTTCGACACCGTCCACGAGGCCGGCGGAATCGCGCCCGCCCGCTCGCAGCAGAAGGGTCTGCAACAGCTGCTGCAGGCGCACCTGTCGGCAATGGATGCGGTCGGCGGCATCGGCACCCCCACTTTGCTCTATCGCGACGAGCACGGGCACTGGGCCGCCGTCGTCGGTTTGCCGACGAGTGACTGGCTGACCCGGTACGCGGGCGGCAGGTCCCTGCCTGCGGCGCAACCCGAGGGCTGAGCCGCGCGGCCGCTCCTTGCGGCCGCGCCTCGCGGATCAGCCGTTCTCGGTGAACCCGGGATAGAGAGTCATCCCACCGTCCACGAAAACGGTGGCGCCAACCAGGTAGTCGGACTCGTCACAGGCCAGCCATACCACCGTGCGCGCGATGTCCTCCGGCTCACCTATCCGCTTGTAGGGTACCAGCGTCATGAGGCTGCGATACGCCTCGGGCGTGCTCCAGGCGGCGGTGTTGATCGGAGTCCGTAT
>DASVWT010000159.1:0-10395 GCA_036393055.1 Steroidobacteraceae bacterium
GTCGAAGCCCTTCTCCACCGCGAGGTCGGCAAGCGTCGCGAGGTCGATCGCGCCGCTCTCGATGCGGGCGCCGAGATCGCTGTCCCAGCGCTGATAGCGCTCCTGCCGCAGGCGCGCCAGCTTGCGCTCCGTCACGATGTCGGCGGCGGCGAGCAGGCCGCGCGCCAGGGTGTCGATGCCGCCGATGTGCGCGAGATAGAGATCGTCGGGATCGACGGACTGGCGGCGCAGCTTGGCATCGAAGTTGAAGCCGCCGGTGGTGAAGCCCTTCTCCTCGATGAGCTGGATGAAGGCCGGCACCAGCTCCTGCGCGTTGTTGGGGAACTGGTCGGTGTCCCAGCCGTTGCGCGGATCGCCGCGGTTGATGTCGATGGAGCCGAAGATGCCGTAGGCGCGTGCGGCGGTCACCTCGTGCTCGAAGTCGAGGCCGGCGAGCGTCGCATGATTGACCTCGATGTTGACGCGCACTTCCTTGGTCAGCCCGTACTTCTGCAGGAACGCGAACACGGCGGCGACGTCCCGGTCGTACTGGTGCTTGGTGGGCTCGAAGGGCTTCGGCTCGATGAGGATGGTGCCCTTGAAGCCGATGCGGTGCTTGTGCTCGACGACCATGGACAGGAAGCGGCCGTAGTGATCGAGCTCGCGCTTCAAGTCGGTGTTGAGAATGGAGTCATATCCCTCGCGTCCGCCCCAGAGCACGTAGTTCTCGCCCCCCAAGCGGTGGGTGGCCTCCAGGCAGAAGCGCACCTGTGCGGCGGCCCAGGCGTAGACCTCGGGGTCGGGGCTGGTGGCCGCACCGCCGGCGTAACGCGGGTGGCTGAAGAGGTTGGCCGTGCCCCAGAGGAGCTTCATGCCGGTCGCAGCCATCTTCTGCTGCATTTTCTCCACGATGACCTTGAGGTTGCGGTCGTGCTCCTTCGGCGAAGCCGCAGTCGCCATCGCATCGACGTCGTGGAAGGTGAAGTAGGGGACGCCGAGGCGCTTGAAGAAATCGAACGCGGCCTCGAGCTTCTCATCCGCCATCTCCTGGGTGATCTTCGGCGCGAGCCACGGGCGCGGCAAGGTGCCGCCGCCGAAGATGTCCTGGCCCGGCCAGTTGAAGGAGTGCCAGTAGCAGACGGCGCACCGCAGCCACTCCTCCATGCGCTTGCCGAGGACCTTGCGGTCCTTGTCGTATACCCGGTAGGCGAATTCGCTCGCCGTCTCCGGACCCTCGTAGCGGACCGGCTCGATGCTGGAAAACAACGTCATGACGAGAACTCCACGAATGTATCTTTGAGATCCTGATAGAGCCGCTGGAAAGTGCGGCGGCGGCTCGCGAGCAATGCCGACAGCGCCGGGTCGGGTTGCACCACCCGCTCCACGGGCGGGGCCGTGCACACTTGCTCTTCGGCGCCTGCGCCCGCCGCGAGATGCGCCAGGCGGGCGGCGCCGAGGGCTGCTCCGACCTCGCCGCCGGCGCGGTAGGTGAGCGGGCGGCGCAGGGCCGCGGCGATCAAACGCCCCCAGTAGGGCAGGCGTGCGCCGCCTCCGGTGACACTGATTTCCCCCACCTGGTCGCTCTTTTCCGTGAGGACATCGAGGCCGTCGGCGAAGGCGAACGCAACACCCTCGAGCACCGCGCCGGTGAGCTCCGCCGGTGTCGTATCCGGCCGCAGGCCAAAGAAGACTCCGCGGGCGGTGGGGTCGTTGTGCGGGGTGCGCTCCCCGGTCAGGTAGGGAAGGAAGAGGGTCGAATGACGGTTCAGGCCCTGGGCTTCCGCCTGGTCGACGAGCCGCGGCAGATCCGTGACGCCTGCGATCTGCGCCACCCAGTCGAGCGTGCTGGCGGCGCTGAGCATGACCGACATCTGATGCCAGCGGCCGGGCAGGCAGTGGCAGAAGGCATGCGCGGCACGCTCCGGATTCGGACGGAAGCGATCCGTCACGACGAAGAGCACGCCGGATGTCCCGAGTGACAGAAACGCCTGACCCGGGCGCACGATGCCAAGACCGACGGCGCTGGCGGCGTTATCGCCGCCGCCACCTGCAACCACGACCCTCGGGACGCCTAAAGCAGCGGCGGCTTCCTCGGTGAGTGTGCCGGAAGGACTCGACCCTTCGACGAGCCGCGGCATGTGTGCGCGGCTGAGATCCGTCGCCGCGAGCATGGCATCGGACCACTCACGCCGGCCGACATCCAGCCAGCCGGTGCCGGCGGCATCCGACATCTCACTGACCTTCTCGCCGGTCAGGCGCAGGCGCACATAGTCCTTCGGCAGCAGCACGCAGGCCGTGCGGCGGAAGATGTCCGGCTCGTGACGCGCCACCCAGAGGAGCTTTGGCGCGGTGAACCCCGGCATCATGATGTTGCCGGTGATGGCGCGGGAGGAGGGCTCCCGGCGCTCGAGCTCCAGGCACTCTTCGGCCGAGCGGCCGTCGTTCCAGAGAATGGCCGGACGCAGAGGGCGGTCCTGGGCGTCGAGCAGCGTCGCCCCGTGCATCTGACCGGAGAGCCCGAGCGCGCGCAATTCTGCGCGGGCCGCTGGCGGGAGGGCCGTGACCGCGCGAACGGTGGCCTGCCACCAGGCTTGCGGATCCTGCTCCGAGAATCCGGGAGCCGGCCGGCTGACCTCCAGGGGCGCGGATGCGGTGGCCGTGATGGTGCCCTGCTCCGTCAGGAGCACTGCCTTGACACTCGAGGTGCCGATGTCGATGCCGAGATACAGGCGGCGCTCCGCTCGATGGATTGTTCGGGGCGGATGGTAGCGGTATCAGAGAGCGGGTGTCAAATGCCGCGATCACCCTGCCAAGATCAGGATGAAACTCGATTTTCCGTAATGAGCAGGCGGTCTGTTCGGTTACTGTAAGTCGACAATCTGTCGATTTGCGGTAAAGGGAGACTTGGCGCCAGGGTACGTTTCCGCGACGGCCCAAGCGGCGGCCGTGAGGGTCCAGGACACGGCCAGCCCCGTCCAGTGGAACCGGTCTGCGGGCGGCCGCGCAATGCTGACGAGCCAGATCAACACGGTGAACGCCGCCATCATCGCAGTGGCGAGAGTCGCGGCGAGCTGCGCTCGCACGCCAAAGAGGATCGCTGCGGCGGCTGCAAGGAAAGCACTGCCGGTCGCTACCGCCCAGGCGCGATGGCCGGGGATCCAGGCGGGGATGAAAGCCGCGGTTTCCTTCAGGAAGCGAAAATGTGCCTCGCCGCAGCCGATCAGGCCGATGCCGAGCAGTATCCTCGCGAGGCGGATGCCCCGTGCGCCGTGGAGGAAATCGAGCCGGCCGTCCGGTGCGCCCAGAGCGGCGTAGAGCGCCAGCGCTCCCGACAGGGCAACCGTGTTTTCTCCCAGGCCGCCCGCTGCATTCAACGGGGAGACGATGAATGCGGGTACCCGCAGCAGCAGCCACCAAAGAAAGAAGTAACCGAGCGCAACCGCCGAGGCAGGCGCGGCGGTCCGCCTCCATAAGAGACCGATGCCGGCGGCGAGACTCGCTGCGCCGAAAGCGTAGGCGAGAATCTCCCGGCCGGGCACCCATTGAGGCACGGGCTGCCACACCATGGCGAAGTCGCCGTTGCCGAGTCCCAGGATCCCGAGAGCGATCAGTGCGGCTGCGAGCGCCGCGGTGCCGGGGCGTATTGTTGTCATCTCGAGGCTCCCAGTCTCATCTGCTTGCGCCGTAGCTGGACCTTCGTAAGTTTATGATATTCCAGCTATGGCCAGTAGAATCATCGCATGGGCTCCTCACGCGAAGCACATTGGAGCGACGTCCTGCGGACGTCGGACGTTGAGAGCCCTGGAGCCCGAATTACGGGCTGAGGGCGCCCGCCACGTTTCCCTGTTCGGCTCAATCGCTCGTGGTGAAGGCAGTCCCGCCTCGGTTCGCCGTGTCGGGACGCGCTAGACTGCGGCGTCCCAAGGCCAGAGCTTCCGAAGGTCATGCAAAAGCGCCAGCGGGCGCGGGAGATCCGGCGCGTCGATCTGTCGGACGTCGAGCTGGCGTCCAGCGTCACCGCGCGGCGGATCAACCGCGACATCATTCTCGAGCTGATCCGCACCCGCCAACCGATCTCCCGCGCGGAGCTCGCCCGGCAGTCGGGGCTGCAGCGCAGCACCGTCTCGCAGATCATCGAGCAGCTCCTTGCGGAGAAATGGGTCTGCGAAGGGCGCACCGCGGTCTCGCAGCGCGGCAGGCGGCCGACGCTGATCCGCCTCAACGAGAGCCTTGCCGCCCTGGCCGTGGACATCCATCCGCGCCAGGCCACGATCGCCATGGTGGATCTCAACGGCCGGCTGATCTCCCGCTCCATGGCGCCGCTCAGCCGCGATGCCGTTGCCTCGACGGAGCTGATCCTGGAGGCCATGTCGAGAATGAAAGCCGGCCTCGGCGCGATGTCCATCGAGGGCGTCGGCGTCAGCTTCCCGGGGCGGGTGGACCCGCAGAGCGACCAGCTCCTCTTCGCCCCTAACCTGCAGTGGCGTAACTTCGACCTCAAGGGCGCGCTCGAGAAGCGCATGAAGCTGCAGGTGCACGTCGCCAACGCGGCGATCGCCTGCCTGCTGGCCCAGCTGACCTTTCACCACGATGAAGGCAACCGCGACGCCGTCCTCATCACCACCTCGGAGGGAGTCGGCGCGGCGATATTCGCCAACGGCAGCATCATCACCGGCCACGACGGGATGGCGGGCGAGTTCGGCCACATCTCCATCGACCCGGACGGACCCGAGTGCGCCTGCGGACGGCGCGGCTGCTGGGAGCTGTTCGCCTCCTGCCGCGCTGCCCTGCGCTATTTCAAGGAGCTGCAGCCCCAACACCGGCCGATCACGTTCTCCGAGCTGTTGAATCTGGCGGAGGAGGGCAATGCGCAGGCGAGTACCGCTCTCGAGCGGCAGGCGCGGGAGATTGGCCAGGGCCTGCGGCTGGTGGTTGCGGCCCTGTCGCCGGCAGTGGTGTACATCGCCGGCGAGATCACCTCGGCCTGGCACCGTTACCGCCCGACGATCGAGAAAGCGGTCCGGACGGTAACCATCGCCGGCACGCCGCCTGCGGTTGTCCCGATACCTGACGGCGATCTGGCGCGCCTGCGCGGGGCCGCGGCCCTCGTTTTTCAGCGCCGCTCCTAGGACCCGAAGTCCGAGCGCTTCAAACGAGGTCGGCGGCGCCGTGGAGGGGGGTCTCGCATCCTGCGCTCACGGCGCCGCCGCCTGCGCACCAAACTTCAATATAGTAGCCGTCGCGAACTATATGGTGGCGCCCGAGACTGCGTCAAATCTTCGTGCGTGCGTGCACCGACCGCGGAGCCAACTGTGCCACCGGTGGCACACCTCTGGCCTCCGGCCAGCGGGATGACGTCCGGCAGCCCGGCAACCGCGCCTTCGCGCGTGACAGCCGGGCCGCCAGGCATTCATCAGCGCTCGATCTCGAGGGTGGTCTTCTTCAGATTCATCGAATCCGGACCGGCCATGACCTCGATCGTGCCGGGCTCTACGACGTGTTTCATGTCCTCGTTCCAGATGGCGAAGTCGTCCCGGCCGAGCTTGAATTGCACCTGGGTCGAGGCCCCCGGAGCCAGCGAGACCCGCTTGAATCCCCGCAGTACTTTCGTCGGCTCCGTGACGGAAGTGACGAGCTCGTGCAAGTAAAGCTGCACGACCTCATCGCCCGCGACCTTGCCGGTGTTGCGGACGTTGACGCTGACCGTCACCGTACCATCCGACGGAATGCTCGCAGCAGATAGCTGCGGCGGGCCTACAGCGAAAGTGGTGTAGGAAAGCCCGTAGCCGAAGGGGAAGAGGGGCGAGTTGTCGGCGAACTGGTAGCCGCGATGGGCGCTCGGCTTCTCATCGTAGTTGTAGGGCACGAAGCCAACCGACCTCGGGATGGTGACCGTGAGCTTGCCGCCCGGGTCGGTCTTGCCGAAGAGGACATCCGCCATGGCGGTGCCGCCTTCCTGGCCGAGATACCAGCCTTCGATCAGGGCGTTGGCCTTCTTCGCGATCTCGCCCACCGCAAGCGGACAGCCGTTGATGAGCACGACGACGACGGGCTTGCCCAGAGCGAACATCGCATCGGCGAGCTGCTGCTGCTGGTCGATGAGCTCGAGGCTGTCGCGATCGCCCAGGTGATTGTCCGCCCAGCCCTCGCGGCAGAGCGCGCCGCGGGTGCCGATGGCGAGCACGATCTCGTCCGCCGTCTTGCCAATGTCGACCGCCTGCCGGATGAGCGCGAGGTTCTCGGCAGGCTTCGGGAGCACGACGGTATCGGTGTACTGATCGCCGCTCGCGACCAGCTTGACACCCGGTGCGTAGACCACGTGGACACGGTGTCCCACGAGGTTGCGGATTCCTTGCAGGATGCTGACGGAATGGGCGGGCACCTCGGAGTAGCCTCCCAGTCGAGCCACCGCGGCATTGGGACCGATCACCGCCAGGGTCTTGATGTGGCTCGCCGCGAGCGGCAGCGTCCCATCGTTCTTGAGGAGGACCACGCTCTCCTGGGCGGCCTTTACGGCCAGCGCCCGCGCGTCCGCATCATCCGTGATCTTCTCCGCATGCTTTGCGTCGGCGTACGGATGCTCGAAGAGACCCGCGAGGAACTTGAGCCTCAGGACGCGGCCTACCGCCGTGTCGATCTGCGACTGCGTGACTTTGCCTTCGGCCAACGCCTGCGGCAGGTTGGCGAAGGCCTCTCCGTCCGGCGTGTCATCATCGACCCCCGCCCGCAGGGAAAGCGCGGCGGCATCGGTGAGGTTACCCACGACGTGGTGCAATGATTCGAGCTGCTCGATGCCTTCGTAGTCGCTGAGCACGACGCCCTTGAAGCCCCACTGATTGCGCAGCAGGTCGGTCAGCATCCAGTGGTTGGCATGGGACGGGATGCCGCCGATCTCGTTGTACGAGGCCATCACCACCTGTGCGTTGGCGTCCTTGATGGCGGCATGGAATGCCGGCAGATACATCTGCAGGAGGGTCCGGCGGGTGACTTCGGCAGGGCCCACGTTCGTGCCGGCTTCCGGCACCCCGTAAGCCGCCATGTGTTTGAGGGTCGCGAAAACACGGTCCGGGCCGAGGGGAAGCGTATCGCCTTGCAGACCGCGCACTTCTGCGACGCCCATTCGACTTGCGACATAGGGATCCTCGCCGAAGGTTTCCTCGATGCGGCCCCAGCGCGGATCGCGACCCAGGTTGATCACGGGGGTCAGCAGCAGCTGCACGCCCCGTGAGCGAGCCTCACGCGCGACCACCGTGTAGACCTGCGTGATGAGCGCGGGATCCCACGTGCTGCCGAGCGCTATGGCCTGAGGGAAGCTCGTCGCGCCTCTGGCCATGTAGCCGTGCAGGCCTTCCCCGTGAAAGAGCGTCGGAATGCCGAGGCGCGTGTCGTCGATCGAGTAGTGCTGCACGGCGTTGACGAAGTCGACCGTCTGCGGGACGTTGCGAAAGACGTTCTGCAGGGGGTCGTTCGCCTCCAGTGGCACCCGGTCACTGGGCCTCGCCACCTGGCCGATCCCATGAGGGAAGACACGGCTTGCCTTGGCAGGATCGAAATCGCCGTTGGCGTCCTCGACCTCGCCCTTGCGCTGCCAGATGCAGGAAATCTGCGCGATCTTCTCCTGCAGGGTCATCCGGGAGAGGAGGTCGTTGACCCGCGCGTCGACGGGCGCGTGCGCATCCTTGTAAAGGGGACGGTCGGCTGCGTGGACGAATGGGGTGGTGAGCGCGATGGCAAGGACGGATGCCACCGCCAGGGCAAGGCGCGGGCGCCGGCAGTCGCGTGAAATGCTGTGGTTCGTCAAGACATTCCCCCAAGGACGTTGCGGTTGTAGTGATACCGCTATCATAAACCAAGTAACCGGCTGAACGAATGGCCCCCGCATGCTTTGCGCCGCTGCAGCTGTTGCGGCCGTACCACCGTTGCAAACCAGGATTGCGAGCGTTACCATCGGTCGCGTAGATAGTTCGGGTCCAATACCAAATCAGGGGTCTCTCATGGGCTACCGTCCGGTCTTCACCAAGCAGAATCCCATCGCCGTCGCCGTCAGGCTGGCGCTCGCAGGCAGCGCTCTGTGCCTGGCGCTGCCGGCGGCCGCGCAATCCGTCGCAAGCGGCGCCGCTCCCCGGGCAGGGATGAGCGCCACGACGCAAGCGCCGGCGAGCGCTTCCGCCGCGCAGGCCACAAACGGCCGCGTACTGCTCGCCCAGAACGTCCCCGCCCCCGCCGAGGGCACCGAGACCGCGACCCCCGTGCCCCAGCTGCAGGAGGTGGTGGTGTCCGGCTTCCGCGAGAGCCTCGCGAAGGAAACAATCGCCAAGAAAAACGCCATCGGCTTCACCGACTCGATCTACTCCGAGGACATCGGCAAATTCCCCGATAACAACATCGCGGAATCGTTCAACCGCATTCCGGGCATCACCATATCCCGCGACATCACCGGGCAGGGCGTCAACATCGCCATCCGCGGGCTCGGATCCGACTTCACCAAGGTGCTGCTCAACGGCGCGCCCATCGCCGTCGCCTCGACGAGCACCACGGACGCGCAGAGCACCAATCAGGAGGTCGACCTCAACCTCTTCCCGACCGAGCTCTTCACCAGCCTCACCGTCGAGAAGACCTCCTCGGCGGACATGCTCGAGGGCGGCGCCGCCGGCACCGTCAACATGCGCAGCGCCCGCCCATTCGATTCGCCCGGGCGGCACCTGGCCTTCGGGGCGCAGGGCACCAAGAATCAAAACGCCGGTGCTTGGGGCAATCACGACTACCTCATCGCGAGCGACACGTTCGATAACGGCTTCGGGG
The DNA here is from genome assembly GCA_036393055.1 of Steroidobacteraceae bacterium. Lineage (GTDB taxonomy): Bacteria > Pseudomonadota > Gammaproteobacteria > Steroidobacterales > Steroidobacteraceae > 13-2-20CM-66-19. Next base: position 8,782 of record DASVWT010000159.1, read on the forward strand.
TGCTCATCGGCGGTGTGGTCAGCCACAACAATGTGGCGACGCCGGGATTCGAGACGATCGGCTGGACCAACCCCAATCTTTCCGTGGTGAAGGCGGCCAACGGCACCAGCCCGGCGGTGACCGCCGCGCAGGCGCAGTGCCTCGCCGCCGTCTGCAATGGGACGGGCGGGGGCAACTGGACGATCCCCGCAACGGTGCCCGGCACTTCACCGGGCGGGCTTCCTGCCGGCACGGTGATCAACCAGGCGTTCCTCCTTGCCGAGAATCCGGGCGCGAACATCACCCAGATCGACAATGGCATCATCCCGCGGCTCGGCCGGCCGTCCTACGAGTACGGCTTCCAGGACACCTACAATGCGGTGCTCAGCCTGGAATTCCGCCCCAATGACGCGCTGCACTTCTACATGGACAACATGTTCGGCAAGGAGCACAACGACCTGACACGCGAGGACATGGACTGGGTCGGTCGCAATGGCGCGGCGATCCCGATAGGCGAGACGTTCGACAAGAGCGATTGCAGCCAGGGATGCACCGTGACCGGCGGCACGTTTGCGAATTCACAGTTCTTCCTCGAGTACCGGCCATACTTCGAGAACACCGATTTTTGGGGCACGAACCCCGGCCTGAACTGGCGGGTGAATGACTGGCTGAGCGGCGATGTTCAGGCCAACTACACCAAGAGCACGTTCCACCGCGAGGTGCCGAGCGTGCTGGTTGCGACCGCGAACGATCTCACGGTCAACTACACCAATGACGGCGGTGTGCCGGACATCGGCTCGAACGTGGATCTGAACAATCCCGCCAGCTTCTCCTGGGTGGGAGGGCGCGTCAACATGCAGGACGAGCGCCGGGTAACGACCACCAAAGGCATCCGCTTCAACGTCACCTTCGGCAAGGGCGGGCCGTTCAACGTGAAGACCGGTTTCGCCTACGACGACATCTGGCGCCACATCAACGGCTTCGATAACAGCGGGGCGTGGCAGAACGCCGTCTGCGGCGATAATCCGAACGTCTCCCTGCCGGGTCCGAATACCCAGCCGCCCTGTCAGGGCCTGAGCACCGCGACCCCCGGCGCCGGCTATCCGACGTATCCGGGCCTGGGCCAGGGTGCCTCGGTAGGCATGGGGCCGCTCGCGTACCAGGGCTCTCTGATACCTGCGGCCGCGCTCGGCAATTACCTGTCGCCGGGCCCCGCCGGGTTAGTCACCGTGAACTGGAACCAGTTCAAGGCGGCATCGGACTACAGCACCTTCCATGCGAACGAGCCGGGCTCCGGTGGCACGAATACCGGGGCGAGCGGCGGCTATGTGCGCAACTCGGATTCCGGGATCTATCTGGAGTTCACCGGAAATACGACGATCTTCGGTCATGGCTTGCGCTACAACGCGGGTGTCCGTGAGGTGCGCACGCTGCAATACATCGGCGGGCCAATCTCGATTGCCAATCCGGCCAACGCCGGCGTGCCGGGGACGACCACCTGTCCCAACAACACCACCAAGGCCTTGACTGCGGCCTGTGACGGCTCCTTCTACGGGAACATCAGCACATTCACCACGACGGAGAACAACTACAACAATACGCTTCCGTCGCTGGAGCTCGTTTACGACATCATGC
>DASVWT010000160.1:0-9944 GCA_036393055.1 Steroidobacteraceae bacterium
CAGCTTGTCGACCTTGGCGAGGAGCGACTCCAGCACCGTGAGCTTGGTCGAGACTTTGGAGCCCGCGACGATGGCGACCAGCGGCCGCGCCGGCTTCTCGAGCGCGCGCTCGAGGGCCTCGAGCTCTCCCACCAGCAGCGGTCCTGCGCAGGCGCTCTTGGCAAAGCGCACGATGCCGTGAGTGCTGGCCTCCGCCCGGTGAGCGGTGCCGAAGGCGTCCATCACGAAGATATCGCACAGGTCGGCCATTTTCCGTGCAAGCGCGGGATCGTCCTTCTTCTCGCCCTTGTTGAAGCGCACGTTCTCACAGAGCACCGCGGTGCCGGCCTCGCAGTCGATGCCGTCGAGCCAGTCGCGCTTGAGCGGCACGGCTTTACCGAGCAGCTCCGACAGACGTACCGCCACGGGTTTCAGCGACAAGGACTCGTCGAGCTTGCCTTCCTGGGGGCGACCGAGATGCGACAGGATGAAGACCTTGGCGCCCTTGTCGAGCGCCTGACGGATCGTCGGCAGCGCCGCGCGAATGCGCGCATCGCTGGTCACGGCGCCATCCTGGACCGGGACGTTGAGGTCCTCGCGGATCAGGACCCGCTTGCCGCGCAGGTCCATGTCCGCCATCCGCAGCACCCTCATGATGCCTTGGCCCAGGCGAGGGTCGTGTCGATCATGCGGTTGGAAAAGCCCCACTCATTGTCATACCACGAGCATGCCTTCACCAGCGTGCCGCCGATCACCTTGGTGAGCGTGGCGTCGAACACCGACGAATGAGCATCATGATTGAAATCGACCGATACCAGCGGCGCCTCGTTATAGGCGAGGACGCCACGCAATGCGCCTCCCGCTGCGCTGCGCAGCGCCTGATTGACTTCCTCGACCGTCGTCTCGCGCTTGGCCGTGAACGTGAGGTCGACGAGAGAGACATTGATGGTGGGCACGCGGACGGCGAAGCCGTCGAGCCGACCCTTCAACTCCGGCAGCACCAGGCCCACGGCTGCGGCGGCGCCCGTCTTGGTCGGGATCTGCGACATCGTCGCCGAGCGCGCCCGGCGCAGATCCTTGTGATACACATCCGTGAGCACCTGGTCATTGGTGTACGAATGAATCGTCGTCATGATGCCGGCGGAGATGCCGATCGCCTCGTGCAACACCTTCGCGACGGGCGCGAGGCAGTTGGTCGTGCACGAAGCGTTGGAAATGACGGTGTGCCGGCTCGAGAGGATCTGATGATTGACACCATAGACGATGGTCGCATCGACGTCCTCGCCGCCAGGCGCGGAAATGACCACCTTCTTCGCGCCGCCGGCCAGGTGTGCCGCGGCCTTGGCCTTGCTGGTGAACAGGCCCGTGCACTCCAGCACGTAATCGACCCCCAGCGATCCCCACGGGAGCTTCGCCGGATCGCGCTCTGCGAGAACGCGGATACGCTCCCCGTTGACGACCATCGAGTCCCCGTCGACCTTGACCTCTCCGGGAAAGCGACCATGCACCGTGTCGTGCTGCGTCAGATGCGCGTTCGTCTTCGCGTCGCCCAGGTCGTTGAGGGCGACGATCTGCACTTCGCCGGTGCGGCGACCCTCATAGACTGCGCGCAGGACGTTGCGGCCAATGCGGCCGTACCCGTTGATTCCGACCTTGATGGGCATATTCCCCTCGTTGCGTTGCGATTCAATTGACTCAGCCGGTGGACTTTAGCAGCTCGCCGGCCTCGTGGGCGATGTGCTCCGCGGTGAAGCCGAAGTGCGCGAGCAGCTCGGCGCCATTGCCGGAGGCGCCGAAGCGATCGATACCGATCACCCGTCCCTCGCGGCCGACGTAGCGCCACCAAGATAGCGTGGCGCCCGCCTCTACCGCCAGGCGCCGGCGAACCGTGTGCGGGAGCACTCCCTCCCGGTAAGCCTCATCCTGGGCCTCGAAGACCTCGGTCGAAGGCATGGACACCAGCCTGACCCGCCTGCCGCCGGCATTGAGCGTACTCACCGCCTGCGCGGCGACGGCGACCTCGGACCCCGTCGCAATGACCAGGCACTCGGGGGTGCTCTCGCAGTCGATCAGGACATATCCGCCGCGGCGGACATTCTCCTGCTGCTCGGCCGTGCGCGCCTGCTGCGGCAGCGCCTGGCGGGTCAGCACCAAGGCACTGGGTCCCGAGCGCTCGACGGCCGCAGTCCACGCCACCGCCGTCTCGAAAGCATCGCACGGGCGCCAGAGACACAGGTTCGGCATCGCCCGCAGGCTCGCCAGGTGCTCGATCGGCTGGTGCGTGGGGCCATCCTCGCCGAGGCCGATCGAATCGTGAGTATAGACCAGCACCACGTGCGTATTCATGAGCGCGGCGAGACGCACCGCATTACGTGCGTAATCGGAGAACACCAGAAAAGTGCCGCCGTACGGCAGCAATCCGCCGTGCAGGGCGATGCCATTCATCACCGCGGTCATGCCGAACTCGCGAACACCGTAATGAACGTAGTTGCCGCTGGCGTTTCGCAGGTCAAGCTCGCGCGCAGCCTTGAACTTCGTGTTGTTCGAGCCGGTCAGGTCCGCGGAGCCGCCGAAGATTTCGGGTATCCGCGGCGCGATCACATTGAGCGTAGCCTGGGACGACTGGCGGGTCGCCTGCGGGGCCTTCTGCGCAAGCGCTGCGCCAAGCGCCAGGGATGCCGTTTCCCGCCAGTCAGCGGGCAATGCACCGCTCACGCGGCGCTCCAGCTCGTGCGCGAGATCCGGGTGCTCGCTGCGATAACGCGCGAGCAACTGCAGCCAGGCCGATTCCGCGGCGGCGCCGCGGCCGCGATGGTCCCATGCGCAGCGCAGCTCCTCGGGTATGGCGAAGGGCTCGAAAGGCCAGCCGATCGCCTGGCGGGTGGCCGCGATCTCATCCGGGCCCAGCGCCTCTCCGTGCGCTTCCGCCGTCCCCTGCCGGTGCGGCGCGCCCCAGCCGATGACGGTCCGGCAGCAGATCATCGAGGGACGCGCGGCCTCGGCGCGCGCTGCCCGGATTGCGGCAGCCACCGCTTCCGCGTCATGTCCGTCGACGTTCGGCACGACGTGCCAACCATAGGCCTCGAAACGCTTGGGCGTATCGTCGGTGAACCAACCCTCCACCTTTCCGTCGATTGAGATGCCGTTGTCGTCGTAGAAGGCGATCAGCTTGCCGAGGCCCAGCGTGCCGGCGAGAGAGCAGGCCTCGTGCGAAATGCCTTCCATCAGACAGCCGTCACCGCAAAAGACATACGTGTAGTGATCGACGACGCTGAGTCCGGGCCGGTTGAACTGCGCCGCGAGCGCCTGCTCCGCAAGCGCGAAGCCCACCGCGTTGGCGAGCCCCTGGCCGAGCGGACCTGTGGTGGTCTCGATGCCGAGCGCCGGGTCGTGCTCCGGGTGGCCGGCGGTAGCGCTGCCGAGCTGGCGGAAATTCTCGATCTGCTGCAGCGAGAGCGGATATCCGGTGAGGTGCAGCAGCGCGTAGAGCAGCATCGAGCCGTGCCCGTTCGAGAGCAGGAAGCGGTCGCGATCGGGCCACCGCGGATTGCCCGGGTTGTGCTTGAGGAAATCGCACCACAGCACTTGGGCGATATCCGCCATGCCCATGGGCATCCCGGGGTGCCCGGAATTGGCGCGCTGCACGGCGTCCATCGAGAGTGCGCGGATGCAGTTGGCGAGCTGGCGTCGTGTAGTCATGAGTCTCCCCCAGGGAAACGCCTCATTGTCGAGCGGGCGCGGTCCCGCGCTCAATCGCGCCGCACGGTGCGACCCGGCTCGGGCGGGCGCTGCGCCGCGCCCGCAGCATGCCTGCCTCATCGCGGCGCAGCCGGCGTCGCAGCCGCCCGACAGCGCCTTATGTTCGGTTGGCGGAGATCACATTATTGCTACGGCGATCGGCGCACTGGCGCAGATTTCAGACATATGCCGGGTCGTGCGCGATCCAGTTCACTGCAGGTCCCAGGCTCTCTGTTACGCTTCCGCAATGTCAATGAGCCTCGTGCGTCTGACTCACATCACGGATCCGCATCTCTACGGCGGCGAGAGCGAGCTGCTGCGCGGCATTGCGACCCTGCCCTCGCTCGAGGCGACGCTCGCCAGCGCGCAGCGGCACGATTGGCCGCCCGATGCAGTGCTGGCGACGGGCGATCTCGTCCAGGACGATTCGGCGGGGTACGCGCATTTCCGGCGTCTGCTCGGTGCACTCGGCGTCCCGGTGCTCTGCGTGCCTGGCAATCACGATGATCCGGAAGCGATGCGCCGGGCACTGGATTGCGCACCGTTCGTCGTGGGAGGAGCCGTGGATCTCGGGCTCTGGCGCATCGTGCTGCTCGACAGCACCATTCCAGGGTCGGCTGCCGGGCGACTCAGCGCCGGCAGCCTGTCGGCGCTCGAGTCGGCACTGGCCGGTGCGCCGCAGCGGCATGCGCTCGTATGTCTGCACCATCACCCGGTGCCGATGGCCAGCCGTTGGCTCGACCGTGTTGGCTTGCAGAATGCCGGGGAGTTTCTCGACATCGTGGATCGGCACTCCAACGTGCGTGGCATCGTCTGGGGACACGTGCACCAGAGCTATGACGCCCTGCGCAACGGCGTGCGGCTGCTCGCCACGCCCGCCACCTGCGCGCAGTTCCTGCCCCACTCGGAGCAGTTCGCCATCGACCGCAAGCCGCCGGCTTACCGGACGCTCGAGCTCAGAGCCGATGGCTCGATCATGACAGAAGTCGTGTGGGTGGAAAGCGGCGCCGCCGGCGGCTCGAAGTCGGCCTGGGCCGCGGCCTGACCCGCGGCATGGGTCACTCTGCACCAGGCATCGAGCACGGCCGCAACGGAAATCTGCTCGGCCCGCTCGAACTGCGGCGGACCGCCGACTCCTGACACCGGCGAGCCGTTGGGACTGCGCGGCAGCCAGACCTTCGGCGGTTGGGTACCGTAGAGAACGACCAACGGCACGCCGAGCGCCGCCGCGGAATGCGCCGGACCGGAATCCGCGGAAATCATGCTGTGGGCCACCTCACAGAGTGCAAAGAGCGGGCGCAGCTCCGTAGTTGCGGAAGCGACACAGGGCAGCGCCGTGGCCGCACGGATGGATTCGAGAAGCGGCATCTCGGCGGCGGCTCCTCGCAGCACCAGCATGGCATCCGGCATGCGGACATGGAGCCCGTGGAGCAGTTGCACCCAGCGCTCGAGGGGCCACGCCTTGTCATCGCGTCCGCGCCAGTTGCGCAGGCGCCTGCGGCCCATAGTGCGGTGATTCCCCGGCTGCACCAGGATCAGCGGTTGCCCCCGAAAGCCCCGGGAGCGAAGCCACCGGTCGCACTCCGCCCGCTCGCTCTCCAGGACCACGAGCCGGGGCGACCACGTGCCGTGCGCCGCCGGCTCGGGATGATCGGCCGCGCTCAATGCGGGCGGCGTCTGCCGAGCGAAGCGCAGAAGCGCCTCCAGCCAGGGGTACTCGCGCCCGGGCGCCTCGGCGATGAAGAGGCAGCGCCCCGGGTCGATACCGCTCAGGCGCAGCAGCCGCCGGATCCGGCGAACCTGCCTGGGGTGATGCTCGAAAACGTAAACCGGACCCGGGGCACTCGCGCGCAACGCGCGCAGCACTGCCGGCCAGCAGAGCCCCAAAAAGGTGGGCGCCTTGCGCGGCAGGGACCAACACCGCGCGACCTCCGGCAAGCCTGCGTAGACGTCAGGCAACCAGGAATCGGCGCCGACGACGTGACACGGTTTGCCGTACCGGGCGTGAAGGAGCTGCAGCGCCGCCGTCAGCATGACCATATCGCCGATACGGCCAAGCTTGACGACGACGGGGCGCAGCGCCGGGGCCACCATGGCTCCATGTTACTTTGAAACTCACGCCGACAGCACCTCGCGCCAGCGCTGCGCCACCGCCGAAAGATAAAACCGTGGATCGGGCCCGGTCGCCGGCCGTGCGCCCCCGCGCCAGCGCCGGAGGCGCTCGATGTAGATATCGAAGAGGCCAAGCTCGGCAGCGAGCCGCGCCGGCCCGCGCCGCCAGCCCGTCGGGCACCCGCCCAGCAGCCCTTCGTAGACACGCTTGGCGACCGTCACGGGCAGCACCTGCGCGGGGTCCCCGAGAACCTCCAGCGCGGCGCCGCAATCGTGGGTGAGGACCGGCGTCCCGAGCGCTTTCGATTCGGCGAGCACCAGGCCGAACGTCTCGGGAATGACGAAGTTCGGAAAGAACGTGCACAGCGCCGTCCGCACCTCCGCATGTATGCGCTGCTGCGGCTGCGGACCGAGAAATTCGACGCCTTCGATCCGCGCGCCATGGCCGGCTTTGTAGCCTGGGTTGCCGACGACGAGGCGCATGTCGGGAAGCGATCTCCTGACTGCACGGAACGCGTCCAGCGTGAAGCTCAATCCTTTGTTGGGAGAGGACAGGAACACGAGCTTGCGCTCGTCGATCGGCGAGCCATCCGGCCGCAGATCGTCAGCCACCGGGTTGTAGATGGTGCAGGCCGAGACCCGGTCATCGACCCTCATCCACCGCAGGGCCGCTTCGACCGCAAGCCGCTGCGTGTCGGAAACGCAGATCACTCTGACGGCGAGCTCGCGCAGCATGGCGGCATCGGCGGCGATCCTCCTGGCGCGCTTGGAGCGAGGCCGCACCCGATCGTGCAGCCAGAGGTGGATGCGGGCATTGGGGTAGAGATCCCGCACGAGACGCAGCGCCCGCGAGTCGCGGTTGACGATCACGTGACGGATGGCGGCATCGCGCCGCGGGGGCTGGTAGCGCCCGCTCGCGCTCGCCCGATTGTGCTGCACGACCAGTGCACCCAGCGCATCGGCAACACGCACGAGCGTCGCTTCCGTGCCACCCATGGCCTGGCGCCGCAGTGTCTCGCTGTCGTACGGCCGCTCGCACAAAGGGTCGAAGAACAGGATCGCGCTCATGGGCGCGATGATTGCGCATCGGGTATAACGCCCGCAATGAGACTGCTGTTCGCGGAATCCAGCGTGCGCGGCTACGGGACCGAGCAGCACATCGCTGCCCTGGCGACCGCCATGGCCCGAAGGGGACATGAGGTACGCTGTCTGGTGATCGCCGCCAGCCCGGTGGCGAGGCTGCTGCATGCGGCGCGGGTACCGATGACGGCAGTCCGATCCGGGCGGAGCCGCGGCGCACGCATCGCTCTTGCTTTCCTGACACTCGCAGCCCTGCAGCGGCCGGACTGGATGGTCTCCAACGATCCGAGGTTCTACCGGATGCTCCTAGCCCTGCGCGGACTCGCCGGCGCGCGCGTCGCGCTCTTCCGGCACTGGCACGATGCGCCGGCGCGGCAACGGACTCGCGAGCTGCTCTCCCTGCGCGCCGACCGCTTCATCCTCGTCTCGCAGTTTCACCGCGAGGACTACCGGCGCCAGGGAATGAGCGTGGAGCGCGCCTCCGTTCTCTACAACCCGATCGACACGGAGCGCTTTCGCCCCTCGCCGGCCGCGAGAGCGAGCACGCGAGCCCGCCTGGGCCTCGCCGACTCGGCGCTCGTCGTCGGTTATGTCGGGCGGATGATCGAAGGCAAGGGAATCTTCACGCTCGGCGATGCCGCGGACGCATTCCTCGCGGCGGATGGCTCCGCGCACATGTTGTGGGTGGGCGACGGCGACGACTCCGCGAGGCTGCGAGAGCGGATCGCACGATCACCCCACGCGAGCCGCCACCGCTTCCTCGCCTGGGAAGCGGACCTCGCCGCCCTGTATCCGGCGCTCGACGTACTCGCGGTGCCGTCGATCTACCCGGAGCCCTTCGGACGGGTCTCGGTCGAGGCCCAGGCGGCAGCCGTGCCCGTGGTCTGCAGCTCTGCGGGCGGACTGCCCGAGACTTTCGTCCCCGGCAGCACCGGGATCGCCCTCCAGCCCGGTGACGCCAACGCGCTCGCAAGCGCAATTCTGAACCTCATTCATGATCCCGAGCGACGGCGCCGGATGGGCGCCGCCGGTCGCGAGCGGGCCTGTACACGATTCTCACTCGAGCGCATCGGCGCAGATTTCGAGGAACTGCTCGCGGGCGGCTAAGGCGCGGCCGCGGTGCCGGCTTCCAGCCGCTCCAGCAATCGGCACCAGGCATCGAACACCGCCTGCTCCGGGACCTCATCGGCACGGCCCGCCACCGGCAGCCCGCCGACACCGATCACCGGCGATCCCAGGGCGCTGCGCGGCTTCCAGACTTGCGGCGGCGAGGCGCCGAAGAGAACGACGAGCGGCAATCCAACCGCCGCAGCGGCGTGAGCGGGACCCGTATCCACGGAGATCATGCTTTGGGCAGCCGCGCACAATGCAAAGAGCGGCCTCAGAGGCAGTACTGCAGTGTCGATGGACGACAGCTTCGCCTCGGACCGAATCGCTTCGAGGAACCGCGCTTCCCGCGGCGCACCCACCAGGAGGACGATCGCCTGCGGCATCCGCTGCTGCACGTGCCGCAACAGGACCGCCCAGCGCTCCACAGGCCACGCTTTATCGTCATCGGGACGCGGCCGGGTCTTCCCATGCATGGTGCGCTGATTGCCGGGTTGAACCAGCACGAGCGGACGCCCGAGCCATCCACGAGCCGCCAGCCATGCGGCGCATTCCGCACGCTCCGCGGGGGTGACCTCGAGCATAGGCGCGCAGCGCGGCGGCGGCTCCGGCCACGGGTAGTCTGTCTCGCCGAATGCGGGCGGAGTGCGCCGACCGAGCGCGACCAGCCGGTCCACCCAATGCTCCGCCGCCTCGCCGCCTCGCCTGGCCGCTGCGAGCACATCGGCCATGAAGACGCAGCGGCTGGCCGATACGCCGCCCCAGCGCAGCAGGCGTGCAATACGCGGCAACTTGCGCGGAAAATCCTCGCAGACATATACCGGCGCGGCGGCATCGGCGCGCAGAGCGCCTCGCGCCCGCCACCACTCGCGGTCGAGCCAGAATGCCGTATGCCGGCCGAGGCAAATGACCTCGGCGACATCGCGGTGTCCCCGATAGATCGCTGCAGTCCATCCGCCCGCGCCGATGATCCGGCACGGCCGCCCGTAGCGGCGATGCAGGATCTCGAGCAGCGCGCTCAGCATGATCATGTCGCCGATGCGGCCGAACCAGATCACGACCGGCTGCAAATGCGGCGCCGCCGCCATGCCGGGAACGTGTGCTCAACGAGCTCGAGCTTCGGGTCCGGATCGCCTCAGAGCAGCGGGATCATCAACAGCGCGACGATGTTGATGATCTTGATCAGCGGGTTGATGGCCGGGCCGGCGGTGTCCTTGTAGGGATCGCCGACGGTATCGCCGGTGACGGCCGCCTTGTGCGCATCGGAGCCCTTGCCGCCGAAGTTGCCTTCCTCGATGTACTTCTTGGCGTTGTCCCAGGCGCCGCCGCCGGTGGTCATGGAGACCGCGACGAACAGGCCGGTCACGATGGTGCCGATGAGGAGCCCGCCGAGCGCCTTGATGCCGGCGCCGGGCCCGAGCAGGTAGTTCATCACCACCACCAGGACGATCGGCACCACGATCGGCAGCAGCGAGGGGATGATCATCTCGCCGATCGCGGCACGGGTCAGCAGGTCGACCGCCCGCGAGTAGTCGGGCTTGGCGGTACCCTCCATGATGCCCTTGATCTCGCGAAACTGGCGGCGGACCTCGGTCACCACGGAGCCGGCGGCGCGGCCGACCGCTTCCATCGCGAGGGCGCCGAAGAGATAGGGCACCAGGCCGCCGATGAAGAGGCCGATGATGACGGCGGGATCGGAAAGCGAGAAGGCGAGGAGCTTGCCGGCCGACTCGAGGTTGTGGGTGTAGTCGGCGAAGAGCACCAGCGCGGCGAGCGCCGCGGAGCCTATGGCATAGCCCTTGGTGACCGCCTTGGTGGTATTGCCGACCGCATCCAGCGGGTCGGTGATGTCGCGCACCTGCTTCGGCAGTCCCGCCATCTCGGCGATGCCGCCCGCATTGTCCGTAATCGGGCCGTATGCATCGAGT
>DASVWT010000161.1:0-4489 GCA_036393055.1 Steroidobacteraceae bacterium
CAAGGAGCTGATCCCCATCATCGACACGATCGTAAGAGTCGGGACACGCCTGCTGGAAGCGCGGCCCGTAAGAGCCCGTTAGCGCGACCGCTCGCGGGTCCGGCACGCAACGGGCGCCGGGCCATCCGCGATTCAGGGCCGAGTCAGCCTCGGATTCGGAACGAACCGTCCGCCATGGACCAGCGTAGCCAGAATCTCCTCCGAGCGCTTCAGCCACGCGTCCTGCTTGTCCGGGGTCAGGTTGTTGTGCTCCGACTCGATCATCGGCACAGCCTCCTTGGGCCCGGGAATCTCATCGAGCTCCGTCCAGATGCCTGCGGGCGGAGCCGTCGTGTCGATGAAGCCCATCGCGATCAGCGTCCGGGCGGTGATGTGCGGCGCGAAATTGACGGTATCGAAATAGAGCGCCGTCTTCATGATCCGCGGATCGCTCGAGTCCCAGTTGGGATAACCGGCGCGGCGCCCGTGCAGATTGCCGTTGGAGTCGGCGCCGGAGGGCTCGTTGACGAGGACCGCGGTCACCTTGCCCGGGTTCAGCCCCGCGGTGGCGAGGCTCTGCTGTCCGCCCATGCTGGTGCCCGTGAGAACCACCGTCCTGCCATCCCAGCGCGGGGAGCTGCGGATGTACTCGAGGGCGCGCGTATCGCGCAGATACATATCGAGGAAATACGAGGTGTCGCGGCTGTGATCGCCGATCGCCTGATAGTCCTTCGGCACGCCCGTTCCCTGATCGGGCGGCAGATCGTGCGAGTCGACATCGAGCGTCAGCCAACCTTCCGCGGCGCGGTTGGTAGCCCAGTCCGGCTGCAAGGGGTAGACGCCCGCCCACTGATAGATGACGAGCGCGGGGAACCTGCCGGGCCGGTCCGGCATGGCCAGATAGCCCTGCACATGAGAGTCGACGCTATCGAGCCGCACCCGGAAGAGTTTCACGCCCGGCTGGCCGGTCGGCATCGGCGTGAGCACCGGATGGATGGGCACCTGCCGCAGCCGCGCGAGTTGTGCCGACCAGAACGAGTCGAAGTCGGCTGGCGCCGCAACGGAAGGCTCGAGGAGCGTCGGGGCGACCGCCGCGCCGAGTGTGGCGATGCGATTCTCCGCGAGCGCGGCGAAGGAGAATTCGGGGCGCAGCAGCGCGTAGCCGGGATACTTCGCGAGCAGCGGCTTCAGCGCCGGATCGTCCTTCTCGAGCAGCGCCTGCAGAGCGCGGTTCACCTGCGCATATTGCGCGGGAGAGAGCGAAGGCGATGGGACGGCCCGGTAATCGACCGTCACGTACAACATCGCAGGGTGATCGAAGGTGGTCTCGATGGTTGCCGTGCCGGAGCGCAGGTCGAAGCTCCCCGTCTTCACCACGTCGAGATCGTTACTCTTGATGGTGTAGCTGAAGCTTCCCTTGGGAGCGACGGCGTCCCGCGCAGGCGTCACGGTCCATCCGACCTTCTCGCCCAGCGCGTAGATCCCGTCAGCATGAAAGGGCGTGAAAACGAGCTGAGGCCTGTCCGCCGCGGACGCGGTCCCGAACGCCGCCAGCACAGCGCACGCAACGAGCATCACGCATGTGCGCAGCCTGGCAAAGGGCTGCCCGACGCCCGGCATGTTCCTGACAGAGCCACAGATGAGAGTCATGATCATTGTTTGGAGGCCTCGGGCGGCGCGCGATGGCGAAAGAAGCGATCCGCCCAGCTGACGAAATATTTCATGTTCGGCGCGTCAGTGTGCCCGCCGTCGTCCTGTCGCCAGGCGAGCTGACCGTCGAGCAAGCCCTGGTTGACCGGCGGCATCCATGCCGTGAGATAGCTGCCCTGGACAGCCAATCCCCTCGCCCCTAACAGGCGGTAGACGGGGCTGGCCGCGACCGCCGCCATGAAGGCGCCTCGCTGGTCCACCCATCTGGCATCTCCCATCGAGGGCACCCCATGACTGATGAACACCAGCCGCGGCGCGCAGAGCGCGATCAGCTCGTGCGAGTCGACCGACAGGTCACCCGGATTGCGCGGGCCGAACACGGCTTTTGCGGCGCCGTACTCGAGGAAATTACCCGCCATCCAATGGTATTCGCCGCTGCCCGTCAGGCTCTCGAGGGTCTCGCCGAAGTTGCGCCGCAGAAGCGCGGCACCGCCCCGCCCGGAGGATCCGATGAGCGCCATGGCGAAACGTGGATCGAACGCCATCGCCACCAGCGCCGCCTTGCCGTAGCGTGACACGCCTTCGATGCCGACACGGCGGCCGTCGACCGCGGTATCGGTCTCGAGGTAATCGAGCGTGCGGCTCGCCGCCCATCCCCATGCCCGCAAGGCACCCCACTCGCCCGGCGTGCGCGGTTGGCCTCTGTTAGTAAGGCCGATGATGCCGCGAGTCAATCCCGCTCCGCTATCGGCCTGGACGAGAGTCGGATCCAGCACCGCAAATGCCCACCCCGCGGCAATCAGCTCGACTATCGAGGGCGGATCGCCATCGGCATTGCGCCGCATCGCGGAGAACGGCGAGCGCGAGATCAACTCGGCACCCGGATGGGTGCGGAATACCGGCTTCAGCGATGGATCCTGGCGCCCGAGAGCCGCGCGCAGGGCGCCGTTGATCTGCGCGAGCTCGCGATCAGTGGGCTCCGCCGGGGGAACCGGAGTCGGGCCGAACCAGAGCATGATGAGAACCGGCACCCTCCCCTTCACCGCGGCAGGAAGGACCAGCGTCACCGGAATATCCACGTCGATTGCCGGGTACGCACTGTTATCGACGTGGCCGACCAGACGCTCGAAGCGAATTGCATGGCTACCGAGCACACCCTTTCCCCGACCCGCCACTCGCCAGGTCACCTTGGGCACATCGTGCGGAATGCGCCCATAGACATCGTTCTCGAGGGCCGAGACGATCTGCGGCCGCCGTTGCCGCCACCACATGCCGGCACTCGTGACTTTCTCGCCATCATCCAGTCTCAGCGGATCGGGCAATGTGGGGTAAGGGTTGGCCAACAACTCGTCGTAGTTGGCATGATCCGGATCGTTCTCGTTGCCGCTCGGGCCAGGGCGCAGCGCCTCGATGCCGAGCTGCTCCATCATGTTGCGATGGTCCTGCTCCGCCGTGAACGTCACCGGTGCAGGCGCAAGCACAGACAACGCTCGCTTGCCGGCCAGCGTGACCGGACCGGTAAGCGCGAGAGCGCCGATCAGGCAGCACACGCCGGCTCGCGCTGCGACCCTCATCGGTGTGGCCGCGTGCGGCCCGTGAAGAGTGCCAGCGGAATGGCCGCCGCCATGGCGCGGTAGCCCGCCGGCGAGGGATGCAGATGGTCGCCCGAATCGTAGGCGGGTAGCAGCCTGTTGGGATGCATCGGATCCCGCACCACGCGATCGAAGTCCACCACGGCATCGAAATGCCCTGGCTGCCTGATCCAGGCGTTTACCGCCTGCCGATCGGCGTCGCTGGCGGCAGAGGGATGGTAGTAGTCGGAACCGCCGTCAGGGGTGATCGTGCCACCTATGACGGTGATGCCGTGCTCGTGTGCGCGCAGGATGATCTGCTCGTACGCACCGATCATCTGGTGAACCAGCACAGTGTGCTGGGCCGCCGTGATGGGCGCCAGCCGGGTCGCCGTACCGAGGTCGTTGATGCCCTCCAGTACGATCAGATAACGCGCGCCAGTCTGCCCCTGCACATCGCGATCGAAGCGCGCCAGGGCGTTCGGGCCCAGTCCGTCGAGAAGAAGGCGATTCCCTCCCGTCCCGACATTGAGCACGCTCAAGTAGCGGGTAGAAGCCCGAGCCTGCAGCCGCCGCGCCAGGTCATCCGGCCAACGGGTATCGCTGTTGTCCGCCGTCGCATGCCCGTCGGTGATCGAGTCGCCCAGCGTCACGATCGCCGTGCCGCGGGCACTCTCCTTCACGTCGACTCCGGAGATGAAAAACCAGTGATCGACCGTGGTCGCACCCGAAAGCATTGCATCCGCGACGTGATCGCCATGCACCAGGAACGAAGTCTCCCGCGACCCCGGGTGGCTCGTCTGCCGCTGCGGCGGTACCTCGAGATAGATCGTAATGGCAAGGTCCGAGAGCGCTGGTGCATCAAAGGCAATGGGATCGCAATAGTAGTCGGCGCCGGCCGGGATAGTGACCGATGCGCTGCCGCCGAACGTCAGCGCTCTATCGCTCGCCGCCTCGATGCTGCCGGTCTCCTTCGAGACAGGCCGTGCGATGTGAGCGGCAAGCACGGTAAGCGGCCCCGTCCCGAAGGCGTTCGACAACCGTACGCGCAGCTCCTTGCCCCCCACCGTCAGATGCACGATCTGCCGCAGAGTCGCATCCCGCAGCGCCCCCGGCGGCAAAGCGTTCCGCGGCTCCGGAATCTGCTGCGAGGACGCCCACGATCCGACCCAACGGTACGATGCCACAGGTCGCGCAAGAGCCAGCGGAGTCCAAATGCCCGCCGCCAAAGCGGCGCAGAGCACGACCCAAGGCAATCGACGTTGATGCATCGGCGGCTCCCCTCGATC
>DASVWT010000162.1:0-8999 GCA_036393055.1 Steroidobacteraceae bacterium
CGAGCCGACCGCCGCCGTCGCGCTGCATGCGCTCCTCGTCGAGGCCGTGTTCGCGCGCGCTGATGTGTTCGACGTCATCCATTGCCATACCGACAGCATTCATCTGCCGCTCGCGCGGCGTTGCCCCGTGCCCGTGATCACGACGCTCCACGGCAGACTCGACATCGCAGGCCTGCGTGAGCTGCACCGCGAGTTTGCGGAGCTGCCGCTGGTCTCGATCTCCGATGCCCAGCGCGCACCCCTGCCGTGGGCGAGCTGGGCGGGAACCGTCCATCATGGCCTGCCCCTCGAGCTGCACCGTCCGCATTATGACGCGGGAAGGTACCTCGTGTTCCTTGGGCGCATCTCGCCGGAGAAACGGGTGGACCGCGCCGTCGCCATCGCCGGGCGCGCCGGGCTGCCGCTCAAGATCGCGGCCAAGATCGACAGCGCCGATCGGGACTATTTTGCCGCGCAGATCGAGCCCCTGCTCGCCGCCCCGGGCGTCGAGTACCTGGGCGAGATCGACGAGCGCGCCAAAGGCGAGCTGCTGGGCGGCGCGCTGGCGCTGCTCTTTCCCATCGACTGGCCGGAGCCGTTCGGCCTCGCGATGATCGAGGCGATGGCCTGCGGCACCCCCGTGATAGCATTTGCCCGAGGCTCGGTACCGGAGGTCGTGGACCCCGGGGTGACGGGCTACATCGTGACCAGCATCGAGGAAGCAGTCGCCTGCGTTGAGCGCGCGCGCGGCCTCGACCGCCGGGAGTGCCGGCGGCAGTTCGAGCGCCGGTTCTGCGCCTCGCGCATGGCCCGGGAATACTGCTCCCTCTACCGCAACTGCGAGGCGCGCTGGTGTCGGCGGAGAGCGTGAACACGGCTGCGACCGAGTTCTACATCCTGGCGCCAGAGGTGCCGGTGCCGGAGCGCACGTTCGTGCTCAAGCACGACGAGACCTTCGGCCTGTTCAACGACTTCGGCGACATCGCGGCCGGCGCGCGCCACGAGGAAGGGCTCTATCACCAGGGCACCCGCTTCCTCTCGCGCCTCGCGCTCAAGCTTGCCGGCGGGCGCCCTCTCCTGCTCTCTTCGGCCGTGCGCCGCGACAACCTGCTGATGGGTGTCGACCTCACCAACCCGGACATCTACCTCGGCGGCAATGTGATGCTGCCGCGCGGCTCCTTGCACATCTACCGCTCGAAGCTCATCTGGGAGGGCGTCTGCTACGAGCACCTGCACGTGCGCAACTTCACGCTGACGCCGCTCGACATCTCGCTGTCGCTGGAGTTCGCGGCCGATTTCGCCGACATATTCGAGGTGCGGGGCGAGGAGCGGCGGCGAAGAGGGCAGCTGCACAAGCCGCGGGTCACCGGCGATACGGCCGAGCTCGCATACCTTGGCCTGGACGGGGCCGTGCGGCGGACGCTGATCGATTGTCACCCGGCCGCGCGGCGCGTCTCGGGCTCGGAGCTGCAGCTCGAGACGCACCTGGAGGGCCGTGCGGAGCAGGTGTTCGAGGTCAAGGTGACCTGCGCGATCGACGCGCAGCGGCCTGCCGCCATGTCCTTCCAGGCAGCGGTCGCCCGCGCGGAGCATTCGCGGGCCGCCGGCTCGCGGCTGGTATGCGGCGTCGAGACCTCCAACGACCAGTTCAACGCGTGGATGGCCCGCTCGGCGGCGGATCTCAACATGCTGCTCACGGATACGAGCACCGGCCTCTACCCGTATGCGGGCGTGCCCTGGTTCGATACCACCTTCGGACGCGACGGCATCATCGCAGCGCTCGAGTGCCTGTGGCTGGCGCCGCAGATCTCGCGCGGCGTGCTGTCATTCCTGGCCGCGACGCAGGCGACCCGCGACGTGCCGGAGCGGGATGCGGAGCCGGGGAAGATCCTGCACGAGGCGCGCAAGGGCGAGATGGCTGCTCTCGGAGAGATCCCCTTCGGCTGCTACTACGGCAGTGTCGATGCGACATCGCTCTACGTGCTGCTGGCGGGCGCCTATTGGCGGCGCACCGGCGACCTCGCCTTCATCGAGACGATCTGGGCCAACATCTGCGCCGCGCTCGGCTGGATCGACCGCCATGGCGACCGGGACGGTGACGGATTCATCGAGTACCAGAGGCGCTCGCCGCATGGCCTGCTGCAGCAGGGCTGGAAGGACTCGAGCGATTCCGTGTTCCACGCCGACGGACGCATCGCGGAGGGGCCGATCGCACTGTGCGAGGTGCAGGCCTATACCTATGCCGCACGCCTCGACGCCGCCGCGCTCGCACAGGCGCTGGGTCACGACGACATGGCGCGCACGCTGCGCGAGCAGGCGCACGCCCTGCGGGAGCTGTTCCGCGCGCGCTTCTGGTGCCCGGAGCTCGGCCTCTACGCGCTGGCGCTCGACGGTTACAAGGAGCCCTGCCGGGTGCGCTCCTCCAACGCGGGGCATTGCCTCTTCTCCGGCATCGCCACCCCCGAGCACGCCGATTCCATCGCCAGGATGTTGGGTCAGGAGACGTTCTTCACCGGCTGGGGCGTACGGACCCTCGCCGACCGCGAGGTGCGCTACAACCCCATGGCCTATCACAACGGCTCCATCTGGCCGCACGACAACGCGGTGATCGCGGCGGGGCTCTCCGCCTCGCCGGCGAAGGACCTCGCCGTGAGGATACTCTCCGCCCAGCTCGATGCCTCGACGTACTTCGAGTCGGGCCGGCTGCCGGAGCTGTTCTGCGGATTCCGCCGCCGCGAGGGCAAGGCGCCGACCAGCTATCCGGTGGCCTGCTCGCCGCAGGCCTGGTCGGCGGGAGCCGTATTCTGCATGCTGCAGGCCTGCCTCGGCCTCACCATCGATGCGGACGCGCAGCAGATCGCGTTTCGCTATCCCAAGCTGCCGCCGCGCGTGGAGCGGGTGTCGATCCGCGATCTGCGGGTGGGCGAGAGCTCCGTCGATGTGACGTTGTATCGCTATTCCGGCGCGGTCGGGCTCAATGTCGACCGCCGGTCGGGGAAGTTGGATGTGGCGGTGCTGACCTGACTTCGGCAGCGGCGGCGCGATAAAAACATGCGCCGCGCGCGGGGGAAGACGCGTCGCGGCGCACAAGTGAAGCGAACACCGGGGAAGTCGTTCGCAGGTCGTCGGCGCCCCCCTTCGCAGCAGGAGGCGCCCGAGATGTTGGAGCAAACACCGTGCCAACCGGACGTTTCCCTTGTGTCCCAACTACTTACGCATTGGCGCGGCGCTTCGGCGCAGTGACGCAAATTGTCAGGTTGTGACCGTCGCCCGCCGCTTACGGCACCGGCAGGCAGTCCTGGGAATGCTGTTGTAGTTGGCGGCAGAGCCGGCGCGCGGCGGTCCGGCTCGCAACGCGAGCCTCCAGCCTGTACAGCCGCCGTCCGGAGAGCGTGACGGGCACCACACGCGGACTCAGCCCCCGCAGCTGCGCCGGGAGCTTCGAGGAGAGTTGCCTCCATTGGGTGCGGGCGTTCGCGCTGGTGCTGAAAGCGCCGAGTTGCACCGCGCTGGACCCGGCACCGTCAGGCGAAGATGTGGCGGGCGTCGGCTCCGCGGTGTTGGCGACTTGCGGAACCGGCGCCCCGACGGTTGGCGCGATGGGAGCCCTGCTCCGCGCAGCCTGCGTTGCCTGTACCGCTTGCGGCACCTGCGGCGGAAGCGCCTTGCTCTGCATCCTGATGCGGGCGTCCTGTGACCAGGAGCCGTTGGGGTACTTCGCGAGGTATTGCCGGTAGGCGGCCGCGGTGTTCTCTCGGGCCGCCTGCTGCCATGCGGCGTCCTCCGCAAGCCGCGCCATCCTCTGCCGCGCGACACCAGCGAGCTCGCTGTCGGGATGGCGCTGGACGAAGACCTCGTAGGCCTGGGGCGTGCCCGCGTGCTGCGCCGCCCGCCAGTCCTCCTGGGTACGGCTGCAGGCGCAAAGCAGAGTCAAGATGGCCGCGGCCGTAATCGGACCTGCCGCACGGTACGTCAATCTCATCGACACCCCCGGTAGAGCTTCCCCCTATTATGGTCAAAGCATGACCGAAACACCCAAGCGCCGACTGCTCGACCGGCTGGGAGCCTCGCCCACCCTCGTGGCGGCGGGCTGCCAGATCACCGGAGACCTCGAGACCGACGGACCGCTGCTCCTCTGCGGCTCCATCCGCGGCGATGGACGCGTGGGGGGAGCGCTGAGTCTCACCGCAGAAGCGCACTGGGAAGGCGAAGTGCATGCCGCCGCGGCGGTCATCTCCGGACGGTTCACAGGACGCCTGGTCATCGAAGGCAAGCTGGAGATCGGCTCTTCCGCAGTGATCCACGCGGATGTCGTGGCGCACGCCGTTGCAATCGCACGCGGCGCGGTCGTGGACGGCGAGATGACGGTCACGGGCGGCCAGCCGGTCGTGCACTTCGACGAGAAGCGCCATCACCGGCACGGAAACGCCAGCCGTTAGGCTAGGCGCCGCTGGGCAGGGGATCGAGAGCGGCCGGCTGCTCGCCAGCATCGAGCTCCGCCAGAATGCGCCGTTCCACCCACGTGGGGCCGCTCAGCCGGTCGAGAAACCCGCAGTGCCCGCCGAACCGCGTCACCACGATGCGCAGCGACGGCGAGTGCGCCAGACGCTCGAGCCCGCCTGCAGGGATGATGGGATCATCGAGGGAGGTGATGAGGGTCGTCGGCGCCTCCAGCCCGAGCAACGCTCTACCAGTGATGGAGTAGCCGTCGAGATACTCTTCCAGGCTGCCGAAGGTCGTGAAGCGACTGATGAGCTCCGCGGTCAGCCGCCGCAGATCGCGTACCCGGCGCAGCCCCTTGAAGTCGTAGTGAGCGGGCCACGCGGCCTGTTTCTTCAGCAGCGAGCGCCACCATTTGCGCACGAAGTAAAGCGGGTAGGCGGCGAAGCCGCTTTCCAGCGCGCGCAGCGTATCGCCCGGATCCAACACCGGTGAGACCGCGATGATCCTGGCGATGTCCAGGCCCGCCGTGCGGGCCTGCGCGCCCACGCGCAGCATGAAGTTGCCGCCGAGGGAGAACCCGACCAGCCGCAGCTCCTCGCCGCCGAGAGCGGCCTGCAGCGCGCGCATGGCGCCCACCACCTCCGGCAGCAGGCAGGAGTGGAAGAGCCCGCGGTTGAGGTGATGTGTGTCGCCGTGGTCGCGCAGGTTCAGGCGCAGGACATCGAAGCCGCGATCGAACAGTTGCTGACCGAGCGACAGGATGTACAGCGACTCCGCGCTGCCTTCCCAGCCGTGCAACAGCACCACGGGAATGGTGCTGCCGGCGCGCGGAGTCGAGCGGAAGCACTGCAGGCGCACGCCTGCGCCGCAGTCGAGCAGTATCTCGCGCTGGGCCGCGATCAGCGGCGCGGCGCGCCGCGCGATCGGGCCACGCCTGGCGGCCGTGCTGGCGAGCATGGATTGCAGGTGGCGGCTGCGCAGCCAGGCCGGAGGACGGAAATCGTCGCTCAGCGCACCAGGATCTCGACCCGATTGTTGGCCTTGCCGGCTCGGTTCCATTCGCCTGCCGTGAGCTCGTCGGTGACTTGGGGATAAGGCATTCGCAGGATCGCAGGATCGCCTACGGAGGTCTCAACGTCCAGAGCGCCGTGGGTCGAGTCGCGGATCCCGGCGATCAGGTTCGCGAGCGCCAGCGGCATGCGCTGCGCCGGCGGCAAGGCATCATCGGCGGGGTTGCCGACGACATCGCACTGAGCAAACGGCGTCTTGCCCGGAGCCAGCGAGTATCCATCGACGGGGTCGCCCTTGAGGCAGAAGCGGCCGGCGAAAGTGAGGATCCGCACGACTCCGGTGACATGGTCCGCGACGAGCCGGTCGAGCATCTGCCGGATGACATCCAGACGGGAGCCGCCGAGGGCATCGGCGCCATAGGGAACCTGCAGCATGAGCGGCTGCGACGAGCCGCTTTGCGCAGCGCGGGTATCGGGCGCCGGAGCTGGCACGGTCGCCGGCGCCGCTGCCGGGGAGTGCGTGGCGACAGCCTGTCGCAGCAGCACCAGTTCCGCGCGTGCCGCCTGCAGCCGGGTGTGATCGCCCCACCAGAGGCCGATGGCCGCGAGAGCGGCGGCGCAGGCTACGAGGCACAAGCCGACGAGCCAGCCCGATCCGCCTGAGCGGCCCCGAGCCGGCAACAGCTCGCGGATCTCCGCCGTGATGCGCTCCGTCTGGGCGTCGAGATTCGCGTGTAGCCAGCGACGCAGGGACGGCTGCGCGTCATCGAAGTCCGAGCCTGCCGTGTTGACGGAAGACACATCGTACGCATGAGGCTGCCGAGGCGGTGGATCGCCTGCCGAAGCACGCGGCTGCCGGGATGCCGATGCCGCAGCGGCGCCACCCTCCCGGCCCGCGCCTCCTTTGCCCGCCTGCGGCATGATGGCTTCCAGCGGCCTGAAGGTCGTCTGCTCCTCGCTGCGGCGGTCTGCGATCAGGTGCAGCTGATACAGCACCTTCGCGACGTCGGCATGCTTGATCTGCTTCGGCAATACGCCGACGGCGCCCAGCGCCCGCGCCTGGCCGAGGTAGACCTCGCCCTCCTGGGACGTGTACATCATGATGGGAATGGTGGCCGTGCGCGGATCGTTCTTGATGGCCTGCACCGCCTGGAAGCCATCCATCCCGGGCATCATATGGTCCATGAAGATGACGTCGGGGCGCCTGCTCGCCAGGTAGCCGATCGCGGCCTCCGCGCTTTCGACGCTGTCGACCTGGATGTCGTGCTTCTCGAGGATGCGGGCCAGAAAGAGGCGAGCCGATCTCGAGTCATCGACGATCAAGGCCCGCTTCTGCGCCATGCGCGAGAGTCTTACATGCGCTATGCGCGGCATGCAATGGTATTTGCCGGATGACAGGAAACGTGAATATCGCGTCAAGAGAGAGGCGCTGCGGCCGGTGGCGGCCCGGAGCGCTGGCGCTCGGCGCGGCGCTGGCGGGACTGGCGGCCGCAGCATCCGCAATGGCGGCCCACCGGGCGGTGCCGGCGGCGGGACCGGCAGCCGGAGCCGGCGCTCTCGCATTCCTCTCCGCGGCGATATCGGGGAGCCTCGGCCCTCACGGCCGCACCTTCAGGATCGACATCCCCGACCTGCCCTTGGCCGGCGGCCGGGTGCAGATCGCCGGCGCGCTGCGGTCCGGGGGCTGGAGCCTCGAGGCGCATGGCAGGGCGGTGGACCTCGCTCAGCTCGTGCGGATCGCCCGGCCCTGGCTGAGCCTGCCTCCGGGATACGGGGTCTCCGGCCATGCGGACTTCACGATTGCGCTGACCGTCCAAAGTGCCCAGAAACTGCGCTTCGAGGCGCACAGCACCGATCTCAATCTCACCAACCAGTCCGGAACGATAGTCGCCCAACAGGTGACTGCATCGCTGTCGGGCACCGCGGCCCGGCGCAGCGGTGCCCTCACCACCGATATGCATATTCAGGCCTCGCGCGGCCAGGCGCTCGCAACGACGGCGCTGCTCGACTTTGCCGCCAATCCGCTGACCGTCGATATCGCCCTCGGGCGCCGCGGCAACGGGCCCTTGGTGGTATCGCGGCTCGATCTCGAGCAGCGCGATCTGCTGCGGGCGCATGCGCGGGGCGTAGTCCGGCTGGGCGCGCATCCTGCCGTTGCGCGCGCTCACGTGACGATCGAGAGCCTGGAATTCCCCGCGGCCTACAACAGCTATCTGCAGCTCGCGCTCGCCACGACCGCGCTCGGCTCGCTTCAGACCAGCGGCACGGCGAGCGGGACGATCGACATCGCCGACGACAGGATCACCCGCCTCGACTGCTCGCTGCGGGATATCAACTTCAGCGATCCCGACGCGCGGGTGATGGTGCAGCATGCGCGCGGCGATATCCATTGGGTCGCAGCCTCCGGCGCGGCAGTTGCCCCGTCCGATCTGGAATGGGACCGGGCGGCGGCCTATCGCTTGAGCGGCGGGCCGGTGCGGCTGCGGTTCGTCACCTGGCAGCGCAACTTCGCGCTGCTCGGCGGCGATCTTCGCTTACCCGTCTTCGACGGCGCCGTCGTCGTGCACACGCTGGTCGGGCGGGATCTCGGCACCCCGCAGGCGAAAGTCGACTTCGACGCCGACGTGACTCCCATCAGCATGCCGTTGCTGTCCAAAGCCTTCGGCTGGCCCGTCATGAGCGGAGCGCTCGCCGGCCACATCCCGCTGGTGCGCTACCGCGATCGCGAGCTGGTATTCGACGGCGATCTGACGGCGAAGGTGTTCGACGGCACGATCACCGGCCGGGACATCGTCCTCGGCAATCCCCTGGGTCCCTGGCCGAGCCTGTCAGCCGACGTGCTCGCACACGGCCTCGATCTCGACCTCATCACTCATACGTTTGCGCTCGGCTCGATCACCGGGCGCGTAGATCTCGACATCCGCGGCCTGCAGCTCTTCGACTGGTCGCCGGTCGCGTTCGATGCCCGCCTCTACACCACACCCGGAGACCGCTCGCGGCATCGTGTCAGCCAGAACGCGGTCACACGCATCGCAGGGCTCGGTGGCGCGGGCGGGGCGGTGGAAGCCGCGCTCGAATCCGGCGTCCTCAGGTTCTTTCACACCTTCCGCTACGATCGCATCGGGATCGGGTGCCGGCTGCGAAACGAGGTCTGCGAGATGTCGGGCGCGGCGCCGGCCCCGGGCGGGGGGTACTATGTGATCGAGGGCAGCGGGCTGCCGCGGCTCGACATCATCGGCAAGGTGCGCCGCGTTGCCTGGCCGCAGCTCATCGGACAGATCGAGGCGGGCATGCACGAGCACAATATCGCGGTGAGCACCGGCCGCAAGTGAGGGCCCGCGCCAAAGACCGGCGGCCCGTGATGCAGTTCATGCCGTATTCAGTGCGGCGTGCCAAAATCAGGCGCGAGCAAGCGGAGACGCATTCATGAAACGAGCCTTTGCGGTGACGGGCGTCGCGAGCCTCCTCGGCTTCGCCCTGCTGGCCGGCTGTGTGACGGTCAATGTCTACTTCCCCGAGGCGCAGGCCCAACAGGCCGCCGACAAGATCATCGATGCGGTGACCGGC
>DASVWT010000163.1:0-10325 GCA_036393055.1 Steroidobacteraceae bacterium
GCGCGTACGCGGCGGGCGGGCAGCAGCCGCGGCGTGTTGGAAGTCAGATCGCACGAGGTGCCGTTCCTCCTCGAGCACGGCCAGACGGTGGGCTGGCTGCGCTACGAGCGCATGGCCGAGCGGCCGGAGGCGCTCTACGGCAACGAGATCGCCTCCAATTATCAGGGGCAGCAGCTCAAGCTGGCGAAGCAGTTCCGGCCGCTCGAGAGGCGCTGAAGGGCTCGCTTCCGCTCACCACAGGCGAGTCGGCTGCCGCTGGAACGACCGGATCTCCAGCGCGACCTGCGTGCCGCCCTTCCTGCGTTGCTCGGCGCGCGCCGGCATGTAATCGAGCGCGGGCGCGAGCCATAGATAGGTCGTCTTGTCGGAGCCCGGCTGATGGCTGGTGTAGAGGATGGTGCGCAGCTTCCCCATCGGGGTATCGAGCGTGCTTTCCTCGTGCCGGACGTACTGGAAGCGGTCGATCTCGTCGGTGTTGAGCATCCAGAAGCTCTCGGGAGCGTCGCGCGCGAGCAGCCTCAGCATGATGGCGATCTGCACCGACAGAGGATCCTGGGTTCCCGCCCGCAGCTTCAGATCGAGCAGCTTTCCCTTGGCCATCCCGGTCACCTGTCCGCTCTTCCAGTCGAACTGCGCCATCACTTCATTGCCGGCGCCGCCTGCCTGGAAAACGAGGGGCTGAACCTCGCCGGCATCGATCCGGAATCGGCTCGACTGGCGCAGCAGATGGGGAAAGGCCAGCCGGAACACGCCGTAGGCCTTGTCGGTCGAGGTGTAGAGATATAGCTGCGGCGCGGTCTCGCGCAGCTCCAGAGTCGAGGTCCCGGCGGTGACCCCGTGCCAGGAGATCGTATAGGTGGCGACGAACGGGACGGGCTGCAAGGCGGCGGCTGGTGTCGGCTGCGCGAGCGGGTGCCCGGCAGGCGGTACCTGTGCGGATGCATGTGCGCCCGCGGCCGCGAACAGTAACGCGACGAGACCGGCGCGCACGCGCGATGCGCGCGCCAGACTTACGCGCTCACTGGCCGGTAGTGCCGTCATCGAGCCTCGTCATCAGCCCTCGTCAGGAAAAGTCCTCCACCACCGGCGCCTCGAGCGGCTTGCCGTCGAGCCAGGGGCGGTCATCGCGCCAGGCGAGCCTGCCATCGGCGAGCCAGCCGACTACGCGCGGATAGATGATGTGCTCGGTGGCCTGAACGCGCGCTGATACGGTGTGCTCGGTGTCTCCCGGCCGCACGGCGACTCTCGACTGCAGAATGATCGGTCCGCCGTCGAGTTCCGCCGTGACGAAGTGCACGCTTGCGCCGTGCACCCGATCGCCTGCCTCGAGGACACGCCGGTGGGTGTGCAGGCCGCGGTATTTCGGCAGGAGGGACGGATGGATGTTGAGTATCCGGCCCGCGCGTGCCTCGACGAACTGTTGTGACAGGATGCGCATGAAACCAGCGAGAACGATGACATCGGGCTGCACGGCCGCGAGCGCGGCATCCAGCTCGTGCTCGAATCTCACCCGCTCCGCAGCGCCCGGCCAGGGTACGGCGCGAGTCTCGATGCCCATCGCCCGCGCGGTCTCGAGGCCGCCAACACCCGGCCGCTCCGACACGACCAGGGCGATGCGCGCATTGATCTCGCCCTGCGCGCAGGCGCGCGCGATCGCGGCCATGTTGGAGCCGCGGCCGGAAATGAGGATAGCGAGCCGCAGCAGGCCGGGTCGGACCCCGGACGTGTCCCGGCCGGTCACTCGCTTATGACCACGCCGCGGGTGCCCGGCCGGATCTCACCGATGATCTGCGCCGACTCCCCGCGCGCGGCGAGGAGCTCGACTGCCTGCGACGCATGCTCCTTGGAAACGACGGCGACCATGCCGATGCCGCAGTTGAATGTGCGGTACATTTCCCCCGGCTCGATGTGCCCGACCTGCTGCAGCCAATCGAATACCGGATCACGGTGCCAGCGGCGGCGCTCGAGCACGGCTTCCAGGCCCTGCGGCAACACCCGCGGGATGTTGTCGGTCAGGCCGCCGCCGGTGATGTGCGCAAGCGCGTGTACGTCGAGCCCTCGCGCGAGCTCCAGCAGCGGCTTGACGTAGATGCGGGTGGGGGCGAGCAGCCGATCCAGCAGCGGCTTGCCCTCGAGCTGCGTGTCACTGCCCGCGGCGCTGAGCGCGAATAGCTTGCGGATGAGCGAGTAGCCATTCGAATGAGGCCCGGATGAGGCAAGGCCGATCACGGCATCCCCGGCACTCACCGCGCTGCCATCGATGATGTCGTCCTTCTCCACGACGCCTACGCAGAAGCCGGCAAGATCGTAGTCCTCGCCGTAGTAGAGCCCGGGCATCTCCGCGGTCTCGCCGCCCACGAGAGCGGCACCGGCCTGCGCGCAGCCTTCCACGATCCCGCGCACCACGGACTCGGCAACGTCTACACGAAGCTTGCCCGTGGCGTAGTAGTCCAGGAAGAAGAGCGGCTCGGCGCCCTGCACGACGATGTCGTTGGCGCACATGGCGACCAGGTCGATCCCGATGGTGTCGTGGCGCCCCGCGTCGATGGCGAGGCGCAGCTTGGTACCGACACCGTCGGTGCCGGAGACCAGCACCGGGCGCCGGTATCCCGGCGGCAGCTCCACGAGCGCACCGAATCCGCCGATGCCCGCCAGTACCTCCGGCCGTCGCACGCGTGCGACAAGGGGCTTGATGCGCTCGACGAGCTCGTCGCCGGCGTCTATGTCGACGCCGGCATCGCGATACGTCATGCCGCGGCCTTCACTCACCAGATCGCCCTCGTGTACAGGCCGGAGCCCTTGCGTATGGTATTGTACATTTTGCGCCATCCGCGGCGCGATCCAAACACTGCCGATGCCCTCCCGCCAGACAACCGCGAAAAGCCTGGTCCGCGAAGCGCTGCTGCTCGTGGCGTGCGCCGCTCTGCCGGCGGCGGCGTGGGCGGCGCGCCCGGTGCCGGTGTTCCAGGTCGATGTCGCGGGCCAGTCCGCGCCAGCCTTGCAGCAGGCCATGCGCGATGCGCTGGTGCGCGCGACCGGCCGGCGCGAATCGGCGAGCGATCCGGCCTTCGGCGGACTGATCGCGGATGCGCCCAAATATGTCCAGAGCTATGACCACGGCCCGCAGGGGGAGCTGCAGGTCGTCTTCAACGCGACGGCGGTCGACCAAGCCATCGCCGCGGCGGATCGAAGCGTCTGGGATCCGGACCGTCCATTCACGCTGGTCGTGCTCTATCCGACGCCGGATCAAGCCGACCAGGCCACGGACCAGGCAGCGCTCGAGCAGGCCGCGGAGCAGCGCGGCCTTCCGATCAGCGTGGTGCCCCTGCCGGTGACCGATGCAAGCGGCAACCTGCTGCCGCGCCAGGCCCTGCTCGAGATGGCGCACCGCTACGGCGCGGAGCAACTGCTGGTGGGCCGGCCGCCGGCCGCCAGCGTATCCCCGACGCCGGCCGCGCCTCAGGGTAAAGCGCCATCAGGCGCCCCGCAGGCAGCCAGCCCAGCCGGCGGCGGTATCCCGCTCCCGCCCCGGCCGGCATCGGCTGGTGCGGCTGCGGCCCAGGCCGCTGCCCGCCAGTCCGCCCCGCAGGGCGCCGGGGATTGGCAGTGGACTCTCTACACCGACTTCACCAGTCAGACCTGGAGCGGTCCGCTCACCGCGGGCATCGAGGACACCGTCGACCTGCTCGCGCCGCCGGCGGGTGCCGCCGCTGCTGGCGCGCCTGGGGAGACGGATGTGCAGATCGAAGGAGTGACCAGCCTCGACGACTACGCCAATATCGAGCTCATGCTCGGCGCAGTTCCGGGGGTGAGCCGGGCTGACGTCAAACAGGTCAGCGGCGATTCCGTGGTGTTCGGCCTCACCGTACGCGGAGGCGACGCCACCGTCGAGCGGGCACTCTCGATGTCGCCAAGCTTCAGCCGCCTCGCACCGGCCCCGCAGTCAAGCGGGCCGTCCGGGGCACCCCTGGTCTACCGGTACCGATCGGGCTAGACCCTCGAAGCACCCGCGGACGCAGCCGCTTCCCTCACCGTGCGTCACCTGCCGAACCTCATCTGTCTGGTGCGCCTGGCGCTCATCTGGCCGGTTGCCACGGCTCTCCATGACGGCCGGTACGGCTTCGCGCTCGCGCTCTTCGTGCTGGCGGCGGTCTCCGATGGGCTCGATGGTTATCTTGCCAAGCGATTCAACTGGATTTCCGAGCTCGGCAAGCTCCTCGATCCCGCGGCCGACAAGCTGCTGCTGGTGACGGTGTTCGTGGAGTCCACCTGGCTCGGGCTCGTCCCCTGGTGGGTGACGGCAGGGGCGGTCGCGCGCGATGCGATGATCGCCTTGGGTGCGCTGGTGTACCGGCTCTGGTTCGGCACTCTGCGCGGCCGGCCGACGATCATCAGCAAGATCAACACGGCCGCGCAGCTGCTCTATCTGATGGCGGTCATGTTGGCGGCCGCCGCCGCCTTTCCACCCCACGACGTGCTGCGGGCGCTCGCGCTGACGGTGCTCACGACGACCACTCTCTCCGGTCTCGACTATGTGCAGGCCTTTACCCGCCGGGCGTGGATTGCGGCCGCCACATGAGACAGCTTCCACTGGGGGTCCGCCTGCCGGACCGGGCCGTCCTCGCAAGCTTTCTGCCGGCCCGCAACCGCGAAGCGCTCGAGCACGCCCGGCGGGTCGCGGGCGCAGAAGTCTCGGGCGCCACCTGGATCTGCGGTCCGCCCAGCGCGGGCAAGACGCATCTGCTGCAGGCCGTGTGCGCACAGTCGGCCGAGTCGCACCGCGCGGGCTACTTTCCGCTGGCGGAGCTGGCGAGCCTCGGTGTGGGGGTGTTGGAAGGGCTGCCGCAGCTCGAGTGTGTCTGCCTGGATGATCTGGAGGCGGTTGCCGGCCGCCTGGACTGGGAGAGGGCGATCTTCGGTCTGTTGCGGGAAGTCGAGGACTGCGGCGGGGCGCTGGTGATGGCGGCGCGGCCGCCGCCGGCGCTGCTCGCCTGGGCGCTGCCTGACTTGGGATCGCGCTGCGCCGCGGGGGCTGTTCTGCAGCTGCGGGCTCTCGATGAGGTGGAGCAGCAGCAGGCGCTGCAGCTGCGCGCCCGGTTGCGTGGCGTCGAGCTTCCCGAGGAGACCTCACGCTGGCTGCAGCGCCGTTTTCCGCGCGACATGCGGCGGCTCTACGAGCTCCTCGATACGCTCGATGAGGCAGCTCTCGCGGCACAGCGGCGGCTCACGGTGCCGTTCATCCGCGAGGTGTTGCGTTCGGCGCCTTAGCCCTCCGACAGTCGAATCGCCAGAGACGCAACCCGTTTGCCGAGCGCCTGGGCGAGTGCCCTCTCATCCTCGGTCAGCGCCAGCTCGTCCCCGTCGCGCGCGACGTGCGAGGCCCCATAGGGGGTACCGCCGGAGCGGGTTTGGTGCAGCGCCCGCTCCGTGTACGGCAGGCCAACGAGGTACATGCCGTGATGCAGGAGCGGGAGCATCATCGAAAGAAGCGTCGCCTCCTGGCCGCCATGCAGGGTTTGCGTCGAGGTGAATACGCCGGCGGGCTTGCCGGCCAATGCGCCCGATACCCACAGGCTGGATGTCGAGTCGAGGAAATACTTCAGGGGCGCCGCCATGTTGCCGAAGCGGGTGGGGCTGCCGAGGAGAAGGCCATGCGCGTTGCGCAGGTCCTCGAGAGTGGCGTAGGGCGCGCCAGCCATGGGCACGAGCTTCGGCTCGCGCTCGCTTTCCGCGCTGACGGGCGGCACGGTCCGAAGTCGTGCCGCCGCGCCGGCGACATTCTCGATACCGCGGCACGCCTGACGGGCGAGCTCCGCGGTCGAGCCGTTGCGGGAGTAGTAGAGCACCAGGATCTCGATCATCGAAGCTTCCCCTGTCGCCGGCCGCGCGCATGGCACGGCAAACGGCCGGACCAGCCTGGGTCGAGTTTGCGGGTACGTTGCCACAGCGCGATGCCTCCTTCCATCTGTCAGAGAAGCCTGGCTGTGGGCAGTCTCGGCCGCCGGACCCGCCCGGGACGAGGGGGCGTTTCGGCGAGTTGCCGCGGAAATGGGTATATTTGCCGCGTGATCTGCAAGAAATGCCTCGTATCCGGACGCGTGCAGGGCGTTTACTATCGCGGCACCGCCGCACAGCGCGCCCGCGAGCTTGGCGTGCGTGGTCACGCCCGCAATCTTTCCGACGGACGCGTCGAGGTGCTGGCCTACGGCGAGGAGGAAGCCGTGCAGACCTTCGTCAGCTGGCTGTGGTCGGGCTCATCCGCGGCGAAGGTGAGCGCGGTGGAGGTCGCCGACGCGCCGGAGCACCTGCAGCGGCCGCCCGAGGGGTTTCATACCGCCTGAGGCCGCTAGCGAGTCTTCGCGGTCGCGAAGCCTAGATCGTCGGCCCCGGACCACCTCTCCCAGTCCGTCAGCACCCGATCGGGATACTCCGGGTGGCCGACGCTGCCGTTGTATTTCTCCAGCGCGAGGCGCACATCATTGTGCGTGTACTGCAGATAGAACCGGAGGATCGCGCAGCCCATCCTGATGTTGGGGGCAACGTGCACCAGCTCCCAGCCTTTCATCCCGAGCTTCATCGGCCAGTAAGGCATCACCTGCATGAGGCCCACGGCCCCGGCCGGCGAGACCGCCCAGCGGTTGAAATCGCTCTCCACCTGCATCACCGCCATCACCAGGCCCGGCGGCAGCTTGGACTCTCCAGGCCGGTGGGTCTCGCAATAGACCTGCTGCAGGATCTTCAGCCGCTGCGCGGGATCCGGCACGAATCGCTTCAGCCGCGGCTCCATCAGGGTGTACCAGACGGCGGCATCGTAGCGATCGGCGAAGCATTGCGCCTGCGAGATCGCGCGTTGAACGACAGGGCCGAGCGCCGCATCGCGCTGCTGGTCGGCCAGCGCGTGCGATGGGAGCAGGATGCAGGCGATCAGCAACGCCGCGAGCATCCTCCAGCATCTCATCCTATCGAATGCGGGCCTTGATGAAATCGAGCGCCTGGTCCGCCGGAAACTCGGTGCTCTCACTATCGCGGCGATAGCGGTATTCCAGCCGGCCGGCCTCCAGGCCCCGATCCCCGACCACCAGCCGGTGCGGGATACCCAGGAGCTCCGCGTCGGCGAATTTGACCCCGGGCCTGGCATCGCGATCGTCATAGAGCACCTCGAGACCCGAGGCGGTGAGCTCGCTGTAGAGGCGGTCGGCAACTTCTCTTACCCGGGCGGATTTCTGCAGGTTGAGCGGCACGAGCACCACCTGGAACGGCGCCAGGGGCTCCGGCCAGATGATGCCGCGCTCATCGTGGTTCTGCTCGATGGCGGCTGCGACGACGCGCGTCACACCGATGCCATAGCAGCCCATGAGCAAGGTCACTTCCTTGCCGGACTCATCCAGCACCGCCGCCTTGAGCGGCTCGCTGTACTTGCGGCCCAGCTGGAAGATGTGTCCGACCTCGATGCCGCGGGTGATCTTCAGGCGCCCGCGGCCGCTCGGGCTCGGGTCCCCCTCGCGGACATTACGAAGGTCGGCCGCGGTGACGCCGGCCACGTCCCGGTCCCAGTTGACGCCGGTGAGGTGCATGTCCTTCTCGTTGGCGCCGCAGACGAAATCGGCCAGAGCCAACGCGCTGTGGTCGGCGTACATGCGGCAGCGCAGCCCCACCGGGCCGATGAATCCGGCCTGCGCGCCGGTGGCGCGGGCAATGCGCTCCGCGCCCGCCATGCGAAGCGGAGTGGCGACGCCCGGCAGGCGCTGTGCCTTGAGGGCGTTGAGATCGTGATCGCCCCGCAGCAGGAGGGCGACGACATCCTCCTCCTGCGAGCCTTCAACGAGCAGGGTTTTCAGGCAGCGGGAGGGCTCCACCTTCAGCATGCGTGAGAGCTCGTCGATGGTCCGCGCGCCGGGCGTGGAGACCTTGGCCATGGCCTCGCGCGGCGCGGGGCGCGGCTCCTTCGGCGGCAGCGCGGCGGCTGCCTCGAGATTTGCGGCGTAATCGTCCTCGTCGGAGAAGACTATGGCGTCCTCGCCGGAGGCGGCGAGCACGTGGAACTCCTGCGACACATCGCCGCCGATCGGCCCGGAATCGGCCTTCACGGCGCGAAAGTCGAGCCCCATCCGCGTGAAGATGCGGGTGTAGGCGTCGTACATGGCGCGGTAGCCCTGCTGCAGCGAGGCGGCATCGACATGGAAGGAATACGCGTCCTTCATGATGAACTCGCGCGCGCGCATGACGCCAAAGCGCGGGCGGATCTCGTCGCGGAACTTCGTCTGCACCTGGTAGAAGTTCACCGGGAGCTGGCGATAGCTCTTGATGTCGCGGCGGACAATGTCGGTGATGACTTCCTCGTGCGTGGGGCCGGCCACGAAGTCGCGGTCGTGGCGGTCCTTGAAGCGCAGCAGCTCCGGGCCGTACTCCGTCCAGCGCTTGGACTCCTGCCACAGCTCCGCCGGCTGGAACACCGGCATGATGACCTCGAGCGCCCCCGCCCGGTCCATTTCCTCGCGGATGATGGTTTCCGCCTTGCGCAGGGTCTTGAGGCCCATCGGCAGCCAGCTGTAGAGCCCCGCCGCCTCGCGCCGGATGAGCCCCGCCCGCAGCATCAGCTGGTGGCTCAGCACTTCGGCCTCGGCAGGGGTCTCCTTGGCGGTGTTGATCGGATACTGCGAGAGCCTCATTGTGCGCGGGTCTTTTTGCCGGGATTGAAGGGTCCGCCATCTTATCAGGACGGCCAGCTGATAAAATTCGCTCCCCCTTCGCCTGCGGTACCGAGCAGTCTTGACGTCCCCGAACCCGGAGAGTGCCTTCAGCATGGATCCAGATGCCGACAACGAGGTCAAGCCGCAGCGCAAGGGGATCTATCTCCTGCCGAACCTGCTGACCACCGGGTGCCTGTTCTCGGGGTTCTATGCCATCGTCGCGGCGATCGACAAGCACTTCGCGCCGGCCGGCATCGGGGTGTTCGTGGCGATGATCTTCGACACGCTGGATGGTCGGATGGCGCGTTTGACCCATACCGAGAGCGCCTTCGGCAAGGAGTACGACAGCCTCGCGGACATGGTGTCCTTCGGTCTCGCCCCGGCCATCGTCGCTTATCAGTGGGGCGTCGTGCGGATCGCGGAGTTCGGGCACGAATGGGGACGCTTCGGCTGGCTCGCGTGCTTCTTCTATGCCGTGACGGCGGCACTGCGCCTCGCGCGCTTCAATGCGCGCGCCCCGACGGCGGACAAGCGCTACTTCGAGGGGCTGCCGAGCCCGTCGGCCGCCGCCTTGGTCGCGGGCTTCGTGTGGGCCTCGAGCCAGTGGCACGAGCCGGGCCTCCCCGGCCTCATTGCGGCGTTTGCGGTGACTGCGGTTGCCGGCGCGCTGATGGTCAGCCGCTTCGGCTATCCGAGCTTCAAGCAGTTCAAGCTCGACCGGCGGGTCCGGTTCGTCTCGCTGCTCCTGGTGGTGCTCATCGTCGTGCTGATCGCAGTCGTCCTCAACGCCACCGACCCGCCGACCCTGCTGCTCGCGATCTTCGGCACCTACGCAGCCTCGGCACCGATCATCTGGCTGGTTCGCCGCCTGCGCCGCCACCGGCGCGCACCTGCTTGATGGATCGCGCCCGTCGCGCCGAATACCTGCAGGCCCTCGGCATCGACATCTGGGTGCCGCGGGCGAGCCCCGCGGCACCGGCATTCGAGGGAGGGCCGCTGGCAACGCCTTGCCCCCCGCCCCCCGTGCATGACGACACCGGCGCCGCGGCGGCATGGGAAGCGCTGCGCTCCGAGGTGCACGGGTGTACTCGCTGCAGTCTGCACGCTACGCGTACCCAAGGCGTGGTCGGGGTGGGCAATCCCCGGGCGGAATGGATGGTGATCGGCGAGGCGCCCGGTGCCGAGGAGGACCGGCGCGGGGAGCCCTTCGTCGGCCGCGCCGGACAGCTGCTGGATGCGATGCTGCGCGCAATCGGCCTCAGCCGGGCGCAGAACGTCTATATCGCCAACGTGCTGAAGAGCCGTCCGCCGGGCAACCGCGATCCGCGCCCGGAGGAGGTCGCCGCCTGCCTGCCGTACCTGCGGCGCCAGATCGAGCTGGTACGTCCGCGTCTGCTGATCGCGGTAGGCCGAATCGCGGCCCAGAACCTGCTGGGGACGGAGGAGTCCTTGAGCCGCCTGCGCGGCCGGGTGCACAGCTTCGGCGAGCTGAATACGCCCCTCGTGGTGACGTATCATCCCGCCTACCTCCTGCGCAATCCGGCGGACAAGCGCAAGGCGTGGGAGGACCTGAAGTTCGCGCGTAGCGTGTTCCGGCAACTGACGGCAGGCGTACCCGACGATGGCCATCGCTCC
>DASVWT010000164.1:0-11762 GCA_036393055.1 Steroidobacteraceae bacterium
ATAACGGCGGGTGGCGAAGCGCACCACGTTGTCGGTGAGGGCGATGTTGGCAAAGGGATGCTTCGCATCGAGCTCCACCAGCCCCACGGCCGCAACGCCCGCGGGCTGTCCGTTGGAAGCGCTCCGGCAGGTCAGCCGGCCGACATAACGCAACACCTTGCTGCGCGCGCGGGCGCGCTCCAGCCTCTCGCGCATGGCCGCATCGTGCCGCGGCAGCCGTCCCATGAAGTCCTCGATGGACCCCGCCTCCAGGCCGGCGGGCACCAGGCTCTCGACCCTGACATCGGCGAGCTCCAGCTCGAGGCCCATCTCCCGCCCGAGGATGATGAGCTTGCGGGCGACGTCCATGCCGGAGAGGTCATCGCGCGGGTCGGGCTCGGTGTAGCCCCGCTGGCGCGCATCCCGCACGATATCGGAGAATGCCGTGCGGCCGTCATAGATGTTGAAAAGATAGGCGAGCGTCCCGGAGAAAATCCCCTCGACGCTGGTGATCTCGTCCCCCGTCTCCCTGAGGTCGCGCAGCGTGTGCACCACCGGCAGCCCGGCGCCGACCGTGGCCTCGTACAGGTAGTGGGCCCCGCCGGCGCGGCGGGCCGTGCGCATGGCGCGGTAGTACGCGAGATCGGCGCTGTTGGCTTTCTTGTTGGGTGTCACGATGTGAATGCCGGCGGCGAGCCACTGGGCATAGCGGCCGGCGACGGCGGCGCTCGCCGTGCAGTCGATGATCACGGAATGCGGCAGATGATCGACGTGCACGTGCTCGATGAAGCGGTCGAGATCGGCCGCGGCGCCCTGCTCCTCGTAGTGCCTGCGCCAGTCATCGAGGGGAATGCCGCTCTCGGCCAGCGCCATGCGGCTGGAGCCGAGAATGCCGCGCACCCGCAGGTCGATCTTGAACTGCTCCCGCAGGCGCGCGCTCTGCGAGGCGAGCTGATCGAGGAACACTCTGCCCACCGTCCCCGGGCCGATCACCCCGACCGAGACGGTGTGCGGCGAGAGATAAAGACTGGAATGGATCGCGCGCAGCGCCCGTGTCGCCTGTCGTCCCTCGACCACGACGGAGATGTTGCGCTCCGATGCGCCCTGGGCGATCGCGCGCACGTTCACACTTGCAGTGCCGAGCGAGTTGAACACCTTCGCGGCGACACCGGGAGTGCCTGCCATGCCATCGCCCACGATGGCGAGGATCGCGAGGTCCGGATCGACCTCGACGCTCTGGATCTGGCCCTCCTTCAGCTCCCGCTCGAACGCCTGGCGCACGAGCGCCGCGGCGCGCTCGGCCTGCTCGTACGGGATGGCGCAGCAGATCGAGTGCTCGGAGCTGCCCTGGGAGATGAGGATGACGGAAATGCCCTCCTCGCGCAGCGCCCCGAACAGCCGGTGCGCCGTCCCCGGAACGCCGATCATGCCGGCGCCCTCGAGGTTGATGAGCGCTACGCGCTCGATGCTGGCGACGCCCTTCACCGGCAGCGTCGAGGTCGGCTGGGCGCAGATGAGGGTGCCCGGCTTCTCCGGCGCGAAGGTGTTGCGGATCCAGATGGGGATGCTTCCCCCGACCGCAGGCGCCATGGTCTGCGGATGGATCACCTTCGCCCCGAAGTAAGCGAGCTCCATCGCCTCGTTGTAGGTGAGCGAATCGATCACCGTCGCATCGGGAACCCGGCGCGGATCGGCTGACAGTACGCCATCGACATCCGTCCAGATGTGGATCTCCGCGGCATCGAGCAGCGCGCCGAAGATCGACCCGGAGAAGTCGCTGCCATTGCGGCCTAGCGTGGTCTGCACACCACGGGGGTCGGACGCAATGAATCCCGTGATGATCAGCGTCCCCTTGAAGTCGCGGTCCACGAGGTCGGAAAGATTCGCCCGCGACTGCTCCCACTGCACCGCGGGGCCCAGCGGACCCCAGTCGACGACCACGACCCGACGCGCGTCGACCCACTGAGCCGGACCGCGGCGGCTGCCGCGCTCCTCGTAGAAGCGATGGAAGAGCTTGGTGGACCAGATCTCGCCGTATCCGGCGATGAGGTCGCTCACGTTGCGTGCGGCGGCCCGGGTCAGCTTCACCGTGTGCAGGATGCCCTCGAGGTCGTGGCAATCCCGATCGAATCCCGCGAGGTACAGGCGTGCGGACTCCGGGCTGAGGAGTGTCTCGGCGATTTGCGCATGCCGCGAGCGCAGGGCGCCGAGCTCCACGCGATAGCGGTCATCCTGCCGCTCCGCCAGCGCCACGAGCCCGAGCAGGGCATCGGTGACGCCCTTGCATGCCGAAAGGACGACGCCGACGCGCGCGGCCGGCAGGGAATCGATGATGGTGGCGACGCGGCGGAAACAGCCGGCATCGGCGACGCTCGAGCCGCCGAACTTGTGCACGACCCAGGAAGCGGAATTGGACATGGAATGGGGTGGACCAGAGGAAAGGCGGTGCGACTCTACTGACGAGCCCGAGTGCGCGCAATGATTCGCGGCATAATCCCGCAATGGATTGTGAGCTCGCCCCCCTCCTTCCCCTTTTCGAGCGCGAGCGGGCTGCCGGCCGCGCGATGGCGCTCGGGATCCTCGTGCATACCGCGGGCTCGACCTACCGCAAGCCGGGGGCGATGCTGCTCATGGCGGGCGATGGTCAGTATGCCGGCCTGATCTCGGGGGGATGCCTGGAAGGGGATCTCGGGGAGCGCGCCCGGGCGGTGATCGAGACCGGCCGCGCCGCGCTCGCGACCTATGATCTGCGCAATCCGGACGACCTCGTCTGGGGACTGGGGCTCGGCTGCGAGGGCGCGATGCACATCCTGCTGCTGCGCGTCGGGCCGCAGGAACAGTGGCAGCCGCTCGCGCACCTGGCGGCTGCCCTCGGCGCGCTCCGCCCGACTGCCGTCGCCATAGTGACCGAATCACAGGATCCGGATGTGCCGGCCGGAGCGCTCCTGCTGCCCCCGGGCGAGGCGGCATCCGCGGTCCGGACCGCGCTTCAGGAGCCGCGCGTGCTGGCGGCACTCGCGGCGGCCCCGGATTCCGGGGAGGTCGATCGGCTCGAAGGCCCCGGGGGACGCTGGAAGCTCATGCTCCTGCCGCTCGGCCTGCCGCCGAGGCTGCTGCTCCTCGGCGCCGGACCGGATGCGCTGCCAGTGGTCGATTTCGCCGCGCGCCTGCACTGGCGGGTGACCGTGGCCGATCACCGCCCGGCGTATGCGGTATCTGCTCATTTCCCGCTGGCAGACCGCGTGCTGCTGACGCGCCCGGAGGAGATCACACGGGACCTGGACCTCGGACAGTTCACCGCCACGGTGGTGATGAGCCATCACCTGCCGTCGGATCTGGAGTATCTGAGAGCGTTGGGCGCGAGCTCCATTCCTTATGTCGGCCTGCTCGGCCCGCGGGCGAGACGTGAGAAGCTGTTGTCGGAGCTGGGCACCGAGGCAGAGCGTCTGCGGCCGCGTCTGCGAGCACCGGTCGGCTTCAATCTGGGCGGCCGCACTCCCGAGTCGATAGCGCTCGCGATCGTC
The DNA here is from genome assembly GCA_036393055.1 of Steroidobacteraceae bacterium. Lineage (GTDB taxonomy): Bacteria > Pseudomonadota > Gammaproteobacteria > Steroidobacterales > Steroidobacteraceae > 13-2-20CM-66-19. Next base: position 3,504 of record DASVWT010000164.1, read on the forward strand.
GCCGAAGTCCACGCTTTCGTACACGGCATACCGCAAGCGGGGAGTGAATCATGAACGAGCTCGAGATCATCCGCCGCCAGCTTGCCGCTGAGCAATCCCATGCGGCCGAAGTCGCCAACGCCTGCGCGGCGGTGTTCGGATCGCCAGATGAAGGCGCGCTACTTTCCGAGGCAACGGCCGGCTTTCGCGAGGCCTGCGTGAATTACCTGGTCTGGGTACTCTCGAGATTCGAGGAGTGCGACCAGACTCTCTCGGAGTTGCTCGGCTCGCGGCAGTCGTCGCCCGGTGGCGCGGCGGGCGTGAGCGCACATCATCTGGTGGGGCTCATCAGCCAGAGCGGGACCAGCCGCGAAGCGCTGTCGCGGCTCGAGGCCGCTCTTGCGGCCGGCGAGTCCGACAGTGCGCGCGCGGCGTGGCAGGAGTTTGCGCGCATTTTCAACTCCGCGTGGGCTCCGCGTCGTGCCGCGCTCGAGCGCGCGCTCGCGGAGCATCTGAGCGTCGCGGACTGGCGGACCATCAGCGCCATCGACGCCGATTCCATCCTCGAGGAGCGCACCCGCTACGCGCGCGTCGCCGCCCAGCTGCCCGCTGGGATCGAGCTGCGGCGCAAATCACCTGGTGGTGCGTGAGCGCCGAGAGTGACGCCGCGGGACTGCATGCCATCGTGCTGGCGGCCGGCGGCTCGAGCCGCTTCGGCTCCGCCAAGCAGCTCGTACGTGTCGGCGACCGCCCCCTGCTCAGCCTCACCGCCGGCCGGGCGGCCGAGGTCGTGGGTCACTCGCTGATCGTCGTGCTCGGGGCCAGTGCCGCGGAGCTCACCCCGCTGCTCAAGCACTCGCCCGGATCGGTGGTGGTCAACCGGGACTGGCGCGAGGGGCTTGCGAGCTCCATCCGCGCCGGCATCGCGCGCCTGCCTCCCTCGTGCGCTGCGGTGATGCTGGTGTTGGCCGACCAGGCCTGTGTCACTGCCGAGGACCTGCGGCGGCTTGCCGGCGCATGGCGCCGCCAGCCGCTGTGCGTGGCCGCCGCCCATTACGGAGCAACGGTCGGCGTGCCCGCGATTTTTCCGCAGCACCTCTTCGGCGAGCTGAGCGGGCTCAAAGGCGATACCGGCGCGAGGGCGCTGCTCCGCCGCCATGCGGATCACCTGGTGAAAGTGCCGATGGCGAGCGCCGCCTTCGACCTCGATACGCCGGATGACCTGCTGGAGATCAACGGGTCTTAGATCCTCGCGCAGCTTCCGGGTGCGGGAAGTTGTCGGACTCGTCCTCGCCTTCGCGCGGCGCGAGGCAGGCCCAATCCTTCTCCAGAACGAGCCGCAGCTCGCCCGCCCCCAGGGGCTGGCTCCCGCTCAGGGTGACGAGGTCGGTGCCGTACCAGCGCTCGGCTTGCGCCCCCGGGATAATAATTTCGATGAGGTTTGATTCGTAATTGGCTGAAATCGCATCTCTTTTACGGTCAATCCGCAAGCGATATCGCAGCGTCGCCCCGCCCGGGAAGGAGACCTTGTCCTCCACCGCGCCCTGTTCGGAGAGCGAGCGCATCTCACCTTGCGAAAGCCGCAGCCGCAGCGAGTCGCCTTTGATTCTGAGCTTCACGGGGTCGTCCTCGATTGCCTGATCGAGCGGATTATCGCACTCATAACCCGCGGCGCGGACTACCAAACCACACGGTATTTAGCGCGCCGCGAGCTGCCGCCTATAGTCCGGCGGCATGTACCGCTACGATCAGATAGACCGCGCGCTCGTCACCCAGCGTGTCGAGCAGTTCCGGGACCAGACCCGCAGGTATCTCGCAGGCGAGCTCTCCGAGGATGAGTTCCGCCACCTGAGGCTGCGCAACGGACTCTACCAGCAACGCTTTGCGCCGATGCTGCGCATCTCGGTGCCCTACGGCCTGCTCGAGTCGGCGCAGCTGCGCAAGATGGCTCACATCGTGCGCAAGTACGACAAAGGCTACGGGCACTTCACGACGCGGCAGAACATCCAGCTCAACTGGCCGAAGCTCGAGCAGGTGCCGGACCTGCTCGGCGAGCTCGCGGAGGTGCAGCTTCACGGCATCCAGGCGTGCGGCAACGACACCCGCAACGTCACGGCCGACTACCTCGCAGGCGTCGCTGCCGACGAGCACATCGACCCCCGTCCCTACTGCGAGCTCCTGCGCCAGTTCATCGCTCTGCACCCCGAGTTCTACTGGCTGCCGCGCAAGTTCAAATTCGCCTTCACGGGCGCCACGGTGGACCGGGCGGCGAGCCGCACCAACGATGTGGCGGTGCATCTGGTGCGTCGTGCCGACGGAGCAATCGGGTATCGCATCTACGTCGGCGGCGGACTCGGCAGGCAGCCGCTGTTGGCCCAGGAGATGAATTCCTTCGTGCCGGAGTCGGACCTGCTGCGCTACGCAACCGCGGTCCTGCGCACTTTCAACCGTTTCGGCCGCCGGGACAACATCCACAAGGCGCGCATCAAGATCGTGCTGCGCGAGTGGGGCATCGAGCGCTTCCGCGCGGCAATCGAGGAGGAGTACGCGAAGATCAATGCGAGCGTCGAGGGCGAGGAGCTGCTCCTGCTGCCGGAAGACATCGCGCGGATGCGTGGATATTTCACCGCGCCCGCCTACGAGGCGGCCGCGGAGGCCGGCGCCGATGTCGCCGCAGTGGCTGCACGCGATGCGGGGTTCGCCGCCTGGATCAAGCGCAACGTGCGTGCGCACAAGATGCCCGGCTATCGGGTGGTCATCGTGTCGCTCAAGGCGCCGGACCATGTGGCGGGAGATTGCACCGCGGAGCAATTCGAGGGGCTGGCCGACATCTGCGATGCCTACAGCTTCGGGGAGCTGCGCTCGACATACGATCAGAACCTGGTGCTCGCCGATGTGGCCGAGCGCGATTTGTACGAGGTCTGGCGCAGGCTGGGCGCACTGAAGCTGGCCACGCCCAACATCGGACTGGTCACGGATATCGTCAGTTGCCCGGGACTGGATTTCTGCGGTCTGGCGAATGCGGGCTCGATCGGCGTGGCGCAGGATATTTATCGGCGCTTCGACACGCTGGATGCCCAGTATGAGATTGGCGCGATCCGCATCACGATCAGCGGATGCATGAACGGGTGTGGGCACCATAGCGTCGGGCATATCGGCATTCTCGGCGTCGATAAGCACGGCGAGGAGTGGTACCAGGTGATGCTGGGAGGCAGCCCCAGCAACGATGCTGCGATTGGCGAACGCGCCGGACGCGCGCTGGCGCGAGATGAGATCGCCGATGGTGTGGAGCGGCTGATCCGCGGCTATCTCGAGTTACGTTGCGATGATGACGAGACCTTCATCGAGTGCTACCGGCGGCTCGGCATGGCGCCGTTCAAGGCCCTCCTCTACGTCAATGAGTCCGAGGCGGTTGCGGCATGACGGCGACGATTCTGCACGCTGGCCAACTCGTCCAGGATGACTGGACTGTGCTGGAGGACGGCCGTACGGAGGTGGAGTCGCCGGGCGGCAGGGTGATCGTCACCCTCGCGCGTTGGCGGGCGGATCGGGAAGCGCTGCTGGCGCAGCATGCGGCTGTGGGCGTGCTGGTGCCCAACACGGCGGACATCGAGGCCGTCCATCCGGAGATTGCGGATCGGCCATTGATCGCGCTGCAGTTTCCGGCCTTCATCGATGGACGGGCGCTGTCGCAAGCGGTGGTGCTGCGCAAGAGGCTGGGATATCGCGGGGAGCTGCGGGCCCTGGGCGATGTGATCCGGGATCTGGTGTTCTGGCTGGGGCGGTGCGGGTTCGACAGCATCGTGCCGCGCAAGGATCAGAAGCTGGAGGACTGCCGGGCGGCGCTGACGGAGTTCACGGTGGCATATCAGGCGGCGGCCGACCACCACACGCCCATCTGGATACGAAGACGATCAGGCGCCGTCGCGCATTGAGCCTCGCCCCGGGCTATTTCACGGGGAGCTTCACGTCGGCGAACATCGCGGCTACCTCTTCGGGGGTGCTGGCGCGGTGGGCACGCTCTACCAGGCGGCGGTCCAGGTGGGGCGCGATGAGCTGTGCGAAATCGTACATGTATTTGCGCAGCAGGGTGCCTCGGCGGAAGCCCAGCCAGGTGGTGTGGGCAGGGAGGAGATGGGAGGCGTCGATTACGGCCAGGTCGGGGTCGTTCTCATCCACGGCCATGTGCGCGACGATGCCTACGCCCATCCCGAGGCGGGCATAGGTCACTATGACGTCGGAGTCGCGCGCGGTGATGGCTACATTCGGTGTGAGGTTGGCTTTGGCGAAGGCGTCGATCAGGGAGGAAGGGCCGGAGAAGCTGAATGTGTAGGTGATGAGGGGATAGGCGGCGAGCGCGCGGTAGGTGAGCTTGCCGGCGCCGGCGAGGGGATGATCGCGGGGGACGATGACGACGCGGTTCCAGCGGTAGCAGGGGAGGATCGTGAGGTCTGAGAAGAGACGCTCGGAGCCGGTGTTGATCGCGCAGTCGATGCGGTCCTGGGCTGCCATCTCGGCGATCTGCTCGGAGGTGCCCTGGTGCAGGTTCAGGCGCACGTTGGGATACCGGGAGAGGAACTCCCGGATGACGCCGGGCAGGACGTAGCGGGCCTGGGTGTGGGTGGTCCCGATCGAGAGGCTGCCCCTGCCCTCATCGCGCAGCTCCGTCGAGAGCGCGCGTATGCTTTGCGCCTCCTGCAGGATGTGCAGAGCACGGTCGATCACCTGCTGGCCGGCGGGGGTGATGCGGGTGAGGTTGCGGCCTTCGCGCACGAAGATCTGGAAGCCGAGCTCGTCCTCGAGGAGCTTGATCTGCTTGCTCACCCCGGGCTGGGAGGTGTGCAGCTTCTGCGCGGCCGCCGTGATGTTGAGGCCGCTTTGGGCCACTGCGGCGAGATAACGTAGCTGGTGCAGCTTCATGGTAGGTGGAGCCTAGCGCAACCCTGGACGTGCCGGCGACGTTATTCGGCCCCGTCCCTGCGCCGAACCCTTCGGGCCGGCGTTCGCCGTTCAAAATCGCTCCTGCGATTTTGTCCATAGGAGATAGGGCCATAACCGGGCCGCAGTCGCTCAGAAGAAATCGTTCGTTCTGTCCGCCGGGGGACCGTGGCTATAGTCGCCTCACTATGGGTGACCTGCTGAATCTCGATCTGGAACAGAAGGCGGTGGACGTGCGCGAGCAGCTCGCCGCGGCGGTGCGCGAGCACGGCCGGGTGGTCTACTCGAACAGTCTCGGCGCGGAGGCGATGGTGCTCACGGACATCATCTGGACGCATGTGCCGGAGATCGAGATGTTCAGCATCGATACCGGGCGCCTGCATCAGGAAACGTACGACCTGCTCGAGAAGCTCGAGCGGCGCTACAAGCGCTCCCTTCATCTGGTCTTTCCGGACGCTCAGGCGCTGCAGCAACTGGTCTCCGCCCAGGGCGTCAACGGCTTCTACCACAGCCTGGATGCGCGCCTCTCCTGCTGCCACGTGCGCAAGGTCGAGCCCTTCAAGCGCGCCATCCAGGGCTACACGGCCTGGGTGACAGGGGTGCGCCGGGAGCAATCGGCGGCGCGCGCCCAGGCGCAGCCGGTGGAGTGGGACTCGGAATACGGCCTCTACAAGGTGAGCCCGCTGCTCGATTGGAGCGAGGCGGAGATCTGGCAGTACATCCGCACGCGCAAGCTGCCGTACAATTCCCTGCACGATCGCCAGTTCCCGAGCATCGGCTGCTTCCCCTGCACCCGTGCGATCCAGCCGGGCGAGAGCCGCCGCGCAGGCCGCTGGTGGTGGGAGCAACCCGAGTCTCGCGAATGCGGCTTACACCCCAGAGTACGCCATGTGGCCGCACAGGCCTGACAGACGAATCGGCCTCGATGGACTATCTGCCGGTCTTTCTGCAGCTGCGCGCCGCGCGCGCAGTCATCGTGGGTGGCGGACGCATCGCGGCACGCAAGGCGGACCTCCTGCTCAAGGCCGGCGCATGCGTGACGGTGGTCGCGCCGCGGCTGCACGATGATCTGCGTAGCCGCGCCGCCGCCGGCGAGCTGACACACGTATCCGAGAGCTTCGTCCCAGGGCACCTGAGCGGTGCCGCCATCGTGATCGCCGCGACGGCCTACAAGGATGTCAACAGCGCCGTCTCGGAAGCAGCCCGCGAGCGCAACATACCCGTCAACGTCGTCGACGACGCTTCGCTCTCAACATTCATCTTCCCTGCCATCATCGACCGCTCGCCCGTCGTGGTCGCGGTGGGATCCGCCGGGCAGGCGCCGGTGCTCGCCCGCTGGGTGCGGGAGCGTATCGAGGCGGTGCTGCCGGCAGGCCTCGGTGCGCTCGCGCGCTTCATGGGCGAGCGGCGCAACAGCGTGCAGCGGGCACTGCGCACCGGCGCCCGCCGTGCCTTCTGGGAACGCATCGTGCGCGGCAGGACGGGCACTCACCTGATGGCGAGCGATCGGGCGGGCGCGCAGCGCGCCTTCGAGGCGGAGCTGTTGATGTCTCAGCTCACCACCTCGGCTGCAACGGGCGCCAGCGCACTCGGTGAGGTCTATCTGATCGGGGCGGGTCCCGGCGATCCGGATCTGCTCACGCTGCGCGCACTGCAGCTGCTGCAGCAGGCGGACGTGGTGCTCTACGACAGGTTGGTTCCCACGGCGGTGCTCGAGCACGCGCGGCGGGAGGCGCGGCGGATCTTCGTGGGAAAGGCTCACGGTGGCGGGTCTGAGGCTCACGGCGAGCCTCATACCCCACAGGACGACATCCACGAGCTGATGATCCGCTTCGCGCGCGAGGGCCTCAAGGTGGCGCGCCTGAAGGGTGGCGACCCCTTCATCTTTGGGCGCGGCGGTGAGGAGGCCGAGGCGCTCGCGCGCGAAGGCATCCCGTACCTCCTCGTGCCCGGCATCACGGCGGCGCTCGGCGCCGCGGCCGGTGCCGGCATCCCACTCACCCAGCGCGGGTTGGCGCAGAGCGTGACTTTCGTGACCGGGCATCTGCCGGAGGACGAGGGTCTCGATTGGCGGGCCTTTGCTCACCCGCGCCAGACCGTGGTCTTCTACATGGGCGTGGGCAAGCTCGCGCCCATCGTGGCGCGGCTGCGCGCGGCCGGGGCGCCCGAGACGCTGCCGGCGGCCCTCATCGAGCGTGCGACCCTGCCCGGGCAGCGGGTACTCCGCGCTACACTGTCGCAAATCGCCGATCTTGGCAGCAGCGCGGGCATTTCGGCCCCGGCGCTGCTCATCGTCGGCGAGGTCGTTGCGGCTTCCGTCGCTGCCGAGTCCGCCGACTTGCCGGCTCCGCGGACGGTGGAGACCGCTGCGGACCTGATTCAGCCCATTTGACCGGGGAGATATTGCTCATGCGCGAGGGGTTCGTCGGGTCGGTCGGCAACACGCCGCTGATCAAGCTGCGGCGGGTGAGCGAGGAGACCGGCTGCGAGGTTCTCGGCAAGGCGGAGTTCATGAACCCCGGCGGGTCCGTCAAGGACCGTGCCGCGCGCGCAATCGTGCTCGCCGCCGAGCGCAACGGCGAGCTGGCGCCCGGCGGCACCGTTGTCGAGGGCACCGCGGGCAACACCGGGATAGGTCTCGCGCATGTCTGCAACGCGCGCGGCTACCGCTGCGTCATCGTGATGCCGGACAACCAGTCACCGGAGAAGTACCGGCTGCTCGAGACGCTCGGCGCCGAGGTCCACAAGGTGCCGACGGTCCCCTACAGCAATCCCAACCAGTACCAGAAGGTCTCGCAGCGGCTCGCCGCCAGCCTGCCAAACGCCATATGGGCGAATCAGTTCGACAATACCGCGAACCGGCAGGCGCACATCGAGAGCACGGGGCCGGAGATCTGGGAGCAGACGCAGGGCCGCATCGATGCCTTCGTCACCTCGGCCGGCACCGGCGGGACTTTCGCCGGCGTGGCGGAATACCTGAAGTCGCGCCGCCGCTCGGTCCGCTGCGTGCTCGCCGACCCGCCCGGCAGCAGCCTCTACGAGTACGTGCGCAACGGGGCACTCAAGGCCACGGGCTCAGGCTCGATCACGGAAGGCATCGGCATCGGCCGCATCACCGCAAACTTCGACGGTGCGCCCGTCGACGACGCGCTGCACGTCGAGGATCCGGAGACGGTCCGCTTCGTCTACCGTATGCTGCGCGAAGAAGGTCTGTTCCTCGGGAGCACCAGTGGCATCAATGTCGCCGCAGCCGCGCGCCTCGCGCGTGAGCTCGGCCCCGGCCATACCATCGTGACCGTACTCTGTGACGGTGGCGCCAAGTACCAGTCGCGCCTCTTCAAT
>DASVWT010000165.1:0-4535 GCA_036393055.1 Steroidobacteraceae bacterium
CGGGAAGAAGTTGACGATACGGTCGAGCGCCTGGTTGGCGTTGTTGGCGTGCAGCGTCGCCAGCACCAGGTGCCCGGTCTCGGAGAACTGGATCCCGTACTCCATCGTCTCCCGGTCGCGGATCTCACCGATCAGGATGACGTCCGGCGCCTGGCGAAGAGTGTTCTTCAGGGCGGCGTGCCAGGACTCGGTGTCGACGCCGATCTCCCGGTGGGTGATGACACAGCCCTTGTGCTGGTGCACGTATTCCAGCGGATCCTCGATGGTGACGATGTGGCCGCGGGTCTTCTCGTTGCGGTAGCCGATCATCGCCGCGAGCGTGGTCGACTTGCCCGATCCGGTGCCGCCGACCACGACGACCAGGCCGCGCTTGGATAGCACGACCTCCTTCAGGATCGGCGGCAGATCGAGCTCCTCGAAGCTCGGGATCTTGGCGTTGATCATGCGGATGACGCAGCCGGTCGCGCCCTGCTGCACGAAGGCGCTGACGCGAAACCGCCCGATCCCCGGCGGGGCGATCGCGAAATTGCATTCCTTGGTGGCGTCGAACTCCCGGGATTGCCGGTCATTCATGATCGCGCGCACCAGGGTGGCGGCCTGCTCCATCGTCAGGGCGCGCTCGCTCTGCGGACGGATATCTCCGTCGATCTTGATGGCGGGCGGAAATCCCGCCGTCACGAAGAGGTCGGAGGCCTTCTTCTCCACCATGCGACGCAGCAGGTCCTGCATCAGCTTGATAGCTTGATCACGATCCACGGCGACTCTCCGTCAGGGACTGCACGCAACGCATCACAGAGCGTCCTTGTTCTGGGCCTTGTAGCGCGCCTCTTCCTTGCTGACCACGCTCTTGCTCACGAGCTCGGTCAGGCACTGATCGAGCGTCTGCATGCCCGAGGCCTGACCGGTCTGGATGGCGGAGTACATCTGGGCGATCTTGCCCTCGCGGATCAGATTGCGGATCGCCGGAGTGCCGATCATGATCTCGTGCGCGGCGACGCGCCCGCCGCCGTTCTTCTTGAGCAGCGTCTGCGAGATCACTGCCCGCAGCGATTCCGAGAGCATGGAGCGCACCATGTCCTTCTCCGCGGCCGGGAACACATCGACCACGCGATCGATCGTCTTGGCCGCGGAGCTCGTATGCAGCGTGCCGAAGACCAGGTGGCCGGTCTCGGCGGCCGTCAACGCGAGGCGGATGGTCTCGAGGTCACGCATCTCGCCGACCAGGATGATGTCCGGGTCCTCGCGCAGTGCCGAGCGCAGCGCCTCGCTGAAGCCGAGCGTGTCGCGATGCACCTCGCGCTGGTTCACCAGACAGCGCTTGGACTCGTGCACGAACTCGATCGGATCCTCGATGGTGATGATGTGATCGGGCCGGTTGTCGTTGCAGTGGTTGACCATGCCGGCGAGCGTCGTCGACTTGCCCGAGCCGGTGGGCCCGGTGACCAGCACCAGGCCCCGCGGCAGCATGCACAGGTCGCGGAAGATCTTCGGCGCCCCGAGGTCATCCAGCGAGATGATGTCCGAGGGAATGTTGCGGAACACCGCGCCGGCGCCGCGGTTCTGATTGAAGGCATTGACGCGAAAGCGCGCGAGCTTGGGGATCTCGAAGGAGAAATCGGTCTCGAAGAACTCCTCATAGGCCTTGCGCTGCTTGTCGTTCATGATGTCGTACACCATGCTGTGCACTTCCTTGTGGGACAGCGGCGGCATGTTGATCCGCTTCATGTCGCCGTCGACGCGGATCATGGGCGGCACGCCGGAGGACAGGTGCAGGTCCGATGCCTTGTTCTTGACGGCGAACGCCAGCAGTTGCGCGATGTCGACGGCCATGGGATTTCCTAGTGCGGCGAGTGCGGGCGCCCCAGCAAACCAGGCCTGAGCGCTCGTGGCAGTATAGCGGAGGGGTTTGGGCGTCCATATGTTAAGGTCTTCGCAGAATTTGCCGGATCGCATCGGTGCGCTGCGCGCCCGGGTGGCTGCGGCCGCCGCCGCCGCCGGCCGGAATGTCGACTCGGTCACACTCCTGGCGGTTTCCAAGGGCCAGCCCGCGGATCTGATCCGGGCGGCGGCGGCGCAAGGGATGACTCATGTCGGGGAAAGCTACCTCGCCGAGGCGCTCGATAAGCTCGAAGCGCTGCGCGACCTGCCCCTCACCTGGCACTTCATCGGCCGCCTCCAGGCCAACAAGACGCGCCAGGTTGCGGAGCGCTTCGCCTGGGTGCACGGGGTGGACCGGCTGAAGATCGCCGAGCGGCTCTCGGCGCAACGCCCCTATCACGCGCCGGCGCTGAACGTCTGCATCCAGGTGAACCTCGCGGGCGAGGCGAGCAAGGGCGGCGCACCGGCTGCCGAGGTGCCGGGCCTCGCGGCCGCCGTCGCGCAGCTGCCGCGGGTGGCGCTGCGAGGTCTCATGTGCATCCCCCCCGAGGAGCCCGACCCCGGCCGGCAGCGGGAATGGTTCGCGAGGCTCAGAGTGCTGAAGGACTCCCTGAACTCGGGTGGCCTCGGCCTCGATACGCTGTCGATGGGCATGAGCGGGGACTTCGAGGCCGCGATCCGCGAGGGCGCAACCATCGTGCGGATCGGCACGTCGCTCTTTGGCCCGCGCCGTTAGCTAAAGCGCTGGATCCGCGGCGTTCAAACAGTGCGCCGCGCCAATGACCGTCCAGGGCGGCAGCCCCCCGCAGCAAGAGCACCGCACAACCGGCGCTCAGCCGTCCGTGGCACTTCCCTGAGACCCGCGCTCGCGAGCGTCAATGCCCCCGGATACGGACACGTCAAGTGTCCTCGCTGAAAGGCACCGGCTCGCCCATGTGCCTGCTTCACCCGGTACAATCCCCCCATGAGCCATCTCGAGCTGACTGTTCTGGGCGCCGGCAACATGGGGCGCGCGCTCATCGGGGGTTTGCTGCGCCATGGCATGCGCCCGGAGCAGATCACCGTCGCCGAAAGCAAGGAGGCGGCGCGCGCGGCGCTCTCCCAGGAGCTCGGCGTCGCCGCGACGGCGGACAATGCCGCCGCCATCGGCAAGGCAAACCTCGTCGTGCTGGCCGTGAAGCCGCAGGACGCGGGCTCCGTGCTCGCGGCGCTCACCCCGGGATTGCAGCAAAGGCGGCCGATCGTCCTCTCGGTCGCCGCGGGCGTCAGGATCCAGGCGCTGCAAAGCTGGTGCGGCACCGGCGTGCCGGTGATCCGCGCGATGCCCAACAGGCCGGCCTTCGTCGGCGCAGGCATCACGGGGCTATTCGCCCCGGCGGAAGTCGACACCTCTCAGCGCGCGCTCGCCGCACAGGTCATGCAGTCCGTCGGCGAGGTCGTCTGGGTAGCGACGGAGGAAGCGCTCGATGTGGTGACAGCACTTTCGGGCAGCGGCCCCGCGTACTTCTTCCTTCTTGCGGAAGCGATGATGCAGGCCGGCGTAGAGCTCGGACTTCCGCCAGATACGGCGCGACGCCTGTCGATCGCGACGTTGCACGGCGCAGGACTTCTGGCGCAAGGAAGCGACGGTGATCTTGCACGCTTGCGCGCGGAAGTGACGTCGAAGGGTGGTACCACCGAAGCAGCCTTGCATGCCCTGCAAGCCGCCGATTTCAACGAGCTCGTCTCCCGCGCTATCGCTGCGGCGGCGCGCCGCAGCCGCGAGCTCGCCGAGCAATTTGGCGGCACCGGCCGCTGACCGCACACGGATACCCATGAGCGCCCTGATCTTCATCATCGAGACCCTGCTGTCGCTCGCGCTTTTCGTGGTACTGGCGCGCCTGCTGCTGCAGCTCACGCGCGCCGACTTCCGCAATCCCATCTGTCAGGCGGTCGTACGCCTCACCAATCCGCTGATCCTGCCGCTGCGGCGCATCCTGCCGCCGATCGGTAAGGTGGACACCGCCTCCGTGGTGGCGGTCATCGTGATCGCGGTCGTGGAAGTGGCGATAATCTTCGCCATCCGCGGCATCACCTTCGTGAGCCCGATCTACTGGGCGCAATCCGCGGCGCTCGAGATCGCCCACACCCTGCTCTGGACGTACTTCTACGCCATCATCCTTTACGCGCTGCTCAGCATGGTGGCTCCGGGCGGCTATTCGCCGCTGCAATCGGTGCTCGCTACCGTGTGCGAGCCGGTGTTGCGGCCGTTCCGCCGGGTGATTCCGCCGATCGCGGGCATCGATCTCTCGCCCCTCTGGGCCTGCATTCTCATCCAGGCGATCCTGATTCTCATCGGCTGAGCCGCGCGCCAAACGTTGGAAACCAAGCCCTTAGCGGCGACACCTAATCCGAAAGCCTTGAAAAAAAGGCATTTCAGCGCACGCTCGAGCGAAAAAAGCTGTTGCGCGGCCGCGCCCATGTGCTATTTTTCGCGCCGATTCACATGCGCGACTGCAGCACAGCGCGCTCATAACCATTAAATCTCGAGGAGTAGCGCAATATGGCGAAAAAGGGTGGCGCTCCGACCAAGTCGGAAGTCCTGACTCAAATCTCCAAAGACACGGGGCTGTCGCGCAAGCAGATCGGCGGCGTCTTCGACTCGCTCAACGGCGTGA
>DASVWT010000166.1:0-6615 GCA_036393055.1 Steroidobacteraceae bacterium
CCGCGCGACGTGTTCGAGCTCGACACGATCTTGCGGATGTTTCCCGATGCGCGGGTGGTGGCCTGCATCCGCGATCCGCGCGACTTTCTGGTCTCGTACCGCGACAAATGGACGATTGCCGGCGCGGACGGGCCGCGCCTGCGCAGGCTTTACCACCCGGTTCTCACCTCATATCTGTGGAAGGCCAGCGCGCTTGCCATCGTGGCGGCCAAGAGCCGCTTCGCGGCCGCCGTGCACGTGATCCGGTACGAGGATCTGGTCGCAGAGCCTGATTCTCATCTGCGGCAGCTGTGCTCTTTCATAGGCGAGGAATTCCACCCGCGGCTGTTGGAGACGCAGTTCAGCAATTCATCCACCGGCGCGCGATTCGCCGGCATCTCGAGCACATCCGCCGGCCGCTGGCGCGCGGATCTTCCGGCCGAGGACGCGTACTTCGCTCAGAAGATCTGCGCAGCCGTGATGCAGAAGTTCGCATACGCGCCCGTGAAGCTCGCGCCGGATCCGCTCAAGACCGCGCGGCTCGCGCTGGCCGCGCCGGTGCGCACGGTCAGTGCGCTCGCGGCGAATCGCGCGACCCGCGGCTCTACCTTTCGCTACCTGGCCCGCCGCATCCGCGTGCTGGTCACCTGATCCAACGGCGGCCGGCGCAGCGGCACGGCCCCCTCCAGGCCGAGCGGCACCTCGACCCGCTCCATCCGGGCGATGATCAGCAGGTTGTTGTGTCGCCAGGCGAGCCTGCCCGCCGAGAGCATCGATGTCAGGAATGCGCCGGCTCGAACCGGAAGGTCGTTCGCGTAGCTGCACAGCCGGTACACCTCCGGTGTGGTGAAGCCGTTGCGCCGGCAGAAATCGCGCAGGCCGCGCTCGGAGATGACCTCATCGTAACAGGTGGGGTACGGTCCGTGGCCGGGTGTGCCGGCCAGCGGCTGCTTCAACATGTAGCGATGGAACATCACGTGCGCCCGGAAGGGAGTGAGGCGCGTGAGGAAGCCGTAGGCCGAGTCCCGGTCGGGAACCTGGATGATCAGCATGCCCCCTGGAGTCAGCCACCGCCTGAACCGCTCGAGGACCTGCTGCGCGCCGCTGACGTGCTCGAGCACGTACGCGCTGTAGATGACGTCGAAGGAGTGAGGCGGCAGATCCACGGTCCGCAGGTCCCCGACGATCGCCTGATCGAGATCGGTGCGCAGGGCGAGCGCGTCGCGGTCGAGGTCCAGGCCGGTCAACGTGAAGGGCACGCTCAGCTTGAGCGGCCACAGCCGCCCGCATCCCGCCTCCAGGATGCGCAGCGGCCCCGGCAACGCCTCCAGACGCGCCCGCAGCATCGCGCTCATGGCGTTCCAGGACAGGTAGGCACCTTCACTTTCCATTCGGCGGCTCCTCAGGCGATGTGGCGCTGCGATTCACTGGGCTTGGGCGCAGGCGAGAGCGCCGGGCGCGGCGGCTCCGCGGCGCAAAGCGGCGCGGGATAGCGGACGACCTCCTCGATCTGGTAGTCCTTTATGTCGCGCGCGTGCGTGAAGATGATGAGCTCCCCGAGCAATCCGAGGGCGAACAGCTGCATCCCGAGCACGACCAGCAGCGAGGACAGGAGCAGCGCCGGACGATCGGCAAGCGGCTGGCGGAAGACCAGTCGGTCGAGGGCGAGCCAGGTGATGAGCACCGCGCCCACCAGGAACGTCGTCACGCCCACCAGTCCGAAGAACCGCAGCGGCCGCTTCGTGAAGCGCACGAGGAAGAACACCGTGCAGATATCCAGGGCGCGGCGCACATACTCCCGGGGCGGGTAGCCGCCCTCGAAGCGATCGAGCGGCGACTGGTGCAGCTCCACTTCCCGCACCTTGAATCCGACGCGGCTCGCCAGCACGGGCAGGAAGCGGTGCTGATCGCCGTAGAGATTGATCTCCTCCAGCACGCGGCGCTTCATGGCCCGCACGCCGCAGCCGAGGTCGTGGAAGCGCTGGCCGGTCACCCGCGCCAGGAGGCGATGGAAGAGCTGCCGGCGATATTTCTCGAACCGGGTGCCGACGCGCGGCCAGCGCTGCCCGATTGCCAGGTCGGCCGCGCCGAGTGCCCGCACCAGCTTGCCGAGCTCACTGCCGCGGACCTGGTGGTAGGCGGGCAGCGTCAGGATGATGCGGCCGGCGGCGCGCTGGAATCCGGCGATGAGCGCGGTGGCCTCGCCGAAATTGCGGGTGAGGCTGATCACCGCGACACGATCGCCCGAGGACAGCAGCCGCCGCACGTCCGAGCCCATCTCCGGCCTCGGTCCGTCGAGCACCATGATGACTTCGTACGGAAGGCCGATCGCCTCGAGCCCCTCCTTGTATTCCGCGTAGAGCGCGAGCACATCGGGCGCATGGCGCCGCCCCACGGGGATGATTGCGGAGATCTCGACACTCGTGCCGGTGGAATCAGTCATCGACGGCTGCGCCTCTGACGAGCAGATGTTGAGTGAGTCCTGAGAACTGGTGCTCACGCAGGTCTCCGAGCTTGTAGATGAGCTCGCCGATCGCCCCCGCAGCGAGCAGTGTCACGGTCGAGGTGAGGAAGATCACGCCCGTGCCGGCGATCGAGAGCGACATCCTGCTCTGCACGCACAGCGTGAACACCGTCCACCCGAGGGCCAGGGTGGCGGCCGCGAGCATCGGCAGGGAGAGGATCCCGAACCAGAGCATCGGCCGTGCGGTGAACGAGGCCACCGTCTTGATCACCATCAGGTCGAGCAACACCTTGTAGACGCGGGAAAGCCCATACTTGGAGCTTCCGTAGCGCCGCGCGTGGTGGCGCACACGGATCTCGGCGATCCGCGGACCTGCGATCGAGGCCATCGCCGGTATGAAGCGGTGCATCTCCGAGTAGAGCGGGATCTGCTTGATGAGGCAGGCCCGGTATGCCTTGAGCGAGCAGCCGTTGTCGCGGATCGGCACCCCGGTCACCTTGGCGATGAGCGCATTGGCGATGCGCGAGGGCACCTTGCGCGTCCAGAGCTTGTCCTGGCGATCGTGCCGCCAGCCGACCACGATGTCGTTGCCCGCCTCGATCCGCGCCAGCAGCTCGCCGATGTCGGCCGGATCGTTCTGCAGATCCCCGTCCATGGTCACGATGATCTCGCCTCTCGCCTCCGCGATGCCTGCGGCCATCGCCGGCGTCTGTCCATAATTGCGGCGGAACCTCACGAGACAGACACGGGAGTCGGATCGGGCGATCTCGTCCGCGACCCGCGCCGTCCCGTCGCGGCTGCCATCGTCCACGAGCACGATCTCGAAGGCGACTCCGAGGCACTCGACACCCTCGAGGATCGCGGCATAGAGGGGGCGCACGCTCTCCTCTTCGTTGAAAAGCGGAACCACGACCGAGAGATCGAGCGCCATCAGTAGTACGGACTGTCGTTGTGCTCGGTGGAGCGGTTGAGGACCACGCCCAGGAGGTTGAGCTCGGAGAGCACCTCCTTGGCGTTGGCGAGCGTGCGGCGTGCCGTGAAGCCCTGTGAGACCACGAGCAGGAAGCTATCCACCCGCGGCGCGAACGCCAGGACGTCATCGCTCACCATGAGCGGCGGCATATCGAAGATCACGATGCGCCGCGGAGTCTGCGCGGCGAGCGCGTTGACGAAATCGGCCATTCGCGCCGAGCACAGGTGCTCCGAGGAGGTCTCGACGGGACTGGCATTCGGCACCACCGCGAGGCGCTTGATGCCGATGTCGTAGACGATCTGCTCGAGCGCCGCCTGTCCGGTGAGGAAGTCGGTGAGGCCGTATTCGTAGCTCATGCCGAGGTAGGCACCGAGCTGCGGCCGCTGCAGGTCCAGATCGACCAGGTACACCCATGCGTTCGGGTCCTGCGCCAGGGCGAGGGCCAGATTGAGCGCGGTCAGGGTCTTGCCTTCGCCGGCGGAGGTGCCCGTGATCCCGAGCGTGGACCAGTTGTTGGCCGCCATCCGGTGCAGCACCCGGGTCCGCAGGATCTTGTAGGCGCGCGACACCGCGACGTCCTGAATGCGCAGCAGCACACGGTTACGCTCCAGCGCCTCGGGGTCCAGCGCGGCGGAGCGGTACTCCTGCGGCGCCGCCTCAGCAGGCGCGGACGCCAGGATCGGCCTCGCCGCCCTCGCGGCGGAAGTCCCCGCAAGCCCGCCCGGCATCGCGCTGCGCTCGTGCGCCTGGCGGCGCATCACTTCCTCGATTAGGCTCATGAGTCGCTTTTACCTCGTCGGGCTTGCAGCTCTTTTTCAGGAGTAGAACATCCGCGCCGTCACCAGCACCCCGGCGGTCACCAGGCATACACAGCTCATCAGGACCGCCGCCTGCCATCTCTGGCGGCGTGCCGTCGCCGAATCCGCGATCTCCGGAATGACGCCGAGCGGCGAGAGCGCCAGCACGCTGCGCACGTCACGGCTGCCGCGTACGGTCTGATCGACACTCTCGGCGATCACCACCACCGTCAATCCGAGCAGGATCGCAAGCATCAGGCCCACGACCGCGATCGCGATCCGATCGGGCTTATCGGGCGCGACCGGCACAGCCGGGTGCTGCACGATCCGGATCTTGTCGCTGCGCCCGCTGGCGATCGCGCGGCTGGTGAGCTGCGCATCCATCTGATTCTGCAGGAGCTGGTTGTACTGAGTCTGCGCGAGCTGCAGGTTCATCGTGAGGGCGTTGTATTCGCGCTCGACCTCCGGGGCCGCCTCCATGTGACCGGAGAGCTTGGCGACCTGCTGCTGCAACTGCGCCTGCTGCCGCTGCAGCCCGCGCGTCTGCGTCTCATTGGCCTTGAGCTGGGTCTCGAGCTGGATCACCGCGGGGCTCCCGGATGCGTTGCCCGCGTACTTCTCGCCATGCGCGATCCGGGTCTTCAGGATCTTGATCTGCCGCTCGATCCGCTGCACGTCGGGGAAGTCGCTGGTGTACCGCAGCTTGGCCTGGGCGAGGAGCTGCTCCTGGGCCCGCAGCTGCGCCGGCAGCGACAGGCTGTTGATCGCGCCGCCGCCTTCCTTGAGCGCATCGATCTGCTGGCGCAGCGCGATCATGTCCGGGTAGTTCGGGTCATAGGTCGCGAGCTTCTTGTTGTATTCCGCCTGCAGTTGCTCGAGCAGGCCCTGGTCCGCGCCCGCGTTCTTGGCGGCATCGAGCTGCTGCTGCAGAAACACGTGATTCTGCCGCGCCGCCTCGAGCTGCTGCGTGACATTGTCCAGATCACGCTGCGTGGTCTGCATGATGTTCATGTTGATATCGGTGAGGCCCGGCAGGGCGGCGTAGTTCTTCGCCTTGAAAGTGGCGAGCTTGCCCTCCGTCTGCGCGATCTGCTGCCGGTACCGCTCGGTCTGCGCGTCGTAGAACTGCTCCGCCGCCCTGGCTCGCATCAGCGGATCGCGCCGGCTCCCCACGAGAAATGCGTGGGTCAGCCACTGGGCGACGCGCGCCGCGAGCTGCGGATCGCGGCTGTCGTAAGAGACCGAGAAGGCCGTGATGATGTCGCGATTGCGGCCGGTCTGCGGATCGAGCACCGGCGTGCGGACGGGCTCGACGCTGGCCCGGTGCATGATGTACTTCATCGCCGCCCCGGAGTCCATCCCGTGCGGAACGGCCTGCGGAATGGCCTTGACGAGCTCTTGCAGCGTGTCGGCCGTCAGGACGCCGCGCGAAAGGCTGTCCACGTATGCGTCACGGTACTGCTCCTGCTGGCGGATCATCTGGTCGGTGTTGGCGTTGGCAGGCATGTCGCCCGGCACGGTCGCGTACGTGAAGGTGAACAGGCCCGAGGAAACATAGATGTTGGGCAGCCCGACCGCGAGCGCCGCCGCTATCGCGATGATCGGCAGGGCGACGGCCGCGAGCAGCATCCGCCGGCGCTTGATGGCGGACAGATAGTCCGCAAGGTCCGGACCCGTCGATGTCTCTGGAGTTCCCGTCATGCCATGGCTCCTACGGAAGGGTCTGAGGAACGCCCTGCGGAACACCGGAGAATTCCGGCAGGGGCTCGAACTGGCTCAATGGCTGGTAGATCAGGGAGATCCGCACGGCGTTCGAGGCGGCGGAGGGCTCGGCCTGGAAGCGTTGCCAGGTGTAGTCGTACGCGGCCTCGACCCGGTAGCTCTGCGTGACCTGATAATCGAAGCCGCCCTCGGCCGTGGCATAGTCCTCGCCATCGATGGCGAGCGCCTGACTGCTCGAGGCGCCCCGCAGCCGTACCGCACGCGCGCCGAAAAAACCGGAAAGGCGCGGCCGGAAGGCATGCAGCACCCGAAAGCGCAGCTGATCATCGGTCACTTCGGCGCCGGCGGCGCTCGGGGAAAGCGCCCGCATCACATCGAGCACGACCTCGGTGACCTGATACCTCCAGACGGCGCCTGCACCGCCGGTGACCCCGGTGGTGGCGACCGTGCCGACGGTCGTGTCGGCCTGCGCCCGGTTGACACCAACACGCATGTAGACGCGCATGATCTCCGTCGGCTGCGCGTCCCACTGAAAGTCGACGCCATACCGGTTGGTGTTGTGCCCGCCGCGCTGCGGCTCGAAGCGCGAGACGACCCCATCCACTCTCAGGTCCGATCGGGGTGTGACATCGAAGCGCAGTCCCCCCTCGCCGCGGTAGTTGGCGAAGCCCACCTGCTGG
>DASVWT010000167.1:0-32064 GCA_036393055.1 Steroidobacteraceae bacterium
TTCCTGGTGCGGGGTGGAGCAGTCTGGCAGCTCGTCGGGCTCATAACCCGAAGGTCGCAGGTTCAAATCCTGCCCCCGCTACCACATTTGACAGGCCGCCGCGCTCGCAGCGGCTTGCAGTAGAGCGTTGCGGTTCACTCCGACCCGCGTAACCCAATAAGGAGGCTCGCCGGCATTCGTTGCCCGCGCGCACCAGGAGCTTCCCGCCGAACACCTCGAAGAGCTCCGCGGGCGGCATCCGAAGCATTTCGCGCTCCCAAGTCTGATGCTTGCGATCTCATCTGGCTTTCAGATTATCGGAAGTTGCGCCCGTGTCACGAGTTTCATTGAACCAAGCCTGATACTCGGAAAGCCGAATCCGATACCTCGCGATGTTGAATTCGCTCAGGCGCTTCAGTTCCAGGATCGTCAGTTCCACAAACCTTTCTACGTCGGAAGCGTCAACGATGCCCTGGGAGAGAGTCCGTATGTTAACTGGGCCGGGTCGCTGTTTCGTGCGGACGATTTGACCGATGACCTCGGTGAGAGCCTCCCGGTACCGCATACGAAATCTATCGGGCTCTGCAACTGAGTCCCGAACTATGACGTATCGCTGAGAAGACCGCCCGTATGCCCACACAAATACGTCTCTCAGCAGCTCCAGGCGAGTCATCTCGTAGACAGCCAGAGTCCCCGCGACATAGGCGTGCTCCGGAACATCGACGAATGACAATGGGCACAGGTCCGCGCGAATCAGAGGAATGTTGGCAGCGAGGCGTGAAACGCGTTTGTTGACGTCTTCGAACGGCTGCAGGTACGGCAGATGCACCATCAGAAAGAGCGCCTGTTCAAACGGGTCACCGATAGCGCGCGCCTTCTGCAGGATCATCGAGAAGCACTCCTCGATCACCTGCGGAATCGCGGGCGGCGTATAGACGCTGCCTCCGATATTGACTGGCCTGCGGCGCAGATGGCCAGACGCCTCTGGATCGGCCATCAGGTTCTCCGAGAGCAGTGCATGTAGGTTAAGAAGAGTAAAACCGTTGACCCCGATGTCGTCAGTGTTCTCTTCGACCAGGAGCTCAATCGCCGCCTTGTGGTTCAGGATCATCTGCGTTTCCTTTGCGTCCTTGCCCTGGGCTTCCTGGCCGAACTGAATCAGCCGCTCGGTATCAAGCCGGCTGTAGGTGTTGCCCTCGAGTCGGCTCGATGCCCAGGAGAGATCGATGAGGAAGCGACTGAGAATATCACGCGCGAAGGTGCCGGCTGCCCTTTGGGCAACGATCGGTTTTCCAATCGTGTGCAGATGGACTTTGGTCTTCTCCGGGATGTAGGCAGTCTTGTTCGGGACGTAACTGTCGAGGAACTGTCTCTTATAGCCGCGCGGCGTCCGAGCTGCCGGCGGTCGATTGACGTAGGCGAGAATGTCACGGGCGACTTTCGAGAGCTCGATGGTCACGACGCCTTCCGGCGTCTCAAACTGCCCAGCGATCTCGGGCTTTTGTCCCGCGATCTCGAGTTTCCCGGCAGGGGTACGCGGGGCGGGGGCACTAGCGCCTCCATGCACGTACCGGGTCGACCTTGCGTCGCCGCGACGGTGAATGCGACCAGCCGTGAGCAGGGCCAAGATCCGACGACTCAACGTGCGACGGCTCATCGAGCCACGCAGCTCCTTCTTTAGCTGCAAGAGCGACAGGCCTCCCGGATGCCTAATGAGCGCGTCCTCAATGCGCTGGTATTCGGTGGTGCTGACTCTCTTGGGCATAGTCGCGCCAGCCATTTGGCGCGATTTCCGTTAACTTGGCAAGAGAATTTTTATCATACTGTTTTTATTGAACAATTCATCTGTCCAGGACCAGCTATCCGGCCACCATGCCAATTTCAGGGGTTTCGCGATGTGGTGCGGGAAGTGACAGCGGGTCACGCGGTATCGTTGCCGCCAGAACCGCACTGTGGCCCGGTCACCTCGCTACCCACGCCCGGTCCGCATCCCGCAGAGCGCCAGCGCTTGAGGATCCGCACCGCGATCGTCGATGACGAGGTGCTCTCGCGGCGCGGCATTGCGCTGCGCCTGCACCAGGCGCCGGAGTTCGAAGTCGTGGCGGAGTGCAGCAACGGCCGGGACGCGGTGGGTGCGCTGCAGCGGGAGCGGCCCGACCTCGTATTCCTCGACATCCAGATGCCCGGCCTCTCCGGATTCGACGTGCTGGCGCACCTGCCGCGGGAGGCGTTGCCTCTCGTCGTCTTTGTCACCGCTTACGATCAGTACGCGGTGCGCGCCTTCGAGGCGCGTGCGATCGATTACCTCCTGAAGCCCATCGACGATCGCAGGTTCGATGCCGCGCTCGAGCGGGTGCGGCAAAGCGCGGTTGCCCGCAGCGCCGCCGATCAGCGTGACCGCCTGATGGAGATCGTGGCGGAGATAACAGGGTCCGGGGAGATCGGCCTCGAAGAGCTGCTCGAGCACGGCACCGCGGCGCTCGGCGTGCGCCAGCCGCAGGTGCTGCCGATCCGCCAGGGCCGCAAGACCGTGCGCGTACCTATCCCGGCCATCCAGTGGGTCGACGCCGCAGGCGATTACATGTGCGTGCACGCCGAGGGCGACACCCACATCCTCAGGGGCACGATGAAGGAGCTGGAGGAGATCCTCGACCCACGGCTCTTCCAGCGCGTGCACCGCTCGACCATCGTCAATCTGCGCTTCGTCAAGAGCCTGCGCGCGCACATGATTGGAGAGTACTTCCTCACCCTGGAGGGCGGTCAGGAGCTGAAGCTCTCACGCACCTATCGCGACAAGGTCGAGCACTTCCTCGAGCGTCACGCGCTGCGGCGGAACGCGCCGGTCGAGTAGTCGCCTCATCGGGCAGGAGGGCACGCGCGAGAGGACGCCGCAGCCTCGACCGCCGCGCCGGCGAGCCAGCGGTCATGCGCTTTGAGCAGGCTCACGGCTCGCCCGTGCACCGCGGCCGGATCGAGATCCGCGTGCGGGCGGCGCGCGTGTGCCGGGTCCCGCAGGTTCCAGGGAGCGAAGAGCCTTTCCCAGCGGGCGATGCGGAATGCGCGCACGAGGTGCGCGCCATCCCACTCGGGTGTCAGCGACAGCGAGCCAAGAGATGCCTGCGCCGGGTCGAAGATCTGCGCCGGCAGCTCGCGGCACCGGTTGACTTTGCCGCGGCGCAGCAGCTCGTTTCCGACCATCGCGCCCAGGCCCGCTCCCACCACGTCTACATTCCTGAGCTCCAGCGACGTGCAAGCCGTCTCGATCGCATCGGCCCAGTCCTCGAGGCGCGCGGGCACCTGCGGCCAACCCTCGGCGGAATCCCCGTGACCAGGTAGGTCGATCGACAGGGACGGGCCGGCCGCGGGATGAAAATCGGCGCCGCTCCCGCCGGCGCAGTGAAGCTGCAGGCGTAGCCTCGCCGGCGAGTCGCTGTTGGCGTCCGATCCAGCCGCGCTCGGCGATCCATGCCGCTGCCATGCGATGTACTCGGAGCCGATCGGCACGAACCCGCGCAGCTCCGAGCCGACCGGGGCGGGAGCCTCCTCGCCGGGATGTTGCGCGAGGTGTGCGGCACAAGCATCGAGCAGCGCGGCCGCCGTGTCGAATACGGCTCCCCTGTCGCGCAGCGGCTCGCGCCGCAAGTGAGCGCAGAGCGGGTCGGCGAGGCTGCTGGCAATGAGCGCCGGCGCGAGCAGCCGCGGCAGCCATTCTTGCGCCCGAAAGGTGAACGCAGACGCATACACGGCCCTGTAGGCATCGCCCGCATCCAGCAGATCCATGCAGTTGGCGTGGACGCCCTCCCTCGGCGTGACGGTGTACGCCATGCGCGCATCCGCTGTCGGCCGATACCACGGAAAGAAGACGGTTTGCTCCTCCATGCGCGACCAGGCCCAGGTCATGTGAGAGCCGTCCCAACGCGGCTCGAAGGGCGGCAGGTAGCGCGCGAGAAGGCTGGCTCGCTCACCCTCCGTCCAGGCCGGCAGCCCATCGCAGGCGACTGCCGCAGTTCGTGCGGGAAACAGGGAGGCGAACGTACAGGCGGTCGCTGCGCCGGTGTGAAAGCCATACAGAGCCAGACGGCCCAGGCCCAATCGATCGGCGAATGCCGCCAGCGCTCGGGCGTAGTCGGCACTCGTCGGTCCGGGCGACTGCAGCGGCTCGGAGCGGCCTGCTCCCGGAGTGTCGGGCGCAATGGCGCACAATCCCTTCGCCGCGCAAGCCTGCGCTTGCGCCAACACCGCGCGCGAGGACTGCGGCGATCCATGGATCAGGATTACGGCCGGCCCGCGGCCCATGCGCCTGTAGAATACGCGACGGCCGTCGACTTCGACGAAGTGACGGGTGGCCTCCATCAAATGAGGCCCGCAGCGGCCAGCGCCTCGATGACTCTCTGCTGCCGCTCCACGTAAAAGGCATGCGAGGGAGCGATGAGAGCGCCGCCCGGATCGAGCAGACTGTTCTTCGGCTGCGCCTCGCGACCCGCCAGCGCCTCGCGCCACAAGCCGAGCGGTTGCCGCGACAGCAGATTGCCCATGCCGGGACGGCGGCGGTAGCGCCGCAGGCCGGCGAGGTCGATCTCGGCGCAGGCTGCCATGCTCTCTCCGAAGCCGGCCTCCGCCAGCACCAGACCCCGATAATCGACGATCTTCGAGGAGGCGTCGGCGGAGGCCGACGGTATGGCAATCCCTTCGATCCCCGCTGTGTTCGCCGAAACGACGTAGGCGAGATTCTCGATGGCGCGGGCCTGCTTGGCGATGTTCTTCGGCGTCGCCAACGCACTGGCGATCTCGCTGCTGGAGTGGACGAAGATCTCCGCGCCGCGCAGCGCCAAGGCACGGGCGATCTCCGGATAGAGGATCTCCTCCGAGGCGATCGCCGCCAGGCGGCCGAGCTCGGTGTCCGCCACGGGGAAAATCGACTCGACGCCATGCACGGAAATGTAGCGGTCCCAGACATCGTAGGGACTGGGGCCGTAGAGCGAGATCAGCCGCCGGTACCTCAGGATCACGCCGCCCGCCGGGGCTATCACGAACGAGGTCTGGAAATGCAGTCCCGGGAAGCTGGAATCCAGCTCGTAGGCGTTGCCGGCGAGAAAAACGCCGTTGTCCCGCGCAGCCGCGCCGAGCGCCGCGTACTCGGCTCCATCGGGGGCCAAGGCGACCCTGGCTGCCCACGACCCCGCGCTCTCCTTGACCGGGAAACCGGTGAGAAAGTACTCCGGCAGCACCACCAGACGGACATCGGGGCCCGCGAATCCCTTCGCACCGGCGACCTGGCGGCCGACCCTCTCGATGCTCGACATCATCGCCGCGCGGGTCGCCGCGGGATCGGACATTCCGCTCACGGCATTGCAGCGCGTCTGCAGCGCAAGCGCGAGGTACGGCTGGGGCTCGGACATCATCTCCCCCGTAACAGCCACCAGAGGACGCGCGGCCGCAGAGCCTGCGTGAGCAGCGCGCGAACCTCCGGGGCGGCGAGCGATGCCTCACAGGGCAGCATGCCCGCAATGCCCTTCAGGATCAGCCTGTCGGCCGGTCGTCCGAGCTCCAGCCGATCGATCCGCAGGTCGAGTCTCATCGCCGGGGTCGTCACACGCACCGCAGGCCCCTCAGGCGGCGTGCGGCCGGGTTGCCGGCCACGGCTGCAAGCGGGCGGCATTCGCGCCCGCGGCCCTCCCCGAGATCATCGCTTCGGTCAGATAAGAGCCGTTCTGATAGAGATTGGAGAACATCGAGCCGAGCTCACCCGCCTCGTACAAACGTGGAATGGGCGTGCCGTCGTGACCGAGCACCTCGGACTCTATGTTGCGCCTCGCGCCGCCACCGGTACAGACGATCGCCGGCAGGATCTCGATGGCGTAGAAGGGCGGCTTATCGATGGGCGCGAGCGTCGCGGGGGTGCGCCCGAACTCCTCGTCCCGTCCGCGCGCGCAGCTTTCGTTATATCGCCGCACCGTTTCGGCGAGCGCGGCCGGGTCGCGCTGGATCTTCTGCGCCAGCGCCTCGATCGAGTCGGCACGCGCGATCCAGCCGCGGCCGACTTCCGCCGCGTTGTCCTCACTCCACTCGTACTTCTCGACGACCGTATTCCACGTCATGACGGTGGTGACCAGGCGGTTGTGCACGCGGGTGGTCTCATCGAAGATCATGTGCATCGGCAGCACCCGGTGATGTGGAGTGTCGATCCATTCCCCATGCTCGCGCTGCTTGTAGTGCGTCAGCTGCCATTCCCCGGTCTCGTTGAAGAAGCGGCGGTGATCGCGGCCGATGTCGATCCAGCTGAAGCTCTGCCAGAAGAGCTGGCGCAGGAAGACCGTGTCGTGTCCCGGGTAGCGAAAGCCCGGCCAGATGCCGCCGGACTGGCCCTGATTGCGCAGATGCCACATGTCGGCGCCCGCCTTTTGCAGGATCCGGATGCCGTCGCCGACATTGCCCGGGGTCCCAAGCGGATGGGCGTCGGCCAGGCCGAAGTAGTTGCGCTGCATCTCGAGGTTGTTCTCGAACCCACCGGTGCAGAGCACGACCCCGCGGCGCGCCCTGACGTTCAGACGCTTGCCGCCGCAGTCGACGACGGCGCCGAACACCTCGAGCGTATCCGGCTCCTGGATGAGATCGACGATCCGCGACTCGAAGCGCCGGCGGATGCGCGGCCTGCGCTGCACGCAGGCGCGGAAAGCGAGCCATACCCCGCTCGGCACCGGCAGGATGGTTGCAGTGTGCGCGACCGCTTCGGAGGCGCCGAATTCCGGGAATTCGAGGACCGCGATGCGATCGGACCAACCGGTACCTTGCACGTACTGCGCGCCCGCTTCGGCGGCACGCTGTTGAATATAGGGCTCCAGCGCCACCATCCGCCGCGCCCAGGCGTCGAGCATTTCCTCGGGAATGGGGTTCGGGGCGCTCATGGCGCGCTGGTAGCTCTTCAGCGCCTCCAGGTTCTTCGAGATCAGCAGCGACTGACCCGACACCCGGGAGTTGCCGCCGCAAAGGGCCTCCGGCATTTTCTCCACGATCAGCACGTCCGCCTTCGGATCGGCATCGTGCGCCTCGATCGCCGCCGCCGCTCCCGCAAGACCAAAACCGCAGACGAGGACATCCGTCTCCTCGTGCCACTCGCTCACGCTGCTCAGACTCGCCATGATCGCCTCCTAGAAGAAGTCCCACCGGCCTTCGACACCGAACATTCGCCTGTCCGGCAGCGCGTATGCAAACGAGCGTTCCGGGCCGAGGTACGTCAGGTTGAAGCCGGCAGGTGAAAAATCGATGTACCGCAGGATGTAGTTGACGTTGCGGTTGTCGGTGAGGTTCGTGCCCCAGGCCGCGATCGACCAGTGCTCGCCCTGCACCCCGAGCCGCACGTCCAGGATGCCCTGGGAGCCGGTGCCGGCGAGATCCTCGCTCTCATCGAAGCTGCTCGATTTGTAGGAATACGCCGGGCGCAGGAAGATGCTCACGCCGACCGGTGTCGGCACCGTGAGGTCGGCTTGCAGGCTGCCCATGAAGTGCGGCGCGTTCGGCAGGGTCTTGCCGCGCGCATTGCCCACCGGACCGGAAAGGCACGCCGCATCGGTGACCGGTCCGTTGAAGGTGACGAAATCTGCAGTGTACTGCCCGGCCAGATTGCACAGGTCCTGCAATCCCTGGTAGTCGTCGTACTTCGCCTCATTGACGCTGGCGGTGGCGTGCAGGGTGAGGTAGCGGGTCGCCCGGGCCTCGGCGTCCAGCTCGACGCCTTCGGTATGCGCGCGGCCGGCGTTGGTGTCATAGGAATTGATGCCGCCGCCCGGCAGCACGACGGTCGAAGTGACCTGCAGATCGTTGATCTTGTTGTAGTACACGTCGGCATTGACGAGCAGCCGGCGGCCGAGCCATTCGCTCTTGACGCCGAGCTCATAGGCCCAGAGCTTTTCCTCGGAAAATGAGTTCTGCGGCGTGTACGGGCTGTTGAAGCCGCCCGGCTTCGTGCCTTTGCCGATGGAGGCGTACAGCATCACCCGCGGCAGCACCTTGTAGTCGAGCACCGCTCGCGGATTGACGGCATCGTAGGCCGCATACTCATGGTAATCGACGGGCGGCTGATCGTAACGGATGCCGTCCCGCTGGGCGCGGACCTCGGCGCTCAAAGTCCAGCGAGGGCTGAAGTCGTACTCGGCCTGGCCGAAGACCGCGGCGTTGTGCACGCTTGCGGTGAAGCGGTTGAGCTGGTTGTACAGAACGAGGTCGAACGGCGCCTGCACGTCCGCGGTCGCATCGTTCTCATAGTACCAGTATGCGCCGAGCAGGTAGCGCAGCGGCCGGTCGCGCGGCGAGGTGAGCCGCAGCTCCTGCGACAGCGAGTGGCTGTCCGTGTTGGTGCTGGTGATGAGCGCGTCCGGCGGCAGGCCGGAGCTGGGCGCGAGAACGAGCGCATCGTAGGATTGGTCCAATCCCAGCTTCTGGTGGTTCGTATCCCAACCACTGGTGGACGTCAGCGTAAAGCCATCGAAGCGGTAATGGGCGATCAGGCTCGCGCGGGTCGTAGAGTTGGTCAAGCCATGCTCGATCGGAGTCTTGTCGTCCAGATTGACGTAGTCATGCGGACGGATGGTGCCGCAGTAGTACGGATAGACGTCGAGGTAGCAATTGTCCTGCGAAGCGTCCTGGTAGCCCGTCGCCGGGGGTCCATCATCATCACGGCTGTAGCCCACCCGTACGGTCGCATCGAAAGCGTCCCCGGCGACGTAGCGCAGGCTTACGGAGCCTGCCTTGGTCTTCTGGGTATCGTCCTTACGGCTGTCGAAGAGGTTCAGGTACTCGCCGTCACGGTCGTAGAAGCTGGCATTGGCGCTGAAGAAGAGCGAGCTCGAGACGAGTGGGCCGGACGCGCGCGCGGAGTAGCGCTGGTAGCCGAAACTGCCCACCGACGCATCGACGCCGCCCTCGAGAGTGTTCGTGGGCTGGCGCGTGATGTAGTTGATGGCACCGGATTCGGTGGCTCGCCCGTAGAGCGCCGCCTGCGGGCCGCGCAGGATCTCCACCCGCTCGACATCGGAGAGGTCGAAGCTCTCGAGGGAGCCGCGGACGTAGACACCGTCGACGAAGTTGGCGAACGGCTTGAAGCTGAGCGCCGCGTTGGACACGCTGGACACACCCCGTATGGTGGTGTTCGACGTCGAGTCGAGCCTGCCGAACTGGTTCTCGAAGCTCACCCCCGGGGTGAAGCGGGCGATGTCATTGAGATCCGTGAGGCCCTGCTTCGCGATGTCCGTGGAGGTCACGGCAGTCACGGCGATAGGAACATCCTGCAGCGGCTCCGCCACCTTACGCGCGGTCACGACCACCTCCTGGATCTGATAGACCGTGGCGCCGTCCGCAGCCGCGGCCGCCGGAGCGCCCGCAGTCGATGTGCCGCTGGATCCGGCGGCGGTGGCCTGGTCGCTTGCTCGCGCGGCCTGCGCTCCCGCGAGCGCCAGCGCGACCGCGCATGCCACTCCGCCGATGTATTCGTATGGACGCATGATTAACCCCCGTGATGTGTTCGGCGCCGCGCGCGCAAGCGGCGCGGCGTCGGAAAGATTCGTTCTCACTGCCGCTCAGTGGCGACCGCGCCCGGCTCCTCGCCGCAGCGCCATCCGGTACCGGTATCTATCGGCCCTGTAGTGGGCGAGCGTGCGTTCCACACCCCGGCCATCACTGTCGAACACGACGCGCTCTATGATCACGAGCGGCGCGCCGGCGGCGATCCCGAGCAGGCGCGCCATCTTCGGCGAGGCGAGCTGCGCCCCGATCTCCTGGTGGGAGTCGCCGATCCGGATTCCCGCTTGCTCCAGGAGCGCAAAGGTGGGTGCGCGGGTCGGGCTGGGAGGCGGCACGCGCCGCGCGATGTCCTCCGGCACCCAGTTGATGACCTGGCCGAGGGGCGAGTGGTGGAGCATTCGCAGATGGCTCACCCGCTGGACTCTCGTCTGCGTGCTCATGTGCAGCGCGGCGCGGGTGGCCTCATCGGCTTGCAGATATTTGACCGACAACTTGCACGCAGTCGTCGCATGAGTGAGGTCGCTCACGCTGCTGAGCACATGGCTCCAATCGACCGGGAGGGGAGGCAGGCGCAGATCGGGCGAGACGAACGTGCCGCGGCCCTGTTGGCGCGAGAGCCAGCCCTCGCGCTCGAGCTCGTCCAGCGATCGGCGCACGGTGATGCGGGATACATTGAACGAGCGGCATAGCTGCGCCTCGGTGGGAATGCGTTGCGCCGGCACGTAGACGCCCTCGCGGATCCACTGCTGGATCGCGAGATAAACCTGGTAGTAGCGGGGAGTCGGCGCGTCATCGGCAAGCGATGCGGGGCCGCCTGCCGTCGCTGCCGCCCGCGTGGTGTCCCGGGCCATCACCGCCTCAACGGGCCCAGCGCCACTTGCCGGCGACGTAGCGGGCCATCGCCTCGCCATCCGGGGGCAGGATCTTTGCCAGGATGTCCGGCGGATACGGCCCGACGTAGCGGTCGAAGACCGGACGGTAGAGATCCATGTAGGCCATCGGCTGGCGGTGGAAGCGGCGGAATTGCCCGATGGGGATCGGCACCACCACTTCCTGCTCCTGGTTGTCGGCGGAGGCCTGGGCGAGGAGCTCTCCGCCGGGCCCGTAGGCCACACTGCCGCCGTACCCGTGCGATATGCCCCAACCCCCGGCGCTCGGGAAGAATCCCGGGTTATCCGGCGAGAGCGCGTTGTTCGCGACGCAGCTGTAGATGCCGTTGTAGTACGCATCCGCCTGGGCATCGACCGGCGTGAACCCGCCGGTGGCGGTGCGCAGGAATATCTCGCAGCCCTTCATCGCCGCCGCGCGCGGCAGCTCGGGATCGCCCTGAGTCGAGGTGGTCGTGAAATTACCGATATCCGTGCGCACCACGGGCACGACCGCGTCCCAGCCGTACATCTCCACGAAGCGGCTGAGATTGTCGAAGATGGTGGAGGTGAAGACCTCGAACGTGCCGCCCGCCCACACCCCGCGCAGGTCGCGCGCCTTCCAGCTCTTGTTGATGATCTGCCCGCTGGGCGCGATGGTCGTCGCGATCGACAGCACGTGTCCCGGCCAGTCGCGATCGCGGGCATAGGATCCGAAGACGATGTAGCAGTCGTGCTCGCGCGCCTTGGCCGCGAGGGCCTCCGTCTGCTCTCCCGGCAGCTCGATCGCGAGCTTCAGGACGTCCTTTCGGTCCCACCGGTCGGAGTACCCGGTCAGCGCGAATTCGTGGAAGAAGAGGAGATCGTGCTTCGGAAAGAGACCGCCGTGCTGCGCTTCGTCGATCAGCTTGATCATGTGGGCGAGATTCGCCTTGAGCCCCGGCTGCGGATTGCGCGCGTCCACGTGCCGGACACGGCATTGCACGATCGCGATCGAGACGGCCTGCTTGCGCAGCGGAACCGTCGAATAAGTGCCATCGGTATGCAGGTCGATCATATTTTCCCCCGCCGGCAGCGGGTCCGCGGCCCCGGCCGGCGCGGCCGCGGCGCGCGCGCGGGACGGCAGTCCGGCGGCGGCGGCCATGCCCAGCGGGACGGCGGCGGCGAGCACATCGCGGCGGGTGAGGGCGGGAGGGGCGGCGGATTTCTTCATGCGGATCGGCCTGCTGCGTCGTGGCTGCAATATTGTTATAGCAAAAAGACAAATCGTCGACAAGCCTATTGTCCGGACATATTTCAGCCGGGCGGGCCGGCAGCGGCGCTCCATCAGTTGTCCGGACATTTAGGGCGGGGAGCCGCCGCGCGTCGCGACCCGGGGCATCAGCGATGCGGAGCTGCACACGCCGCCGGACGCGCCTTGCTGGCAAAGCCGCAGGTACCCCGTCGGGTGCATGGGCGCCCGCCAGCGGCTGCTGTCATCTCCGGTCGGGCCTCGATCGGGCGGCCGGCGAGCGCGTGATCCGCAGGATCGAGCGGGGCATCCCCGGCGGCGGACATGGCGCACGTAATCGCAGCCAAAGAGCAGAATGTCCGCGTCGCCGATGCGCTCTTTGACCGGCTGCGGCGGAATCAGCCGTGCGCCCGGCTCCGGCGCCGGGTGCGCCCTGCTCGTGGACGCACCGTGGCCCGCCAGTTACGATAAAGCCATGGCGCGTGCGTTCGAGAAAGCGTACCGGCTGGTGCGCGAGGGCATCGTCGCAGGACGTTTCCCGCCGTCGCGACGCATCACGGAGCAGGAAGTCGCGACCGCCGCTGGGGTGAGCCGCACGCCGGTGCGCGAGGCGCTGCGCCGCCTGCATGCCGAAGGCATCGTTGATTTCCGGCCGAACCAGGGCGCGATCGTCACCGCCTGGTCCGTGGAGGAGACCGAGGAGATCTTCGAGCTGCGTGAGCTACTCGAGAGCCATGGCGCCCGCCGCGCCGCGCGCTTCGCCAGCGACCCGCAGATTGCGGCGCTGCGCGAGCTCGCCGAGCGCCAGCGGCAGGAGTCGATCCGCCGCGCCGAGGGCTATATCGAGCGCATCTGGGAGATCAACAGCCGCTTCCACCGGCTGCTGCAGCAGGCTGCGCGCAGCCCCCGCCTTTCGCAGGCGCTTGCCTTCATCCTGGAGGCGCCGCTGGTGATCAGGACCTTCGAGAACTACTCCACCGAGGAGCTCGAGCGCAGCGCCGCGCACCACCTGGAGATCGTGCGCGCGCTCGAGCACCGCGACGGCGACTGGGCGGCCTCCGTGATGCGCACGCACATCCTGGCCGCCCGCCGCACGCTGCGCGATCAATAACGATAGTCGACGTCCACCCCGAGGGACCGGCCATAGCCGGCGTGTACGAACGATCCGCCGAACTCCGGCGCCGGGATCACCTCGGCGAGGTATTTTTTGTTGGTCAGGTTCTGGCTCCAGGCGATCACATCCCAGTGATCGCCGCTCATGCCGAGTCGCGCATTGAGCACCGTGTACGCGTTACGTGAGGTCTTGGAGTAGTCCCCGGGCGCGCCGAACAGAGTCTGCACGGAGTTGTTCTGCACGGCGCTGAACCAGGTCTTCCCGACCGAGGTACCGTCGAGCCTGCCGACGAGGGCGTACCCGCTTCCCCCGAAGGGTATGGTCACTTCGGCTCCCGCTGCCGCCGTGTACGAGGGCGCGTACGGTACCTTATTGCCGGCCGTATAGGGTCGGCCGTCGTAGCGATCGATCTTGCTGTCATCCGTCCCGATGGCGGCGAACAGGCTGAGGTGCCGGTCGGCGCGCCAGCGCGCCTCGCCCTCGAACCCTTGCAGGGTCGCCTGGTTGATGTTGGTTACCACCCGCAGCAGTCCGAATGGGCCGGCAAAGAAGTTGAAGATCTGCATGTCATCGTCCTTGGTGTAGTAATAATCCACGTCCAGATACAAGGTGTGATCCAGCAGTTCCGCCTTGACACCGAGCTCCGCCGCGCGCGAGACCTCCTTGCGAAATTCGTCGCTCACGTCCGAAAGTGATGGCGTCGTGGTGACGGTGCCGTCCGGCGCGACGTAATGCAGATTCCCGTAGAACTCGGCCACAGTGGCCGCACTGCCGCTGGAATTGAAGCCGCCGCTGCGAAATCCGATGCCCCAGGATGCGTACGCCGACCAGTTCGGCCGGAATTTCCAGTTCAGCGATACCTTGGGCTCGAGCTGGTCGAACGTGTCGCTGCGGCTCGGAATGGAAGTCGCGGCCGCGTTGGCCGGCAGGTTGTAGTAGGGATTGAGATACACGCCGCACGAGTCGCCGGGGCCGGCCGGACAGTCGGGAGCGCCGAATGCGCCGAACCCCGGCGTCTGCGGGCTCAGCTTCGGCACGTTGTTGTCGACCGAGCGCCGCTCGGAATCGAAGCGCAGGGCGAGCGCACCCTCGAGGCCCGGCACGAAGTCGTACGCCAGCTGGCCGAACGCCGCGCCGACCTTGCTGTAAAACTCGTCGTCGTAGAGAAGGTCCGTCGGATTCGGTCCACTGGTGCTCACGAAGGCCTGGTCGAGGAACCCCTTGCCCTCATCGGCACCCTGCGAGACCACCACGTGCCGGCGGATATCGGCGAAGTACAGGCCTGCCAGCCAGCGCAGGCGCCGGTCCGCCGGGCTGGTGAGCCGCACCTCCAGGGACACGTCCTGCTGGTCGCGCTGCTGATACTGATAGCCGTCGCAGCGCGAGGGACTGTACGCGGGCAGGATGGACGCCGCGCCGGCATAGAAAGTCGGCGACGGCAGCGGCGCGCCGACCTGATTGGCGATATCGCTCTCGCACCAGGGGGTATCCGCGTAAAGGCCGAAGGCGGCGCTCGTCCCATCCGTGAGGAAAAAGTTCGTCTGATCGTTGTAGGCGGCCCAGGCCGTCAGCACGCCGACGTCGAAGGTCCAGTCTCCCTTGAGGGAGACCTGCTTGTTCCGCTGCTCGTTGCGCGGAACGATGTTGTTGATGTAGTCGAAGGGGTGATCGTTGACGTTCTGGAAGAAGTCGGGATTCAGGGCGCCGAACGCCGGCAGGGCGAATGCGGCGTTGAAATTGATCGCGCCGGAGCTCACGCGTGAATACTTCGCTTTCAGATCGAGATGGCCGTTGTCGCCGAGCTTGAAGATGACGCGCGGCGCGGCGCCGTACTCCTTGTAGAAATCGACGCAGCCGCCGCAGTGCAGGAACGAGTCGTTGTAGAACCCGTTCGTCTTGGTGTAGAACAGGCTGACGCCCGCGGAGACCCTCTCGCCCCAGGGTCCGGCCAGCCACAAGTTGGCCCGCTGCGAATCGTGGTTTCCGGCGCTGACGGTCGCATCGAAAGCGAGCCGATCGCCGGGCTTGCGGGTGTCTATGATGATCGCGCCGGCGAGGGCGTTGCGGCCATAGATCGCGCCTTGGGGCCCCTTCACGACCTGCACCTCCGTGATGTTGGCGAGGTCCTGATTCAAGGCGTAGGAGTTCGTCTGCAGCACCCCATCGACGACGAAGGCGAAGTTCGTCTCCGTGTCGCGGCCGGTGTTGAGGCCCCGGATGCTCACCTGCAGATCGCCGGCTTCCGCCGTCTTCACGTACGATACGCCGGGGGTGAGGGAGATGAAGTCCGTCGGTCGCTCGATTCCGGCGTCCTTGATGTCCTGGGCGGAGAAGGCGTCCACCGCCACCGGCGCATCGAGCTGGGTTTCCTTGCGCTCCCGCGCCGTGATGACGACCTCGGTCAACTGATCGGCGCTTGCCTCCGAGGCGGCAGGCGGGCCGGGTGTCTGCGCGAAAGCCGGTAGCGCGAGCGTCGCGAGCGCGCCGGCGATCGCGTGCCGGACCGGACGTGGCGGTTCTCTTGACATCGTTCTTCTCCCCCACAACTACGAACGGGACGGTGTGTGCCGAAGTCGGCCCTCAGATGACGCGCCGCGCCTGGAGCGCGGCGTACCGCTGCGCATCCATGCCGAGCAATTCCCGGTAGACCTCATCGTTGTGCTGCCCGAGCTGCGGGGCCGGTGCGCGAATCGAGCCCGGTGTCGCCGACAGCTTCGGCGCGACGTTCTGCATCCGCAGCTTGCCAAAGGCCGGATGGGGAACGGTCGCGATGGCCTCGCGCGCCTTGAAGTGCGGATCCTCGAGCATGTCCGGTGCGCGGTAGATGAGGCCGCTGGGCACCGCCGTTTCGGGCCGCCGCAGAATGTCGAGTACTTCCCGGGTCGTCAGCGCGCGGGTCCACGCCGCGACTCGCTCGTCGAGCTCGTGCTGGCGTACCCCGCGCGCACTATGCGTGCAGTAGCGTGGGTCGTCGGCGAGCTCCGGAGAGCCCATCGCGGCGCACAGCCGCCGGAAAACCGTATCCTGGTTGGCCGCGATCAATACGAGACCATCCCGGGTCGTGTAGATGTTCGATGGCGCAACGTTGGGCAGGATGGCCCCGGTCCGCTCCCGGATGAGTCCGCGTTGATCGTAGTCCGTGATCAGCGACTCCATCATGTTGAGGACGCACTCGTAGATCGCCGCATCCACGACCTGGCCCAACCCGGTGCGCTCGCGGTGATGCAGGGCACTCAGCGCGCCGATGCAGGCGAAACTCGCCGCCAGGGAATCGCCGATGCTGATGCCCATCCGCGAGGGCGGCGTGCTCGGGTCGCCCACCACGTAGCGCAGCCCTCCCATCGCCTCGCCGATGGCGCCGAAGCCCGGGTCCTGGGCGCGCGGTCCGGTCTGGCCGAACCCGGAGACGCGAATCATGATGAGACCCGGATTGAGCGCCGACAGCTGGGCCCATCCCAAGCCCCATTTCTCCAGGGTACCGGGACGAAAGTTCTCGAGCAGGAAGTCCGCCTTGCCCACGAGCTCCCGCAGAACGGCCTGGCCCTCCGGCTGGCGAAGATCGAGAGTGATCGACTTCTTGTTGCGCGCGACGACCGGCCACCAGAGTGAGGGCTCTCCTTCCTGCTGCCGGCCCCACACGCGCATCGGATCGCCCTGGCCGGGCGGCTCGATCTTGATGACCTCGGCGCCGAAATCCCCGAGCAGCTGGCCGCAGAAAGGCCCGGCGAGCAGGGTCCCGAGCTCGAGAACCCGCAGGTCGGCGAGAGGTCCCGGGTGGGAAGGGGCATTACTCATTCGGTGATTGTATACAATTACCGGCTGCAATCCGTCAAGCTAGGGTTTAAAATGGCTCACGAGTCCCGTTATGCATACAACCATCCCATGAGAAGGGAGCAATGACCCGCCACATCGAGATCGTCGAAGTAGGGCCGCGGGATGGGCTGCAGAACGAGCCGAGCGTCCTGGGCACCCCGGTCAAGGTGGAATTCATCCGCCGCATGATTGCGGCCGGTGTGCGCCGCATGGAGGTGACGAGCTTCGTCCACCCGCGCAAGGTGCCCCAGATGGCCGACGCGGAAGAGCTGATGAGGTCGCTGCCTCGTCGATCCGACCTGACCGCCATCGGACTGGTACTCAATCGCCGTGGCTTCGAACGGGCACTTGCGGCGGGCTGCAACGAGATCGGCATGGTGGTCGTTGCGAGCGACACCTTCAACCAGCGCAACCAGGGCGTGACCACCGCGCAGTCGGTGGCGGCGTGGCTGGACATCGCAGCGGCGGCGCACACCGCCGGGATCCGCGCCCAGGTCACCCTGTCGGCCGCCTTCGGCTGCCCGTTCGAGGGTGAGGTCCCAGCGGCACGTGTGATCGAGCTGGCGCAGGAAGTCGCTGCCGGTGGTCCGTGCGAGATCGCACTCGCGGACACGATCGGCGTTGCGGTACCTACGCAGGTGAGCGAGTTGCTCGTACGCGTCCGGGAAGCCGTGCCCGGCATACCGCTGCGCTGTCATTTCCACAACACACGCAATACCGGTCTCGCTAACGCCTATGCGGCTGTGGAGGCCGGGATCAACACACTGGATGCGAGCCTCGGCGGTCTCGGCGGCTGCCCATTCGCACCCGCCGCCACCGGCAACATTGCGACGGAGGACCTAGTGTACCTGCTGGAGCGCATGGGGCTTTCGACCGGCCTCGATCTGCCGCAACTGATCGCCACCAGCCGCTGGATGGAGTCGCAGCTCGGCCGTCCCGTCCCCGGCATGCTCGTCAAGGCCGGCGGCTTCCCGCGCGCACCCACCCTGCGGCCGCACGAGCCGGCCGCTTCCCAGCCGAGACCGGAGACGTTTCAATGAGCTATCGCCTGGGCGTCGATGTCGGCGGCACGTTCACCGACCTGCTGCTGGTGAACGAGGCCAATGGTCAATCCTGGAGCGCCAAGGTTCCGAGCACGCCGGCGGACCAGTCGATCGGCGTCCTCAACGGCCTCGCCCGCGTGTGCGAGCGCGCCGGCATCGAGCCCGATGAGATCGACCGCGTCATGCACGGCACGACGGTCGCCACCAACACCGTGCTCACCGGGACCGGCGCGCGCTGTGGCCTCGTGACCACCAAGGGCTACCGGCAGGTGCTGCAGATCGCGCGCAGCTTCGTTCCGGGCGGCCTCGGCGGCTGGGTGATCTACAACAAATCCCTCCCTTTGGCTCCGCTCGCCTGCACGATCGAGGCCGACGAGCGCATCGACGCCAAAGGCAACATCGTACGCCCCCTCGATGACCACGGATTGCGCGAGCGGATTCGCATGCTGCGCTCCAAGGGGATCGAGGCGCTCACGGTCTCCCTGGTCAATGCCTTTGCCAACGACCGCCACGAGAAGCTGATCCGCCAGATCGCGGCCGAGGAGCTCGAGGGCATTCCGGTGTCGCTGTCCTCGGAAGTCGTGCCGGAGATGCAGGAGTACGAGCGCACCGTGACGACCGTGGCGAACTCTTACGTGCGTCCGCGCGTCGCCCGGTATGTCAAGAATCTGCAGACCAAGCTCGCCGAGCAGGCGCGGGACGTGAAGCTGCACATTCTGCGCTCGGACGGCGGCCTGGCGTCCGCACGATCCTCCGAGGAATATCCCGTCAACCTTCTGATGTCAGGTCCTGCAGGCGGTGTGGCCGGCGCCGTTTGGGTCGCAGTCCATGCAGGGTTTCCCAACCTCCTGACCGTCGACGTGGGCGGGACCTCCACCGATGTGGCTCTGATCACCGGCGGCGAGCCGCGCCTGCGCCGTGAGACGACGGTCGGCGATGTGACCGTGCGGGCGTCCTCGGTCGACATCCGCACCGTCGGCGCCGGCGGCGGCTCCATCGCCCACGTTCCGGAGCTCACCAAGGCTTTGCGCGTGGGACCCCAGTCGGCAGGTGCCGACCCCGGCCCGGCCGCCTACGGCAGGGGCGGGGCCGATCCGACCGTGACCGATGCCAACGTCGTCCTCGGCTACCTGCCGGAGATGCAGCGGCTGGGCGGCGACATGCAGCTCGATCGCGCGCTGGCGCGCAAGGCCGTGAGCCGCATTGCCGATGCGCTGGGCAAAAGCGTGGAGGACGCCGCGCTTGGAATCTACGACATCGTCAACGAGAACATGGTCGGGGCGCTGAGATTGGTGTCCGTCGAGCAGGGCCACGATCCGCGCGACTATGCGCTCATCGCCTTCGGCGGCGCGGGGCCGCTGCATGCCAACGCGCTGGCGCGCCTTCTCGGCTCCTGGCCCGCGATCATTCCGCCGGGACCCGGGGTGCTCTGCGCACTGGGGGACGCCACCACCGCGATGCGCGACGAGTCCGCGCGGACCTACATCCGGCGCGCCTCCGAGACGACGGCCGCGGAGATCGGAAAAATCCTGCGGTCGCTCGCGGACGATGCCGCCGCCGCGCTGCAACGTGACAACGTAGCCAGGCCCGACATGCGCTTCACCTACCAGGCTGATGTCCGCTATCACGGGCAAGGGCTGCGGCTGACCATCAATGTCAGCCTCGCGGAGCTCGGGCGCCGCGGGCTCGCGGCGATCTTCGAGCCCTTCGATGCCGAGCATGCCCGCCTCTTCACGTTTGCGCTGCCGCTCGAGCACGAGCTCGTCAGCCTGCGCGCCGTCGCGCAAGGCCGGGGGATCACGGTGCGGCGCCCCGCCATCGCGCGCGGCACAGCCGATTCCCGCGCGGCGGCCGTCGGCCGTCAGCAGACCTACATGGAAGGCCGGCGGCAAACGGCCGTCGTGTACGAGCGCTCGCGGCTGCGCGCCGGCAACCGCATCGCCGGCCCCGCGATCATCATCGAGATGGACTCGACCACGGTCATCCTGCCGCACCACCATGGCAGCGTCGACCGTTTCGGCAACATCCTCATCCGTCCGGACGGCTCGAAGGCGCGCTCGCGGCCTTCCCCCGTGCGAATGAAAGCGCGGCGAAAGTCCGCGGACCGGCGCCGCTGAGCCGCACGCGCGCCCACCCTCCAAGCAACGGAGCCCGACCCATGCCAGCCCGGATCATCCAGCGCAATACCAGGAAGATGAAGAAGGTCAAGGTCGACACCGTCACCATCGACATCATCGAGAGCGCCTTGCGCAATGCGCGCTTCGAGATGGACACGGTGCTGTTCCGCACGGCGATGTCACCCGGAATCCGCGAGCAGCACGACGAGTTTCCGATGATCGCCAACCCCGCGGGCAAGATGGTGGTGGGCCAGTTCGGCTCGTTCATCTGGGGATTCATGCAAGGTTACGACGGCACGGTAGAGGAAGGAGACCTGTTCTTCACCTCCGACCCGTACTCGGTCAACGGTGCCGTGAGCCACGCGAACGATTGGCTGATGCTGATGCCGATCTACAAGGACGAGCGGATCATCGCCTGGACGGCGATGTTCGGACACATGACCGACATCGGCGGCAAGGTGCCGGGCTCCCTACCGACCGATGCCCGGCAGATCTTCGAGGAAGGCGTGGTCGTGCCGCTCGTCAAAATCCACAGGCGCGGCGAGCTGCAGGAAGACGTGCTGCGCATCATCCTGCACAATTGCCGCCTGCCCACCTGGAACCGCTCGGATTTCAACGCCATCGTGGCGGCGCTGAAGACCGCGGCATTGCGCTGCGTGGAGATCTCCGCCCGTTTCGGGGATGACGTCTTCTACTGCGCGATGGAGGCGATGCTGGAGCGCAACCGGCTCGCGATGCGCGAGCTGATCCGGCGCACCGTGCCGGAAAAGAAGCAGTACTTCGAGGACTACGTCTGCGACGACGGCATGGGGATGGGACCGTACAAGATCGCCTGCTCCATGTGGCGCGAGGGGGACTTGTGCATCTTCGATTTCACCGGCACCGACCCGCAATCGATCAGCTCGATCAATTTCCTGCTGAATGAGGAAATGTTCAAGATGTTCGCCGGCGTCTACATGATCATGGTGTTCGACCCGCAGATTCTCTTCAACGACGGGTTCTACGACCTCATGGAGGTGCGCATTCCACCGGGGACGCTGCTCAAGCCGCTGAAGCCCGCCGCCCTCTCCTGCCGTACCCACGCCCTCGGCCGGATCTTCGATGTCCTCGGCGGTCTGCTCGGCCAGGGCAACCCCGCATTCATGTGCGCCGCCGGCTTCTCCGACAGCCCACATTTCATGTACTCCGGCTACCGCTCGAGCGGCGAGTGGTTCCAGCTCTACCAGATCACCTTCGGCGGCATACCGGGCAAGCCCTTCGGCGATGGTCCCGACGGCCATTCTCTCTGGCCGTCCTTTACCAATGTCCCGAACGAGTTCCTGGAGAGCTACTTTCCGCTGCGCATCGAGAGCTACGAGACCATCGCCGACAGCGGCGGCCCCGGCAGGAATCGCGGTGGCAACGGCCTGCGGATCGGCTATCGATTCCTCGAGCCCGGAGAGATCTCGATCCACGATGACCGTTGGCTCACCTATCCCTGGGGCGTCAACGGCGGGCTGCCGGGCAAGCGCAGCCGCAAGATTCTCGAGCGCGCGGATGGAACCCAGGAGACGCTGCCCTCCAAGTGCGACCGGATCCAGGTGGCAGCCGGCGATCTGCTGCTCGCCGAGACCTGGGGCGGCGGCGGCTGGGGCGACCCGCTCGAGCGGGAAGTGGCGAAGGTGGTGTTCGACTTCGAGGCCGGGCTCGTCACGTGCGAGGGCGCGCGCCGCTACGGCGTCGTGATAGCCGCCGACGGCACGGCCGACGCCGAGGCGACTGGGCAGCTGCGCGCCCGCATGGCGCGCGAACGCAAAGCGCTCAAGCTCTTCGATCGCGGCTTCGATTCCATGGAGGAGCTCAAGGCCCGTTGTCTGGCGGAAACCGGCCTGCCGCCACCCGAACAACCGCGGTTCAATCGCCGACAGCAGCCGCCGCGGGCGCAGAAGCCGCGCCGCGTAGCTTGATGTGGGGAGAGCGCCGCATGCCAGACACTCCTTCCGTTCCAACAGCGCCCGGCGGCAGCTCCGCCGCATCTGGCGATGCCTACGCCGCTGCCGGGTATGACGCCTCAGCGAGCGTCGGCCGCGGTCAGCGCCCCGCCATTCTGGTGGTGGATCTGCAGCTCGCATTTACCGATGCTCGCTACCCGCTCGGCAATCTGCCGATGGTGCACGCGGCAACCGAGCGCACCGGCGAGCTGCTGCGTGCGGCCCGGAAGCTTCAGATCCCGATCGCCAAGTGCTACACCGCCTATCAAAGCGCGGCCGACATGCCTCATTGGAAGGTGCAGCCGGTGCGCGAGCAGTTCCTGCATGGCCACCCCTCCCTCGCCCTCGACCCCCGCGTCCACGACGCGCACTACGATTTCACATTCTGCAAGGGCGCGCCGTCCATATTCTTTCTCACCCCCCTCATGGCCTTCCTCACCAAGCAGGGCGTCGATACGGTCATCGTGACCGGATGCACCACGAGCGGCTGCGTACGTGCATCGGTCGTCGATGCCTTCTCGTACGGCTTTCGCGTGCTCGTCGCCGAGGATTGCTGCGGCGATGCCGCGCGGGAGCCGCACGAGGCCAATCTCCGCGATATCTCGCGCCGTTACGCCGATGTCATTTCCGCCGAAGAGGCCGAAGCCTACCTGGGCCGCACCGGCAGGACGTGAGCCGTCTAAAATGCTATAGTCTTAGGTCAATTGTCCCCACAGCGGGAGAACGGTCAGCGTGAGACATCGCAACGTCCGCGGCACGATCCTCTACACCTCGAGGAAGCCCGAGCGCTTCGGCCAGCGCCGCGGCATCGAGCACTTCAACTTCACTCACCACCATGACGGCAAGACGACGCTGCGCGCGTATGTGGAGATCGAAGAGCCCGAGCCGACGGTCCTGCGCGACATCATCTACTCGCTGGACGAGGCGCACCGGCCGATGGACTGCCACGTTCGCCTCACCGTCGGCGACCGGTTCATGGGGTCCGGCTGGTTTCGCTTCACTCCGCAGTACATCGAATGCGAGTCGTACGCGCCTTCCATGGGGCGGGTATCGCAGCGCATGGAGCTCACGCAGCCGCTCGATGGCTTCGGAACGCATCCGGTGGTCGCGGACGGCTATTTGCTGTCGCATTTCGCGTGGACGCCGGAACAGACCCGCCGGCTGCACCTGCGGGTGCCCTCGCCCGACCTTCGCGGAGCCTCACCGCCGCTGCTCGCCGAGGTGAATATCGAGGCGCGCTACGTGGGCCGCGAGGAGATTCAGGTCCAGGCGGGCCGCTTCGCCGCGCGCCACTTTCAGTATCTGGACTCGGGCGCCGGCGGCTTCACGAGCCGGCATCCGCCGTACGAGCTTTGGATCACCGACGATGCGGATGCCGTGATGCTGCAGGGAGGCGTGGAGGGACACATGCTCACCTGGTACGAGCTCATCGCTCTGGAGCGCACGTGATCGAGGCATGCGCTTGCGTGCAGTTGCAGGCCGGTCAGGATTCGGCGGACCTTGCGGCCGTCGCGACGTACCACGCGCCGGGACCATCGAGCTTGGGCAGCTCGGTCTCGATGATCGAGTGGGCGGCGAATCCGGCCGCGCGCAGCAGCTGCGTCACATCGGCGTCGGCGAATACCTGCCAGAACGGCTCGTTGTTGTAACGGGTCTCCCAGGCGAACAGATAGCGCTCGAAAGGCGTGCGGTACCCGCGAATCGGCACGTCCTGGTGGACTGCGAGGCCGCCCGGCCGCAGCAGCCGGTGCGATTCCGCCAGCATCCGCGCCAGCGTGTCACGGGAAACCTCGTGCATGAGATTGTGCGAGACGACCAGGTCGAAGCTGCCGCCGGGAAACCCGAGACGGCGG
Source organism: Steroidobacteraceae bacterium (assembly GCA_036393055.1). GTDB lineage: Bacteria > Pseudomonadota > Gammaproteobacteria > Steroidobacterales > Steroidobacteraceae > 13-2-20CM-66-19. Next base: position 23,503 of record DASVWT010000167.1, read on the forward strand.
ACATCCATCTGGTGGAAGTGCACGGCGACGCCCAGAGCCTCGGCGCGCGCGTGCGCATAACGGAGGATCGCAGGCCCTGCATCGACGGCATGCACTTCGGCCTCGGGGAATGTTGCCGCATAACCGACCGAGGCACCGCCGGCCGCGCACCCGAGGTCGAGGATCCGCCGCGGCCGTACGTTTGGGAAGCGCTCCGCCAGATGCCGGATCACCGCACCCGCCTTGCTGTCACGCCCACCGATGCCGACGCCCGAGGAATAGAGATTCCCGCCGCTCTCGTACAGCGCCCCGGCCGTGATGTCTTCCCCGCCTCGGTCGCGCAAATACCCCCCCGGCTGGCAGTGAATGTTTGTGACCAACAGGTCGGGCGGCGGCGCGAGCCCGGGATCGAGCCTCAGCGATCCCAGGGGGCGCCCCGGCTGCGCCGGCTGTCCCCGCCGCAACCGGTATGCCGCCTCGAGCATTCGCGGCATGTCGCGCGCGATGGTGTCCTTCACGGCACTCCACATCATTGCCTGCGCGCCGCGGGTCAGCGTGCTCCACAGCCGATGGTCGGCTTCGCCGGCCATCGCATCGCCTACCTCGTCGGCTGTCTCCGGACTGCGCCCGTGCCGCGCCCGGAAGCGCGGCTCGATATCGCGCTCGTACCGCGCCGCGTGATCCCGGGTGATCCCGCGCAGGTGGCGCTTCAGTGCCACGATGAATTGCGCACGCGCCACGTCCTCGGATGTCTGACGCGCCAACATTTCGTGAGGCTTGCTACGATGCATGTCCATGGCTCACCTGCGTTGGGAATGAGTTTGGCCCGGACCGCGAGCCGAAGCGACAGGCAGGTACTCGGTGCAATCCGTGCGGTTACCTACACCGTACCGGACCTGCGGGCGATCGAGCGCGCTTATGTGGATCACCTGGGATACAACGTGGCGGCCCGGGGCCGGGTCGGTGCGCACCTCGCGCGGGCATGGGGCGCGGCGGAAGTTGCCGGCCTGCGGATGTTGCTGCTCGGACCCGCAAGCGGCGAGCCGGTCTTTCTGCGGTTCGTCGAAGACTCGCGGGGCGGCTCCTGGGCGGCCCTGAGGACTCACGGCTGGAATGCAACCGAGTTCGTGGTGCAGGATGTCGATGCGCTGGCGCGGCGCCTCGAGCAAAGCCCCTTCCAGATCATCGGTCTGCCGACGGGGCTCACCCGCTTTCCGATGATCCGTGCCATGCAGGCGATCGGACCGGCGGGGGAGTGCTGTTACTTCACCGAGGTCGGAGCCGGCTCGGGCCTGAGCCTGGCCGCGGCGCGTTCCTTCGTCGGCCGGGTGTTCATCGTGGTTGCCGCCGGGTCGGATGCCGATGAGCTCTTCGGCCCCTACCGCGAGTTCGCAAACGCCCTGGATGCACCGGTTGCGACACCCGTCGCGGTGATCTCCAGAGCGCATGGGCTGCCACCCGGGACGCTTCATCGGCACGGGCTCGTCCGGCTGCCTCACGGGACGCTGATAGAGCTCGATCAGTATCCGCCCGGCGCGCGGGCGCGCGCGTGCGGACCCGGAAGGCTGCCACCCGGCATGGCAATGGTCACGTTCGATGTCCGATCTCTTGCAGGCCGCCGCGTCACTGCGCTGCAGCCCGGCGACCTTCCCGGCATCGGCGGCTGCTGCGCGTGTCTGCGCGGCGCGGCAGGCGAGCTCATCGAGCTCGTCGCGCCGGCCCCGGATTGATCCGCCGACCGTCAAGTCTCCATCAACTCGATCAACGTTCCATCCGGCGCCCGCATCGTGCCGGCGCGCCTGCCGCCATACACGATCCCCGCCTGCCGGCACGGCGCCGCAATCCAGCGCCCTTCGAGGAGGTGGAACTCCGGATGCGCCAGCGTCACCAGACCGGCGCCCGGCGGCAATTCGCCCGGCCGCATCGGACGCGGCGACGCGCCGCGAGGGTACTGGTCGAGCTCCAGGAAGACGTCGCGTCCGTGGGAGATCGTCGCGATCGTGTACAAGTCCGAGGCTGGCAGACCGAAAGCATCGGCCAGCATGGTGTAGGGGATGTCCATCTTCCGCCCGAGCGCGAGCCGCAGCTGCCGCTCGAACCAGCGCAGCGAGCCGTCGAGATCTGAGCACGCGAGCACCGCGATGAACATCGAGTCGACCAGGGACGCGGCGCGCGGCAGGTCATACATCGGCAGGTCATCGAGTATCTGTGTCAGATAAACGATCTCCTGGTCCGGACCCTGCACCTGCATGGGGAAGATGGCGGGCAATCCCTCCAGCGGCCGCGGCGGCCCGATGATCTCGAATGGCGAGTCTCGCAGCCTCTGGTCGACGGCGAGGACGTCCGCGACGCAAATCTCGATGGCCGCCCAGCCGTAGGTGCGCAGGGGCAGGTAGCCCGGGATGGGATCGCACGCAACCAGGCGCAGGAAGACCTCGGCACCCGAAGAAGGTGCGAGCACGAGATAGCGGCGGCCCGCCATGGCGGGCGCTCCCCAGCCCGCCGCCAGATCCGGCTCGACCCGGCCTTCCTCGACGATCCGGTAATCCAGCCAGCGTACGTAGCGTTGGGCAGAGGCGTCGGGATCGCCGACGCTGAGCGTGGCGCAGCGGAGCATCTTCACTTCGATATCGGCTCCGGCTGCAGGACGCGCAGCACGCGGGCGACGTATTCCCGGTTCCACTGCCCCCGCTCAGCCGTGTCCGCGGCATCGGGCTCGAAGGCCTCGAGCTCCGAGCGCGCGAGCACGCCCTTACGCTCCAGCAGACGCTCCAGCGTGTCGATCCGGGCCCGTGCTACGGCGAGCTCCTGCGCAACCGCCATGGAGACGGCGAGCACGCGCTCGACCTCGGGCGCCAGAAACCAGGTACTCTCGGTACCCGGCTGCGGTCCTTGCGCCGACGGTTGCGGTGTCGACATCGCTGCGCCTCCCGGAGAGAGCTCCGCTGAATTATCCTATTACTATAACATTTAGACGGCTCCGTGCTGCAAGTCGAGCCGCAGCTGGTAGCGGTCGGAGCGGTAATGGGCGATGGTGAGCAGCAGGGGTTTGCCGCGCTGATCGAACACCGAGCGCGTGATGCGCAGGATGGCCGAGCGCGGCTCCACATCGAGATAGCGGCAGAGCACCGGATCGGCAAGCATGGCCGCAACCGTCTGCGAAGCCTTGCCGAGTCGGTATCCGGCATTCTTGATGAGCTTCAGAACGGGCTTGTGCGCGAGCCCCTCGCGGGTGATGTACGGCGCCAGCGCAGCCGGCACGTAACTTAGGACGTAGCCCAGGGGCTCGCGATCGAGATAACGCACCCGCACGGCGCGTACCACCCCCTCGCCCGGCGCGAGGCCCATCAGCTCGGCCACCCCTGCGCTCGCCGGCTCCTGCTGCACTTCCAGGACACGGACTTTGGTCAGGCGGCCGAACTCCAGGAGCGAGTCCACCGCCTGATCCATGTTCGCCTCGATCGGCTTGGCCGGCGGGCGGTAGATCACGGTCGTGCCGACGCGGCGCTTGCGCGCCACGAAGTGATGTTGGGCCAGCTCCGCCAACGCGCGCCGCGCCGTGATGCGCGAGACGCCGCAGGTCAGCGAGACCTCTTTCTCGGTGCCGATGATCGAGCCGTGGGCGCGCTGTCCGGAGAGGATCTCATCGCGCAGCTGCAGGAAGATCTGGTGATACAGGGGAATGGCCGCCGACCTGTCGATTGCGGCGCGCTTGTTGCTTGCTTGCATAGTTCGCCTTTGCGGCGGCTCCCGAAGTGGACCGGGCGGATCGCGCCCGACACCCCCGCGGGAGCGGTACCGATCCCCGGCGCAATTGTAAGACAGCACCGGCCGCGCAGCGAGGCCGGCATGGGTCCCGCATCCGCACCGTCCGTCGGGCTTTGTTTCCGCCGCGTCGAAATGGTATATGATTAGGTCATTTCGAGGAGGGCTGGATGGCGGGCGAGAAATACGATCTCCTGGTGCGCAACGTGCGCGTGGTGCGTCCGAATGCCGGCTCCGTGCCCCTGCAGGACATTGCGATCAACGACGGCAGATTCGCCGCCATCGGCGCAGCGCTCGATCCGGCCTCGGCGGCTCGAGTCACCGACGCGCGCGGCATGCTCGGCTTCCCGGGCCTGGTCGATGCGCACATGCATACGGGCATCTACAGCCCGCTCGCCGAGGATGCCGTGACCGAAAGCCGTGCCGCCGCGCAGGGCGGCGTGACCTCGAGCCTCAATTATTTCCGCTCGGGCCAGTACTACCTCAACAAGGGCGGCCCGTATGCCGAGTTCTTCCCGGAAGTGCTCGACATCTCGGAAGGCCGCTTCCACGTGGACTACGCCTACCATCTCGCGCCGCTCGATACCGGCCAGATCGGCGAGATCGACCTGCTGATCGCCAAGTACGGCGTCACCTCCTTCAAGATCTTCATGTTCTACGGTGGCTACGGCCTGCATGGCGCCTCCGGGCATCAGCACGAGTTCCTGATGATCGGGCCGCAAGAGAAATACGACCTGGCGCACTTCGAGTTCGTCATGCGGGGTGTTGAACGTGCGGCCGCGAAGTATCCCGACCGCAGCCGCTATATCAGCCTCAGCCTGCACTGCGAGACCGCCGAGATCATGGCCGCTTACACCAGGCTGGTGCAGCAGGAGGGCAAGCTGACGGGTCTGAGGGCCTACAGCGCGGCGCGGCCGCCCCACTCCGAGGGACTCGCGGTCACGATCGCCTCTTATCTCGCGCACGAGACCCGGTGCCTCAACATCAATCTCCTGCACCTGTCCTCGCGCAAGGCGGTGGAAGCGGCGCTCACCATGCAGAAGGCATTTCCGCACATCGATTTTCGGCGGGAAGTGACCATCGCGCATCTGTGCATCGACTACGACGTCGGGACCGGCGTCCTCGCGAAGGTGAATCCTCCGATCCGCTCGCGGGAGGACGTCGAGTACCTCTGGCAGACCCTGCTCGAGGGAAACATCGACTGGGTCTGCAGCGACCATGCCTGCTGCCGCCACGAGATGAAGGTCGATGGCGGCAGGCCCGACGACGTCTTCCTCGCCAAATCCGGCTTCGGCGGCACGGAGTATCTGCTCTCCGCTCTCCTGAGCGAGGGGCGCCGCCGCGGCCTTTCCTACAATCGCGTCGCCGAGCTGACCTCGTGGAACCCCGCGCAGCGCTTTGGCCTGCTGCGCAAGGGAGACATCGCCGCGGGATTCGACGCCGACCTGGTGCTGGTCGATCCCGACAAATCCTTCGTCGTGCGCGCCGCGGAATCCGAGTCGCGGCAGGGTTACACGCCGTTCGAAGGCCTGGAGCTGTCGGGCAAGGTCGTGGCGACATACCTGCGCGGGAGCTGTATCTATGAGAACGGCGCGGTCGTCGGGCCGCCGCAGGGCCGTTATCTCCATCGTCCTTACGCCTGAGGAGTCACCCATGGCCGCAAATCTCGAGCCCGACCCTTCGACGACAGATGCGCGCGCGCTGATGTCCCGGCAGTCATTCGTCGCCGCTTTGCGCGGCTACGTTCTCGACGATCTCGCCGCCGCGATGCGGCACGCATACGAGTCGGAAGTCGAGCCGGCCTTCGAGCGGGCGCACGGCCGCCCGCCGCGCACGCAGGACGAGGTCCACGCGGCCATGCAGAGCAGCGCCGCCTTCAAGCTCTATAGCTCGATACGGGTCAACGCCCAGGAGATGGTCTGGCGCTCGGTGATTCCGGACGCCAGGACCGGTCTCGCGGACCTCGAGAACGCGGCATCAGGCACGCCCGAAGCGCGTGCGGGCACTCTGACTCTCGACGACTCGCTGCCGCTTCCGGCGAACGTCGCCGACTTCGAGATCCACCTGATGCCCGGCGGTTATGCGCCCGATACTTCGGCTCTGGCCGGGGCGGTTTACGACCGCGGCCTCGCCGTATTCGCGGCCGGCATGATGGGCAGGAACCAGGACGACATCGGCCTCTCGATGGCGAATTACGTGAAGCACCGGTTCACGGACTTTCATCCGGGGCGCATCCTCGATTGCGGCGCAACAGTGGGACACAATTCCCTGCCCTGGGCGCTGACCTTTCCGGAAGCGGAAGTGCACGCGATCGACGTTTCCGCGGCGGTGCTGGAGTACGGCCATCGCAGGGCGCGAAGCCTCGGTGTGCCCGTCCATTTCCGCCAGATGAACGCCACCCGGCTCGCCTACCCGGATGCCTCGTTCGATGTCGTCTTCAGCTCGATGTTTCTGCACGAGCTGCCGGTCGAGGACATCCAGCGATTCTTCTCGGAGGCGCGCCGTGTGCTGCGACCGGGCGGTCTGCTTCTCAACATGGAGCTGCCTCCCAACCTGGAGCTCACCCCCTACGATCAGTTCTATCTCGACTGGGACTGTTATTACAACGAGGAGCCCTTCTACCGCGCGTACCGGGATCAGGCGCCGCAGGCTCTGGTGGCGGCTGGCGGATTTGCGCGCGAAAGCTACTTCCAGTTCGTGGTCCCGCAGTATTCCTACATGACTGAACCGGAGTTCGTGGCCGCGGTGCGCGCGCCGCCCGCGATCGGCCAGCAGACCGGCCGGCTGAGCTCGGGGGTGCAGTGGTTCGGCTTTGGCGCCTGGAATCGCCCATGACCGGCTCGCCGCTCGATACGTCCGGTCCCCGCCAGCGCTTCTTCGAGACGGAATCGGTGGATCATCTGGTTACCATGGTGCTGGAGCTCGCGGCCGAGGTGTGGGCCGTGCGCGAGCGTCTCTACATCGTCGAAAAAGAGGCCGCGCGCCTTGGGCTGCCCCTGGGCTCCGCTGTCGAGGGGCATACTCTATCGCCCGAAGAACAAGCGGAGCTCGCCGGGATGCGCCGGCGCATGTTGGCCAACATCCTGCGCACAGTGGGCCGACGGCACCGCGATCCACCCGATCTGTCCGGCGCTGCCGCCGGACCCGCCGACTGAGGCAGGGGGCCGAAGCGATCCTGCTGAGGGGGCGGGCATGCCGAGCCTGGAGACCGATCCACAACGTCGCCGCGAGCTGCTGCGCGATCTGCAGCACACGGCGACCGGCCCCGCACGCGCATGCGAGTATCGGCTGGCGAGCTGCATCATTGCGGGCTTGCGCCTGGCGGCCGCGAGGGAGCCGGTCCCTGCATGACGGGTTCCGCGGCACGCGCCTTCTCCAACCGCTACGCGTGGTACGTCGCCGGGCTGCTGACGCTCACGCAGATCGTATCTTACCTGGATCGCTTCCTGCCGAGCCTGCTCGTCCGGCCCATCAAGCAGGACCTACACCTGAGCGACTTCCAGATCGGGCTGCTGCTCGGGCCGGCATTCGTCGTGTTTTATGTCCTGCTCGCCGTTCCGCTCGGCTGGCTGGCAGATCGGGTCAACCGCCGCGCCATCCTGGCCGCTGGCGTGGCGATCTGGTGCTCCATGACCGCCGCGGCCGCCGCGGTGAGCGGCTTCGTTCCCCTGTTCGCGACCCGCCTCGGCGTGGGATTCGGCGAGGCGGCCGTCGCGCCGACGTCGATTTCCCTGATCGGCGATTACTTTGGCCGCGAGCGCCAGGCGCGCGCGGTCAGCCTCTTCATGTCCGGAGCATTCCTCGGCGCGGGCGCGTCGTTTCTCTTCTTCGGACCGTTGGTCCATTACATCGAGTCGCTGCCCACGGCCGTGTTGCCGCTGCTCGGCCGGATCTCATCGTGGCGGCTGTGCTTTTTGCTGGTCGGCGCCCCGGGTCTGTTGCTGACTCTGCTCATGCTGACGGTGCGGGAGCCACAACGCCGGGACCGCGTTGCGATGCGATCGCCGGACGGACGGACGGTCTCGGGCGCAGAAGCGAATCCGACCTTCTCCGAGGGCGTCGCTTATATCCTGCGGCGGTGGCGCGCCTTCGGCACGCTGTTCGTCGCATCCTCTTGCAATGTGATGATGGGCGCCCTCGCGTTGTGGAATGTCGCGCTTTTCGGCCGCACGTGGCATTGGAATGTGGCCCAGGTGGGTATCGCGGTCGGGGTGATCCTCTTCACCGCAGGGCCCGTGGGGACACTGCTCGGCGTCTATCTGACCAACCGCGACCTGGCCCTGGGCCGCAGGGATGCGACCCTGCGGGCGCTCTTCGTCGGTCTGCTCATCGGCGTGCCTGCATACTGCGCGTTTCCGCTGATGCCGAGCGTGCAGCTGGGGCTGGCGACCCTGTTCGTGGCGCTGCTCGGACAGGCCATGGCCACCGCGGCGGGTCCGGCGACTCTGGTGATGCTGGCGCCGGGTCAGATCCGCGCCCAATCGACCGCGATTTACTATCTGGTGATCAGCATCGTCGCGCAGCTCATCGGGCCGCCGCTGGTGGGTCTGATCACCGACCTGCTCGGCACCCCGGATGCGCTGCGCTACGCCGTTGCGATCGAAGCGGCCCTGATCGGGATGCCGTCGATTGCGCTCGTCTGGCTCGGATTTGGGGCCTACCGCCGTTCCGTCGCGGAGCTCGAAGGCCAGGTCGATGTCGAGTCATGGCCCAACGGTACGCCCGCAATACAAGGAGCGCCAAGATGACATCCTCGCTCGAGAGTCACGCCGCCTTGGAATTCGTGTTGACTCTGCGCCGCCGCTGGGCGGATACGCT